>CAJXOQ010000001.1 GCA_913057975.1 uncultured Marinobacter sp.
ACGAGATAGGAGTCCGTCTCGTGGGCTCGGAGATGTGTATAAGAGACAGACCCTGGGCCCGGTAAAGCCTACCTCTTCTCATCCTGGCGCGACGGGAATTGGGTGGGAGCGGTTCCAGGTGCTGGCCGCAGGCGCAGCGATGCCTGTCTACGCCCTTGGAGGGCTTGTCCCTGATGATACCCACGCAGCGCGCCAGGCTGGCGCTCAGGGTATTGCGGGTATTGGTTTCTGGTGGTCAGGGAACGGATACTGATCCAGCCGCCAGTTCTATACGCTCTGGTATGATAGATCCGTTAAGGCTGCTTTTATCAACGATTTTGGGAGACACCGTGAGCAAACTGACGCATCTTGACGATACTGGCGCCGCGCGCATGGTAGACGTTACGTCCAAGGCTGTTACCGAGCGTGAGGCCAGGGCCGAGGCCCTGATTCGAATGGCGCCGGACACCCTGGCAATGATTGTGGAAGGGCAGCATCCCAAGGGGGATGTGCTGGCAGTGGCACGGGTTGCCGGTATCATGGCAGCCAAGAAAACCCACGAGCTGATTCCGCTGTGCCACGCGCTGAACCTGACGTCGGTAAAGGTAGAGCTGACGCCAGGCAGGGACGGTGCTTCGATCCACATTGCCACTCGCTGCAAGCTCTCCGGGCAGACCGGTGTTGAGATGGAGGCCCTGACGGCCGCCAGCGTGGCAGCACTGACGCTCTACGATATGTGCAAGGCCGTTGATCGCGGCATGGTCGTGGACAATGTCCGCCTGTTGGAGAAGAAGGGTGGTCGCAGTGGGCACTGGTCTGCTTCTGACTCCGGTTCGTAGGATCCACCATACAGAGACTACGCCAGGGCGCTGGCCTCGTGATAGAATGCGCCGCTCGATTGATTGAACCACGAGGAAACACTGTGGCTGTTCGTTACATCCAGACTTGCCGGCTGCCAACCCCTTTCGGCGTTTTCGACATGCACGGCTTTGAAGAGCCGGACACCGGAAAGGAGCACGTGGCGCTTACGCTGGGTGACCTCAACAGTCCGGAGCCGATGCTGGCGCGGACCCACTCCGAGTGCCTGACCGGTGATGCCCTGTACAGCATGCGCTGTGACTGTGGTTATCAGTTGGAAGAAGCCTTGCGCAGTATTGCCCGCGAAGGTCGGGGCATTCTTATGTACCTGCGCCAGGAAGGCCGGGGTATTGGGCTGCTGAACAAGATTCGTGCCTACAACCTGCAGGATCAGGGTGCGGATACGGTGGAAGCCAACGAACAACTCGGCTTTGCGGCTGACTTGCGGGACTACAGCATGTGCCGGGATATGTTGGCGCACCTGGGCATTCGTAGCCTGAGGCTGATGACCAATAACCCCCGTAAGGTAGATGCTTTGACCGATCTGGGTATAGAAATAGCGGAGCGCGTCCCTCTGCACGTGGGGCGCAACCCCCACAATGAGCATTACCTCAATACCAAGCAGAGCAAGCTCGGACACTGGTTCGAGACCCACCAGGACGACGATCCCGCCGTCTGATGTGATCTCTTCGCGTGTTTATTGAACCGCCTTTAGCGACTGGTTGTACTTCATTCGCTCCAGGCGGGTTTCAATAGTGTGCCTGATACCTTCGGCATCCAGTCCACAGGAAGACAGCAACTCGCCGTGCTTACCGTGATCTATGAAGGTGTCTGGCAGGCCGATCTGAAGCACCGGCTGGCTGACATCCCGACTGTTCAGGAATTCCGTCACCGCGCTGCCCGCTCCGCCGGCAATGGCGTTCTCTTCAATCGTAACCAGCAGGTCATGCTTTTCCGCCAATGCCAGGATGAGCTCTTCATCCAACGGTTTTACAAAGCGCATGTCGGCGACAGTGGCGCCCAGAGACTTGGCAGCCTCCAGTGCGGGCGTGAGCAGTGTGCCGAAGTTGAGTATGGCAACCCCTGAGCCTTCTTTCACGAGCCGACCCTTGCCGATCGGTAGTGGAGCCAGCTCGCGGACCATCTCTGCACCCGGGCCTGTGCCCCGTGGGTAGCGCACTGCCGCCGGCCCCTCAAACAGCATACCTGTGTGCAGCAGTTGCCGGGTTTCGTTTTCGTCAGAGGGAGTCATCACGATCATGTTCGGGACACAGCGCAAGTAGCTGATGTCAAACGCGCCTGCGTGAGTGGGGCCGTCTTCGCCGACCAGCCCGGCGCGGTCAATCGCGAACAGGACGTCCAGATTCTGTATGGCCACGTCATGGATCAGCTGATCGTAGGCACGCTGCAGGAACGTCGAATAGATCGCCACCACCGGTTTGGCGCCGTCACAGGCAAGGCCCGCAGCCAGGGTGACTGAATGTTGCTCAGCAATGGCAACGTCGAAATACCGGTCCGGGAAGCGTTGGGAGAACGCCAGAAGATCAGAGCCTTCACACATGGCGGGGGTGATCCCCACAATGCGGTTGTCGGCTTCTGCGGCGTCGCAGAGCCATTGGCCAAACACGTTGGCGTATTTCAGCTTCGATGGCTTCGGAGCAACCGGTTCTGGCTTGCTGGGCGGCACCGGTTCGATCTTGTTGATGGCATGGTAGCCGATTGGATCGGCTTCGGCCGGGGCGAAACCCTTGCCCTTGGTGGTGACCACGTGGAGGAATTGCGGTCCGTCCAGTTCGCGGATGTTCTCCAGAGTCTCCAGCAGCAGAGGCAGGTCGTGGCCGTCGATGGGGCCGATGTAGTTGAACCCCAGCTCTTCAAACAGAGTGCCCGGCGAAATCATGCCCTTGAAGTGTTCCTCGGTCTTGCGGGCCAGCGCCATCAACTGTGGCGTGCCCTGAAGCACCCGTTTTCCGCTGTCGCGGACCTGATTGTAGGTCCGGCTTGCCAACAGCTTGGCAAAATAGTTCGACAACCCGCCCACATTGCGGGAAATAGACATGTCATTGTCGTTGAGGATCACCAGCATGTTGGCGTCCAGATGCCCGGCGTGGTTCAGGGCTTCGAACGCCATGCCGGCCGTCATGGCACCATCCCCGATGACGGCAATGCTCTTGCGACCAGTGCCCTGCATGCGAGAGGCGATGGCCATACCCAGGGCAGCGCTGATGGAAGTGCTGGAGTGACCAACGCCGAAGGTATCGTATTCGCTCTCCGCACGTTTCGGGAAGCCGGCCAGGCCATCCTTTCGACGGATGCTGTTCATGCGTTCCCGGCGCCCGGTCAGGATTTTGTGGGGATAGGCCTGGTGGCCGACGTCCCAGACCAGGCGGTCTTCCGGGGTATTGAAGACGTAATGCAGGGCAACGGTCAGTTCCAGGACACCCAGGCCGGCGCCGAAGTGGCCGCCTGTTTGTCCCACCGACCATAGCAGGAAGGCACGTAGCTCCCTGGCGAGCTGGGTCAGTTGCTCTGCTGCCAGTTCGCGCAGTTGCCCGGGAGTGTCAATCCTGTCCAGCAGCGGCGTGTTGGGCCGTTGGGACGGGATTTCCTTAAAAGTATATGTATCCTGCATCTGCTCGGGTCTTTTCCGGGTGATTCAAAATGTGGGTTCTATTATAGGGGATGAAGGCACCCGGTTTCATACTGATTGGGCCAGCCGGGCCCCTCCAGTCCTTCATAAGTCAGTGTGCATGCCTGAGCCGTTGATGATCAATGGGTGCGTGCCACTACGTAACCGGCCATGTCCCGGAGCAGGTCGCCTTCCTCGCCGAACATCTCGATGCTGGCCAGTGCGGACTCAAGCAGCTGTGACAGGTAGTTTCGGGCGCCGTCAGCGCCCATCAGCGAGGGATAGGTTGGCTTGGATCGGGCCAAATCTGAGCCCTGGGGTTTGCCGATCACAGTCGTATCGCCCTCGATATCCAGCAAGTCATCCTGCACCTGGAAGGCGAGGCCGAGGGTTTGCGAATAAACCGTGAGGGCCGCCAACTGGTCCTCGTTCACCTCGGTTGCGGTGAGGGCACCCATCCGGACACTGGCCGCAATGAGTGCACCGGTTTTGTGGCGGTGCATATTTTCCAGCTGCTCAACGGTCAGCTGCTTGCCCACGGACTCAAGGTCTATCGACTGTCCACCTGCCATGCCCTGGTGGCCGCTGGCGGTCGCCAATTCACGTATCATTGCAAGGCGCACCTGATCATCCAGTCCCGGTGCTTCGGCCAGCCAGCCGAACGCAAGGGTCTGCAGCGCATCGCCTGCCAATATGGCGGTGGCTTCGTCAAAGGCGATGTGCGTGGTGGCGCGGCCCCGGCGCAGATCATCGTTGTCCATGGCGGGCAGGTCATCGTGAATCAGCGAGTAGGCATGGATCAGTTCCAGCGAACAGGCGGGAACGATCGCACTTTCCTGAGGCTGGCCAAGCGCCGTGGCTGCCGCCAGGCAAAGCGCCGGCCGGATGCGCTTGCCACCGCCCAGAACACTGTATCGCATGGCCTGTTGCAGGCGTTCAGAGCCGTGGCCGGATGCACAAAGCTGGCGCTCAAGTTCGTCGTCAATCTGATTGCGGCATTGCTCCAGGAAAGCTGCCAGGCGGGTGTTCGGAGTTGACATCAGGCGGGTTCGTCCGGGCTAAAAGGGCGCGTTTCCAGTGTACCATCGCTGTTTTCCACCAGTTGTTCCACCCGCTGTTCCGCCGTCTTGAGCGCTTGCTGGCACTCGCGTGTCAGCTTTACGCCGCGTTCGAATGCTGTGAGAGACTGTTCCAGGGAGAGTTCGCCCTGCTCCAGGTCACGGACCAGTTTTTCCAGCTCATCCAGGGATTTTTCGAAGTCGGCGATGGACGCCGCGTCTTTCTCACCGGCCATAAAGGGCCTCCGGTTGCTTCGCGGAATTTGGCGGATTATACCAAAGCTTCAGGCCGACCGCTGCCAGCAGAAATGCCTTGTTCCTTCCTTTTTTCCCTCTGGTCCCCAGCACTGCTCTGTCACCCGGACTTCACCGACGGCGCTGACCGTGACCACCGTCGTGGCACGGGTGCCGTAGTCACTGCCGATAATGAACGGCGAAGACAGAAAGCGCTCGGTATCTTTGCCAACACCGGTATCCGGTAATTCATGGTCGGGCGCCGGCGTGGTGTCCTGCAGGCGTTCGATAAGACTATTATGGAGATCATCGGTGCGGTCCGCCGACGCACCTTCAAGTAAATCGGTCACCGAGTTTCTCAATCTCAACAGTTTTGGCCAGGGGGTCTGCAAAAGGTGGTTGCTCAAACCATAGGTGCCGCGATGAACATGGCGCCCGGGGTGAGCGTCACGGTTGCTGTAGTACCATCCTGCGTGCTCATCCAGCCTGACCAGATTAAATCCCGAGTAATCGCTTTTTCGTGTCTGCAGTCGGGCTGCGAGCGCATCGCTGTTGTCTGCCAGCGACATCAGTGGCAGTTCGCCACGGGAGTGGGCGCCGGGCACCTGAGAGCCTTCCCGTACATTGGTCACGGCGGCAACAACTCCATCTTCATCGATTGCGAGCCAGGTGCCGCCTGACAGCAAATCACGTCCCGCCAGGACATCACGCCCGGCGGTTTCGCTGTGCCACCAGTCCATGGCCGCCGTGGGCCGGCGAAAGAACTCATCACGATTTGCTGCCACGACCAATGGAAAGGCAGGATGCTGTTTTACGCTAAAAACAATCAGGCACATGGTGGCGGGCTCATCAGTCGCGAGTGAACAAAAGGGATTCGGTGTGTATCATACCAGCCTGATTTGCTGTCTGCGTGTGGCTGAGTATGACCCTTTTTGCTGTTGTTGGCCTGTACCTTGTGCTGGGCGCCCTGGCGGGCACCATGGCCGGCCTGTTTGGCATTGGTGGCGGGCTGGTTATTGTTCCGGTGCTTATTTTCAGTTTTGACCTGCAGGGTGTGAGTAGCGACATTGCGGCGCACCTTGCCGTGGGCACATCTCTGGCCACTATTGTCTTCACTTCCATCAGTTCAATACGGTCCCACCATCTCCACGGCGCCGTCCGCTGGGAGATATTCCGCCCCATGACGGCGGGCATTTTGCTCGGTGCGGTGTTGGGTGCCTGGACCGCATCCATGCTCAGTGGTGAGGCCCTGGAGCTGGTCATTGGTGTGTTTGTCATTCTGGTGGCTTTGAAAATGCTTTTCGGTGCCAACCCCAAACCTGGCCGCGATGTGCCCAGTTCCGTCGGGCTGGGCAGTGCCGGGGCCGGTATTGGCTGGGCATCCGCTATTTTTGGCATTGGCGGGGGGACGCTGACTGTTCCGTTCCTGAGCTGGTGCAACGTGCGGATGCAGCAAGCGGTAGGCACCTCCGCCGCCTGCGGATTGCCCATCGCTGTGGCCGGCGCGCTCGCAAACATTGGCACTGGATGGCAGAACCCAGATCTGCCGGAGCTCAGTGTCGGGTTTATCTATCTGCCTGCGTTTGTGGGTATCGTTCTGACCAGTGTGTTGTTCGCCCGGGTTGGAGCCAACCTGGCTCATCGCCTGGACGCAGCCCTATTGAAAAAAATCTTCGCCATCTTCCTGATTGTCGTAGGTATCCGTTTTCTGTTCTGACCTGAGGGGTTATTGATGCTCCAGCATCCGCAAATCGATCCGGTGGCCATTGCCATCGGGCCTTTGAAAATACACTGGTATGGCTTGACCTACCTGGTCGGATTTCTTGTGGGCTGGTGGCTGGGCCGCCTTCGCGCCCGCAAGCCCTGGTCGCCCATTACCGAAGTGCAGATGGGAGACATGCTGTTCTACATTGCCCTTGGGGTAATACTGGGCGGCCGCTTTGGCTATGTAATCTTCTACAATTTCAGTGCCTTCGCGGCCGACCCGTTGATGTTGCTGCGCGTATGGGAAGGGGGAATGTCCTTCCACGGTGGTCTGCTTGGTGTGATCTTCGCCATGTGGTGGTTCGGTCGCAAGGTGGATCGCACCTTCTGGCAGATCGCCGATTTCGTCGCACCACTGGTGCCGGTTGGCCTGGGTGCTGGTCGCATCGGCAACTTCATCAACGGCGAACTCTGGGGGAAGCCCACGGATGTTGCGTGGGGTATGGTTTTCCGTACCGCGCCGGACAGCCTGGCCCGGCACCCGTCCCAGCTTTACCAGTTTGCGCTGGAAGGTGTCCTGCTGTTTATCGTCCTGTGGTGGTTTTCGTCCAAACCGAGACCTCGCATGGCGGTCTCAGGCCTGTTCCTGGCGTGTTACGGCGTCTTCCGCTTCCTGGTGGAGTTTGTTCGCCAGCCCGACCCCCAGCTGGGTTACCTGGCCTTCGACTGGCTGACCATGGGGCAGGTGTTGTCGTTCCCGATGATCCTCGCGGGCGCCGTTCTGATCGTTATTGCTTACCGGAGAAACGCTGAATGAAAGCCTATCTCGACCTGATGAAAGATGTGGTAGACAACGGCATGGACCGTGGTGACCGCACCGGCGTCGGCACCCGCTCGGTCTTCGGCCGCCAGATTCGCTTTGACCTGCAGGACGGCTTCCCGCTGGTGACCACCAAGAAAGTCCACCTGCGTAGTATTATCCAGGAGCTACTGTGGTTCCTGCAGGGGTCCACCGACAACAACTGGCTGAAAGAACGCAACGTTTCTATCTGGAATGAATGGGCCCTGGAGAACGGAGACCTCGGTCCTATTTACGGCAAACAGTGGCGAAGCTGGCACTGCCCGGACGGAAGCACAGTTGACCAGATCAGCGAGGTGATTAATCAGATTCGCAACAAGCCCAATTCACGCCGGTTGATTGTCTCGGCGTGGAACCCTGCTGAGCTCCCGGATGAATCCATTGGCCCACAGGACAACGTCCGCCAGGGTCGCATGGCCTTGGCTCCGTGCCACTGCCTGTTCCAATTCTACGTCGCCGACGGCAAGCTCTCCTGTCAGCTCTATCAGCGCAGTGCGGATCTGTTCCTGGGGGTGCCGTTCAATATTGCCTCGTATGCGTTGCTGACTCACATGATTGCCCAGCAGTGCGATCTGGGTGTGGGGGAGTTCGTCCATACCTTTGGTGATTGTCACCTGTACCAGAACCACCTGACCGACGACATCGTGTTCGAGCAGTTGAAGCGGGAGCCACGGGCGTTGCCCAAACTGCTGATCAAGCGTAAGCCTTCTTCAATTTTCGAGTATGAGCTGGAGGATTTCGAGTTTGAGGGTTACGAGCCTCATTCTGGGATTAAGGCGCCTATCGCTATTTGATCGCTAGCTGGGCCCGGGATCCGGAACTCCCAAGCAAGAGGATAAACAAACAATGAGGAAAGCTCTCATAGTGGCTATGTCCCGAAACCGGGTCATCGGCCGAAACAATAAGCTACCGTGGTATTTGCCAGGCGATCTCAGGTACTTCAAGCAGGCTACCATGGGAAAGCCCATCATCATGGGTCGGAAAACCTGGGATTCCATTGGTAGACCGTTGCCCGGGCGAATGAACGTGGTGATTTCACGGAATCCGGAATGGGAGGCGCCCGCCGGAACGGTTGCGGCAGAATCATTGGAAGACGCATTGGTCAAAGCCGAAGCACAGGCCGAGGTTGAAGGCGGAGATGAAGTCATGATCATCGGCGGTGGGCAGATCTACGCGGAAGCGCTGCCGATGGTGGATCGGATCTACGTCACCCAGGTGCACGCCGAGGTGGAGGGAGATGCATTCTTTCCGGAAGTAAACTGGGATGAGTGGGAAGAGCTCGGGCGGGAGGATTTCTCCGCGTCCGATAATAACCCTTATGACTACAGCTTCGTCGTCTACCAGCGCCCAAGTCAGCCTTGAGCGCCTAAGTCAGCAGATCAGCCCTGGCGGGGTGGGCGTTTACCAGAAGGCTTGCCACCCTTGCCGGGAGGCTTGCCCTTCGGGCCTGGGCCACCGCGGCCCTTGGGGCCCTTCTTGAATCCTGGCTTGAACCCGCCTGGCTTACCGCCTGGACGGCCACCTTTGCGGTCACGACGTGGCGGTGCCGTGGCAGAAACCACCGGCAGTGCTTCCGGCTGTTCCAGGGGCAGTGAGCCCGGCTGGGATGCCTCCAGATAGCAAGCCAGCGCACCAGCAACCATCGCAATGTCCATGTCGTTGCGTTCGGCAATTTCATCAAGCAACGCCATCGCCTTGCCCAGCTTGCCATCCTCGGCAAAGCTCAGAAGCTGTGACTCAAACTGCTCTTCGCGCATCTTCTTCAGAGCGTTGGGTGAGGGCAGTTCATAGGATTCCATCGGCGAATTGGTGGCGCGCTCAAGCGTGCGCAGCCAACTACGCTCACGAGGCGTGACCAGCAGAATCGCCTTGCCTTCACGACCGGCACGGCCGGTGCGGCCAACCCGGTGAATGTAGGCTTCGGTGTCGTAAGGCACGTCGTAGTTGATTACGTGAGTAATGCGGGGGACATCAAGGCCGCGGGCCGCAACATCCGTTGCCACGATAATGTCTTTCTTGCCGCGCTTGAGGTCTTCTACCGTCTGCTCACGCTGGCGCTGGTTCAGGTCACCATTCAGCGGCGCTACGGCATGGCCGCGTGCGGATAGTTTTTCAGCCAGCAACGTGGTTTCCGCTTTCGTCCGCACAAAAATAATGGCGGCGTCGAGCGGTTCCACTTCCAGGATGCGGGTCAGGGCATCCAGTTTGCGTTCGG
Source organism: uncultured Marinobacter sp. (assembly GCA_913057975.1). Lineage (GTDB taxonomy): Bacteria > Pseudomonadota > Gammaproteobacteria > Pseudomonadales > Oleiphilaceae > Marinobacter. The sequence goes on from CAJXOQ010000001.1 coordinate 9,537, forward strand.
CATAGACCGGCAGAACAAACTGGGAAATGCGCTCAACCGTGCGGGTCTCGCTCTCGATTTTCACTTCCGTGGCGTCGCGAAGATAGGTCTGGGCGACCTTCTTGATCTGCGGCGGCATGGTCGCGGAGAACAGCGCACGTTGGCAGTTGTCCGGGGTCTTTGCCAGGATCGCTTCCACGTCGTCGATGAAGCCCATGCGCAGCATTTCGTCGGCTTCGTCCAGTACCAGCGCCTTGAGGCTGTCCAGCTTCAGTGTGCCCTTGCGGAGGTGATCCAGCATTCGGCCAGGGGTGCCCACGATCACCTGGGCACCGCGGCGCAGGCCCTTGATCTGAGGGAAAAAGTCCTGACCGCCATAGATAGGCAGTACATGAAAGTTACGGAACTTGCTGGCATAGGTGGTAAACGCCTCGGCCACCTGGATGGCCAGTTCCCGCGTGGGTGCCAGAACGAGGATCTGCGGCGCCATCACAGACGCGTCTATCCGGCTCAGCAACGGCAGCGCAAAAGCGGCGGTTTTACCGGTACCCGTTTGGGCAACACCCAGTAAGTGCTTACCAGCCAACAGCGCAGGGATCGTCTGGGCCTGTATGGGAGAGGGCTTTTCATAGCCAACGGCGGCAACTGCTTCGAGGACAGCTGGATCCAGGCCGAGGTCGGCAAAAGACAATTCAGACATTAATTTACTCGGAATTCGGAGGGTAGGGCATTGCATTGCAATGCGTGTTATGGCGGGGATTATAACTGGTTTGTTGTGTCTTTAACACGGCTAATGCTGTTAGTGCAGTAGGTAGTTGCCGGCGATGACGGTTGCGTTGCGGGGGGAACTTCGGCAATCTCCGGGTTGTTTCGAATAGGATGCTAACGAGGCGGGTGCATGAATTTTGATGAATTGATGAAGAGTGGGGCCAACGGTAAAGATCTGGTTGTTCCTTCAAGCTGGGGCCAAGGACGTGCCTCTTTTGGTGGAGTGGTTGCAGCCCTGGTATTTAACCGAATGGCCAGTGTGGTCGCGCCCGGCCGCCCCATGCGTTCAATGCAGGTGTCCTTTGTGGGGCCAGTAACGCCGGATGAGCCGGCGACAGTCGAGGCTGAAATCCTGCGGGAAGGCAAGGCCGTCAGTCAGGTTTTGGGCCGCATTGTCCAGGGCGGAGAACCTAAGTTGGTGGCGCTGGCGAGCTTTGGAAGCGACCGGGAGTCTGACGTTTCGGTGGACGCCGCACCAGCGCCCGAGGCGAAGCCGGTGGAGCAGTGCCACGGCCTGGATTTCATTGAAGGTGTTACACCGGAGTTCATTCAGCACATTGAGATGCGCTGGGCGTTTGGCAATCTTCCGTTCAGTGGTAAAGGTGGTCGGGAGCTTGGTGGCTGGATGCAGTTCCGGCAAACGCCTGAAACCTTTTCAGATGCCCACATTGTCGCGCTTGTTGATGCATGGCCGCCTGCTGTTTTGCCGTATGTGAAGCAGCGGGTGAAAACGAGCTCCTTAAGCTGGGCCCTTGACATTGTGCACCCCAGGCCAGTATTGGAGCCAGGGGACTGGCTATTATACAAGGCGGAGATTGATAAGGCTGACGCGGGATACGGTCATACCCAGGCCGGTATCTGGACCGCTAGTGGAGAGCTCGTAGCGCTGAGCCGACAAACGGTAACGGTATTTGGGTAGAAGGGACACTCTATCGTTGATGAGGGAGCTGCCATACTTGACTCACTCGCTACCTTGATTAAGCCATCGGTGCTGATCCAAAGGACAGAGTATTTCGGGATGCCTCCGAGTTTGTGAAGGCCCAGCGCCTGAACAGGATGACGAGTGACTTGGCTGCCGGTGGTACCTATGACGTTTCTCGCTCCGTTGTGAAATCAGTCTTGCTGGCGACATCTCTCAGGCCACCGAAACGCCGATAAAACTTCTCCCCGGGCCCCGGCAGAGGGCCGGAAGCGTTTTCCAGGGTTTCATCCAGCCACTGTTCAGCCCGCACATAGATTTGGCGATACAGATTTCGGCAGAGTTGCTTGGCGCTGCGCCCTTCCCAGTCTCCCGGTAGTAACTCATCGGGCAGGATGGGGTCCCGGAGCAAAATTTTTCGATACTCGTGTATGAGCAGGATACGGACGGTCAGGCATTCCTCAGGGCTGAGGGTGTCATCGGACTGCAGTTCGCGCCAAAGCGGGCGAAACTGGCTCAGGAAGCGTCGATACCGGCCACCGAGTTCATCCAGGTTCCAGCTTTCGCGAACTTGAAGTCGCAGTGCCCTCGGGCTCTTTTGCTCCATTGGCACCGTCTGCATGACGATGGTGTCCTCCAGGGCGCCCCATTCCTGGAGCATCGGTATCAGCTCGCTGCGGGTGAACCTGGGGTGCTCCATCAGGCCGGGTGCCATGCTGCCGAAGCTGAGCCACTTCAGTTCATCCCGAACCTTCTGGCGAAGCTCGGGAGATAGCTGGTTCAGATACACGAGGCACCAGCTACCGCTCCACTCCTCCGTTTCCAGGTTGTAGACATGCTGAAAAGCCTGCTCAAAGCGGCGTAGCCCGGGGCCGGTGAGGCTGTAGTAACTGCATCGCCCGACTTTCTCAGTTTGTAGCCAGGATTCTTGAACCAGGCGATAAACAGAGGTTCGAACCAGACGTTGGCTGATGCCCATGGGTTCCACCAGCTTCATCAGGCTGCCAAGCCAGACGTTGCCTCCACGAGGAACGATGGCATCGCCATAGATTGTGCTGATAAGAGAACCGGCGCGCAGTGGCCGCTTCTTCTGAAAATTCTGGACAAGTAGTTCGAGCTGGCTTTTTGCAGTCATGGACTTAGGTTCGCAAATAAGAATCAATGAAACACGTTGGACGTATTATGCGGGTCTTTCGTGTCAGGTAAAGGTTTGTCTCTCCGGTTGCTCTGCTAGCACATTTCATGTGCCCCAACTTTGCCTCCGGGGCTATGGTCAGACTCCGTGAAATCGGTTGACACTGGCATTATGATACAATAAGTTCGTTAAATATTCGTCATCGGTATCGAATTATATTGAGGGCGAAGACACAAAAATACATTCAAGCCCAGCACAATTCGGGAGAACAAGAACAATGCTTAAAACGATGATGCGCCGCGCAGGACAATGCGCAGTGGTTGCTGCAGCATGCCTCATGATGAGTGCGCAGGCAGCTGAACCAATCAAAATCGGGTCGTTCCTGTCAGTAACAGGTCCGGCATCCTTCCTTGGCGATCCCGAGCTGAAAACCCTCGAGATGTATGTCGAGAAAATCAACGAAGAAGGCGGTGTCCTCGGGCGTCAACTGGAGCTGATCCATTATGACGACGTTGGGAATGCTTCCTCTGCCCGTAACTTCGCCAGCCGTCTGATCCGTTCGGATCGAGTGGATATCATTGTGGGCGGCAGCACCACCGGCGCCACAATGGCTGCGGTTCCGCTGATTGAACAGGCACAAGTTCCGTTTATCTCTTTGGCAGGTGCTGTCGTTATTACGACACCGGTGAAGAAGTGGGTATTCAAAACCCCTCAGTCTGACCGCATGGCGGCGGAGCGTATTCTGGCGGATATGAAAGACCGTGGAATTACCAAGATTGGTCTGATTTCCGGCACAGGTGGCTTTGGCAGTTCCGGCCGCACCCAGACTCTGGAGGTGGCAGAGCAGATGGGTATGGATGTGGTGGCTGATGTTACCTATAGCGGATCTGATACGGATATGACCGCACAGCTGACCAATATCCGTAACACGAAAGGCGTGGAAGCCGTCCTCAACTTTGGTTTTGGTCAGGGGCCCGCTATCGTCACCCGCAACTATGTTCAGTTGGGAATGAAACTTCCGTTCTATCAATCTCACGGTGTTGCGTCTGACAGCTTCCTTGATCTGGCGGGTTCGTCAGCCGAAGGTCTTCGCCTGCCGGCATCCCCCTTGTTGGTTCCGGACTCATTGCCGCAAGAGGATCCTCAGAAAGAAGTGGTTCAGAATTACAAGGCCGAATATGAAGCTCACTGGGACTCCAAGGTTTCAACCTTTGGCGCCTACGCCTATGACGGGCTGATGCTGGCCGTTCGTGCCATTGAAAAGGCAGGCTCTACCGATCCTGAAGCGGTACGCAGTGCTCTGGAAAATATTCAGGGTTATGTCGGGGTGACCGGTGAATTCAACATGTCGCCGGACGACCACAATGGCCTTGATGCCGACTCCTTCCGCATTCTGGAAGTCCAGAACGGCGAATGGAAACTGATTGACTGAACTCCTTTTCACCTGTCTCGCGGCTGGCGGCTGTCCTTTTGGACGGGTCGCCAGCTGATGTTCGACCGGAACCACCGCTATGCTCGCAGAATTCTTACAGTACCTGTTCACCGGGATTACTATCGGTGCGACTTACGCCCTGATCGCCCTCGGTTTTACCCTGATTTATAACGCCAGCCACGTCATCAATTTTGCCCAGGGCGAGTTTTTGATGATTGGCGGTATGGCGACCGTTTCCCTGACAGCCATGGGAGTGCCCATGGTGATTGCAGTTGTGCTGGCGGTCATTCTGGCAGGTGTGCTGGGTATTGCCCTTCAGCGCTTCGCCATCGCACCGGCCAAACAGGCCGATGTAGTAACGCTGATTATCATCACCATCGGTGCATCCATTTTCATCCGCGGCATTGCTCAGGTTGTCTGGGGCAAGGAGTACCACGTGATGCAGAATTTCAGTACGGACCAGCCTATCCAGGTCTTTGGCGCCGTGCTGAACAGCCAAAGCCTGTGGGTTCTTGGTATTGGCGCGGTCATGGTAGTGGCTCTGGTGTTGTTCTTTACCAAGACTTTGATCGGTAAAGCGATTCTTGCGACATCCATGAACAAGGAGGCGGCGCGCCTGGTGGGGATCCGTACCCAGATGGTGCTCATGCTGGCGTTTATGGTGTCTGCGCTGCTGGGCTCGGTGGCTGGCATTGTGGTTGCCCCGATCACCTTCACGTCCTATGACATCGGCATCATCCTCGGCCTGAAAGGCTTTGTTGCTGCGGCTATCGGCGGTCTCGGCAGCGGTGTCGGTGCTGTTGTCGGTGGCCTTGCGCTCGGTATTGTTGAAGCCATGGCGGCCGGTTACATCTCGTCCGATTACAAGGATGCCGTAGCGTTTTCCATGATTCTGCTGGTGCTTTTCTTTATGCCCCGAGGATTGTTTGGTGCCAAAGTAGTGGAGCGCGTCTGATGTTGAACCGGTTTATGCAGTCGCGCCTGCGGGGTCTGGTGATCCTCGCACTAATTCTGATTATTCTTCCGGCTTTTCTGGGCAACCCGTTTCATTATGAACTGGTCATCCAGATGGCCATTATCGCCGCTACGGTTGTCGGTCTGAATCTGCTGGTGGGCTTTGCCGGCCAGATCAGTCTCGGTCATGCCGGGTTTTTTGGCCTGGGGGCTTACTTTACCGGTATTGCGACCGGGACTTACGGCTGGTCTTCTTTGCCTGCGCTGGTGGTAGGGGCCATCGCAGTCGGCACTATTGCCTGGCTGGTCGGGCGTCCGATCCTGCGCCTGAAAGGGCATTACCTGTCTATGGCAACCCTCGCAGTGGGCTTCATTATTGCCATCATACTGAACAACGAACGTGCCATTACCGGCGGCCCGGACGGCATGCCGGTTCCTGCCCTGGATCTGTTCGGCTGGGAGCTAAGTACGTTTGGTCGATATTCCTTGTTTGGTATCGAGATCTCTGGTGTTCAGGCATGGTATATCCTGGCCAGCGTGGTTCTTCTGGTGGCAGTCTGGTTTGCACTGAATCTCATTGAATCGCCTATCGGAAGAGCTTTGCGCTCCGTGCACGGCTCGGAAGTGGCTGCCAGCGTGGTGGGAGTCGATACGGCAAAGTACAAAAGCCTTGTGTTTGTGATTTCCGCCATCTATGCAAGTGTGATGGGAGGGCTTTACGCTCACTTTCAGGGCTTTATCACTCCGGCCGTAGCCAGCTTCGAATTCTCGATTCTCTTTATCACCATGGTCGTTCTTGGCGGTATGGGTTCCACATTCGGCGTGATTCTGGGCGCCGTGGTTTTGAAACTGTTGCCCCAGGTTCTGGCGGACTTCCAGGAGCTCGAAACCGTCATGTTCGGCCTGATCCTGATGCTGACCATGATTTTTATGCCCAAGGGCTTACTCCCGACCCTGACCGCTGTGGTTTCCAAAAGAATGCGTAAGAAAGCGGGAGGTGAGGCATGACAGCACTGGTTGAAGTGAAAGGGTTGGATAAGGCCTTTGGTGGTGTTCATGCGGTTGAAGGGGTCAGTTTCGCCGTAGAAGCCGGGCAGGTCTATTCTGTCATTGGTCCGAACGGCGCCGGCAAGACCACGCTGTTCAACCTGATCACCGGCCTCTACACCCCCACAAAAGGTGAGATCCTGCTTAACGGTGAAAGTACCGCGAAGCTTGAGCCGAACCAGCTTGCGGAGCGGGGCATGTGCCGGACCTTTCAGCAGATGCAGATTTGCATGAATATGACCGCCATCGAGAACGTGATGCTGGGCCGGCATCTACAGCTCAGGAACAGCCTGTTTACCACGTTGTTCCGGTTGCCGTCTCTGCGTAACAATGAGACGGCTGCCCGTAAACGCGCCGCTGATCTTATGGAATACGTTGGTTGTGGTGATTACCTGGATACGGAAGCCTCCGCCATGTCCTATGGCGCGCTCAAGCGGCTCGAAATTGCACGGGCCCTGGCCGCCGAGCCAAAGGTCATTCTTCTGGATGAGCCGGCGGCGGGCCTGAATGCCACGGAAACCTCGGCACTGGAGGCGTTGATCCGGAAAATTGCAGACCAGGGCATAACCGTGATGTTGGTTGAGCACGATATGAAACTGGTGATGGGGATATCCGACCGGTTGCTGGTGCTGAACTATGGTCGTGTTCTGGCCGAAGGTAACCCCGAAGAAGTCCGTCAGAACCCGGACGTTATCGCCGCCTACCTGGGTGGCTGAGCAAGGAGACATTTCACATGAGCGAGCAACACACTGAAATGGCGCCTGCCCAGCCAAGCAGTGAACAGGCCAGTCAGGAGATGCTGTCTATCCGAGGGCTGGTAACATCTTATGGCCAGATCGAGGTGCTGCATGATGTGGATATCCACATCAATAGTGGTGAGATCGTATCGCTTGTCGGTGCTAATGGTGCCGGCAAATCAACCCTCCTGATGACTATCTCCGGGCTGCAGCCTACTGACCGGGGCGCTGTTTCCTTTGAAGGCAAGGACCTCGCGAAGATCGCATCGGACCAGCGGGTGGCCGCTGGCATCGTGCAGGTGCCTGAGGGCCGGCAGGTTTTCAAGGACCTCAGTGTCCATGACAACCTTCTTCTGGGAGCCTATACCCGTGGAAAGACCCCCGAGGTAATGGACGACCTGGAGCGCATGTACACCAAGTTTCCCATCCTTCGCCAGAAACGTCATAACCTGGCCGGTGAGCTTTCCGGTGGCCAACAACAGATGCTTGCCATGGGGCGGGCACTGATGGCCAAGCCAAGACTGCTGCTTCTGGACGAGCCCAGCATGGGCCTTGCACCGTTGATCATCGAAGAGATTTTCAACATCGTTAAAGAGCTCAAGGAAGAGGGCATTACCATTTTCCTGGTCGAACAGAATGCGTCTCAGGCATTGGCACTGGCCGACCGTGGCTATGTATTGGAGACCGGAAAGGTGGTGATTGAGGGAACCGGCCAGGAACTGCTCAGCAACGAGAAAGTGCGTGAGGCGTACCTGGGAATGTAATGCTTTCCGGCCCTGTGAAAGCGGCCACGAAAAAGCCCCGCACGGAGGCGAGGCTTTGGCGGTTCACCCTCAGTGAATCTTTGTGGGGCCGTCAGATGAGATTGTAAAGGAACACCACCGTGATGCCAGCGGGCGTCAGATACCGGAGCACCAGCATAAAGGCCCTGTAGGCTCCACCTTGCAGGCCGATATCCACTGCCAGCCCTTGCCGCTTCATGGCCCAACCTGCGAACAGAGCAATTGTTAGTCCGCCCAGGGGCATCATCAGATTGGAGACCAGGAAGTCGAGCAGGTCAAACACCGTTTTGCCCTCAAAGAACGCGATGAAGCCCAGCGGATGTAGATCTTCCCATACGTTGAACGACAGCACTGTACCGATTCCGATAAACCAGATCGCCAGCCCGCCACCAAGTGCACTCTTTGCCCGGCTGACCCCTTTGTGTTCTTCCAGCCATTCCACCACCGGCTCCAGCATGGAGATAGCAGACGTAATGGCGGCCACCAGCAGAAGGGCGAAGAAGAGGGTGCCAAAGAGAGCTCCGCCGCTCATCTGGCCGAACGCCAGTGGCAGGGTCACGAAGATCAGGCCGGGGCCGGTTCCGGGTTCGAGACCGTTGGCAAACACCAGGGGAAAGATGGCGAGTCCTGCAAGCAACGCCACACTGGTATCCAGAACGGCAATGGTCATTGCCGTTCTGGCAATATTGACGTCCTTTGGCAGGTAGGACCCATAGGCCATAAGCACGCCGATCCCGATACTGAGAGTAAAAGCTGCATGCCCCAGAGCGGTAAGAACACCGGCCGTGCTCAGCTTGCTGAAATCGGGAGAGAACATGAAACTCACTGCCCGGCCGAAGCTGCCACTGTTCATGGCATAGATCACCATGACAACCAATAGCAGGAACAGCAGCGGCATCAGCATGTTTACGGCCTTCTCTAGCCCTGAGCGAATACCGCGGCCAACGATAACCACGACAATGGCCATGAATACCGAGTGCCACAACAACAGCTCCCAGGGATTTGCGAGTAGTCCGCCGAACTGACCACCTATGGTTTCGGCGTCTGCACCGGTAAACAGTCCGGAAGCGGCCTTACCAATGTAAACCAGAGCCCATCCACCAATGACGGCATAGAACGACAGCACCAGGAATGAGGCAATCACGCCGTTCCAGCCGATCACTCTCCAGCCCCGGGACGCTCCCTCGGTTTGGGTGAGGGTGCGCATGGTGGCTACGGGGCTCTGGCCACCCCGGCGGCCGATCATGGTTTCAGCGATCAATACCGGTAATCCAATGAGGAAAATGCAGGCCAGGTAGACAAGAACGAACGCGCCACCGCCGTTCTCTCCGGTAATGTAGGGAAACTTCCAGATGTTTCCGAGGCCAACGGCTGAACCGGCGGCAGCCAGGATGAAGGCCATCCTTGAAGACCAGAGGTTGTTGGCCTGCTGGTGTGATTGGGTACTCTGACTCATTGAGGTCTCCGGGTAGTTGTTTTTGTCGGATGAACGTTGCTGGTCTGGCTGAGGGACGGATGGCTTATTGGAGGACGTCGTTCATTGCGTCTGCCACCCTTGGCAGGACTTGATCGTTCAGCCCCGCTACGTTGACGCGGCTGCTGTCGAGCAGATAGATGCCATGCTCCGTTCGTAACCGGGCGACCTGCTCCGGACTGATCCCGAGGAACGAAAACATACCTCGTTGACGGGCAATGAAACGGAAGCCTCCCACCGGGGCTAATGTGTCAGCAAAGGCATGGCGCAGGTGCAGTATGCGCTTGCACATGCCATCCAGTTCCTCCTGCCATTGGGCTCGCAAGCCGTCATCCCCCAGAATGGTTTCCACGATGGCTGCGCCGTGGGCCGGTGGCATGGAGTAATGAGAGCGGATGATGCCAAGCAACTGACTCGTTGCTGCCGAGTTGACGGATGCCGTACCAGAGATCAGTGCCAGGGCTCCCGTGCGCTCGCGATAAAGACCAAAGTTCTTGGAGCAGGACGCAGCAATCATCATTTCCGGCACGGCAGCTGCCAAATGCCTCACACCTGCCGCATCAGCCTCGAGGCCTTCACCAAGGCCCTGATAGGCCATGTCCACGAGTGGCAGCAGACCCTTGCGCTGAATCAGGCTGGTGACTTCTTTCCATTGCTCCAGGCTCAGATCCGCGCCTGACGGGTTATGGCAGCAGCCATGAAGTAGCACCACATCTCCCGCCTCGGCGGTTTCAAGGGTTTCCTGCATGCTGGTGAAGTCTACCTCCAGCGTTTTCGGATTGAGGTACGAATATTCGCGGATGGTCAGGCCCGCTCCCCCTAGCAGGGGAAGGTGATTGGCCCAGGTTGGAGCGCTCACCCATACGGTGGTATCCGTTTCACACAGGCGCAGAAACTCAGCCGCCATGCGAAGGGCACCACAGCCGCCCGGGGTCTGGACAACGGATATCCGGCCATCCCTGATCAGAGGGCTGTTGTCCCCCAGGATCAGCGCTGCCATGGCGTTGTTGAAGCCGGCAGACCCTGCGGGCCCGACATAGCTTTTGGTGGTCTCTCCTTCCAGCAGGCGCCGTTCGGCTTCGTACACGGCAGCCATGATGGGAGTGTTGCCGGCGTCATCCTTGTAAACACCAATACCCAGGTCCACCTTTCCCGGTCGGGTATCCTCCCGGAATTGCTGCATCAGTTGCAGGATCGGGTCCTGTGGCAGGGGATTCAGGGCTTCAAACATGATTCGCCTCCGGGTCGGCCTGCTGGGTACGGATGAGGGTAGGGCGGCCGGTGTCGAGCGCCTTGATAAGTTGGGTCTGTTTTTCACGGATGGCTTCTGCCGCCTGCTCCCGTACAGGCCCGTAGCCCCGAACGTCGGCTGGCAGTTCCGCCAGTTGCAGGAAGGTTTCGTAGTTACTGGCATCGAGCTCCCGGCCAATGCGGGCGACGAGGGTCTGATAGTCCTTCAGCATTGCTCGATCCAGCTTCCGGTCTGCCGAATAGCTGAACGGATCCACAACGGTTCCACGCAGGCCGCGGAATTTCGCCAGTAGCCGGAAGGCCCGGAACATCCAGGGGCCAAACCGGCGTTTTTTCGGGCGGCCCTGTGCATCGGTTTCCTTGTTGAGCAGTGGCGGGGCGAGGTGGAAGTGAACCTTGAAATCACCTTCGAAGGTTTCCCTGACCTCTTTCATGAAATCTGTTTCTGCATACAGTCGAGCCACTTCATACTCGTCCTTGTAGGCCATGACGCGATAAAGCTGTTGCGCCACGGCCCGGGTCAGGAGCAGGTTCGTCTGCCCCAAGGCTTCCTCGGCCTTGTGGACGTCGGTAACGCTGGCCCGGTACTGATCGGCCCAGCGCCGGTTCTGGTAGTCGACCAGGTGGCCGTGACGGGTCTCGATCAGCTCATCAAGGGTCGGCTCTGACTTGACGGCCGCAACCTTCGCGCTGCCGGTGTCCAACAGGTCTGTTAACGCGCTCAGATCAACCGCCGCCACGCGGCCCCAGCCGAAGGCTTCCTTGTTGCGATCAATGGCAACACCGTTGAGCTCGATGGCTTTCATCAAGGCGGCTTCAGACAAGGGCAGCAACCCTTTCTGCCAGGCAAAACCAAGCACCATGACGTTGGAAAATACGGTGTCCCCGAACAGCTTGTCGGCGATGCCATTGGCATCAAGCTGATCAAAATGGTCCTCGCCAACGGCATCCCGGAGCAGCCCCAGCCGTTTGTCGGCCTTCATGTCGGCATCGCGGAAGAGCACATAATCGGCGGTGGGCAGTTCCGCTTCGTTGGCAACAATCCGGGTGTGGTTTGGCCTCAGTACACTGAGGGCCTTCTGGGAGGAGGCCACCACCAGATCGCAGGCAATAACCGCATCGGCCTGACCATTGCTGATCCGAACCTGATGCAGCTTGTCGGGGGATGGCGCCAGGCGCACGTAGCTCAGTACCGCGCCTCCCTTCTGGGCAAAACCCATGAAGTCCAGTACCGAGGCGCCCCGGGATTCCAGGTGTGCAGCCATGGTGATCAGTTGGCCCACGGTGACGACGCCCGTACCACCAACACCGCCAACGAGAAGGTCGTAAGAGCCGGTCATTTCCGGCAGGTTTGGCTTTGGGGTTGCTGCCAGCTTGGTGGTTAGCACCAGGCCGGTGTCCATGCCTCGGGACTTGCGCAGTTGCCCACCTTCAATGGTGACAAAGCTGGGGCAAAAGCCATTGACGCATGAGAAGTCCTTGTTGCAGGAGGACTGGTCAATCTTGCGCTTTCGGCCCAGTTCGGTTTTACGTGGCACAACCGACAGGCAGTTGGACTGTACCGAGCAATCGCCACAACCTTCACAAACGTGGTGGTTGATGAACGCCCGCTTTGCCGGGTCCGGGAACTGATTGCGCTTGCGACGCCGGCGCTTTTCGGCGGCACAGGTCTGATCGTAGATCAGCACGGTACAGCCTGGAATATCCCTCAGTTCCCGTTGGACCTCATCCAGTTCGGAGCGGTCGTGGAACGTGACGTCGTTCGGAAACTGGTTCTCATGCCCTTCGTACTTTTCGGGTTCATCGCTGAGCACCACGACCCGGCGAACGCCTTCGGATGCCACCTGCTGGGCAATCATGGGAACGGTGATCTGGCCATCCACCGGCTGGCCGCCAGTCATGGCGACAGCGTCATTGAACAGGATCTTGTAGGTAATGTTGATTCCGGCTGCTACTGCCTGGCGGATAGCCATGGAGCCCGAATGGAAATAGGTGCCCTCGCCAAGGTTCTGAAACACATGGGGATTGCCGATGTAACGGCTCTTGCCGATCCAGTTGACCCCCTCGCCGCCCATTTGGATCAGCGACTCTGTGTTCCGGCCCATCCACGACGCCATGAAGTGGCAACCAATGCCGGCCAGCGCCTTGCTGCCCTCGGGGACGTGCGTGGACGTATTGTGAGGGCAGCCGGAGCAGAAATAAGGCATCCGCTTTACCCCACCCGGGTCCTGGGCGTTGGACATGGCGCTGATCTCAGCCATGCGTTCGCTGAAGTCGACTGAGAAGAACCGGCCAAGCCTGGCGGCCAGGAAGCCGGCAACCAGTTTCGGGCTCAGCTCACCGACGTAGGGAATCAGCGGGCGCCCCAGTTCATCCTGCTTGCCGGTAATCAGTACCTCGCCAGGGCGATCCGGCTCGGACATGTACTCTTTGATCTGGCTTTCGATGATGCCCCGCTTCTCTTCGATGACCAGGACTTCTTCCTTGTCATGAACGAAGTTGAGAATGCCGCGGCGCTCCAGAGGCCAGACCATGCCGATTTTATAGATATCCAGCCCCAGGCCCCTGGCTTTGTCTTCATCAATCCCGAGGAGATCGAGAGCCTCTAGCAGGTCCAGGTGGCCCTTGCCGGTGGTCACAATGCCGAAACGGGCTTGTTGATTGTTGTATAGGCAGCGGTCAATCGGGTTTGCTCGTGCAAAAGCCTGCACGGCCGCCAGTTTGTGTTCGATCCGGGTTTCCAGTTGCGGGCCAGGCAGGTCCGGCCAACGATAGTGAAGGCCGCTTTCGGGCGCCGTGAAGTCGTCGGGGGTTACAAACTCCGGTTCGGGGGGCAGGTCTACGGAGGCCGCGCTTTCAACCGTCTCGGAGATCGCCTTGAACCCCACCCAGCAGCCACTGTAACGGGACAAAGCGTAGCCCCATAGGCCAAATTCCAGATACTCGGCGATGTTGGCCGGGTTGATGGTGGGCATGAAAAAACTCATGAACGCCACGTCTGATTGGTGGGGCATGGAGGATGACACGCAGCCATGGTCATCACCTGCGACTACCAGAACACCGCCATGGGGAGACGAGCCGTAGGTGGTACCGTGCTTCAGTGCATCGCCTGCGCGATCCACGCCAGGCCCCTTGCCGTACCAAAGGCCGAACACGCCATCTACCTGTCGGTCATCGTCAGTTTCCACCTGCTGGGTGCCGAGCATGATGGTGGCGGCCAGGTCTTCGTTAATAGCCGGGACGAAGTCGATGCGGTTGTCATCGAGCAGGGGTTGGGCCTGCCAGAGCGCCTGATCGTAAGCGCCGAGGGGGGAGCCGCGGTAACCACTGACCAACCCCGCCGTATTCAATCCCTGTTTACGATCCAGAGCTGCCTGCATCAGGGGTATTCGGACTAAAGCCTGCGTTCCAGTCAGGAAAACCCGACCTGCCTCCCGCAAGTAGCGGTCTTCGAGTTTGTACTGGTCAAGCTGTGGGGAATCGGCGGACATGGAGTCCTCCTTATTGTCGATATTATGACCAAAATTCTAGAGGGAAGTTCGCAAAAGGTGCTTGCGAATTAGGTAGTAGTCTGGATAGTTTGCGAAAGAATATTTTGTTTATAACAATGGTTAGAAAGGATGTTTCACAAAAATAAGGTGTTACTAAATGAAACAGGTTGATCTCGATAGGTTGGACCAGAGAATCCTGTCGGTGCTCCAGCAGGACGGTCGTATCAGTAATCAGTTGTTGGCGGAACAGGTGGGGTTGTCGCCGGCCGCGTGCTGGCGGCGGGTTCGGACTCTGGAGGAAAGTGGCGTGATCCTGGGATACAGTGCCAGGCTGGATCCTGAGCGCGTCGGACAGGGGCTTTGCGTGCTGGTAAATCTCTCATTGCAGAGGCACAACCTCGACAGCACGGCAGAGATCGAGCAGCAGGTTAGCAGCTACCCGGAGGTGCTTCAGTGCTTTGCCGTAACGGGGAGTGCCGACTTTGTCCTGCGGGTCGTGGTGCGAGACATGGCCAGTTACGATCGATTCCTGAACAGCAAGATCTTTACCTTGCAGGGCATTGCCCAGGTACATTCAAACTTCGCATTGCGGGAGATCAAGAACACCGAGACCATCCCCGTGGATGGTCTGGTGTGAGGTTACTGAGGTGGAACCCGGTCAGGCGCCTGAAGGGTTGGGAGAAAGCCCGGGAGCCCGAGGTTACTCGGGCTTTTTTGCAACCAGTGTCAGAATATCGTAGCTCGCAACCAATTCGTCGTTCTGGTTGTGAACCTGCACATCCCAGACCACCACACCCTGAGGGTGTCCGTCTGGCGATGTCCGACCCTGATCAATCTTGCGCTTGCAGGTTAGCCGTGCCCTGATCGTATCGCCAGGGGCTACGGGTTCGATAAAACGCAGGGTGTCCAGGCCGTAATTCGCCAGAACCGGGCCCTCTCCCGGAGACACGAACAGGCCAGCCGCAGCGGACAGTACGAAGTAGCCGTGGGCAATGCGCTTGCCGAACTGGGACTCCCGCGCTGCAAGCTCATCGAAGTGCATATAGAAATGGTCGCCGGAGAGGCAGCCGAAGTTGACGATGTCCGCTTCGGTAACGGTACGGCGGTGAGTCAGCAAGGACTCGTTGATCTGGAGATCCTCAAAGTGGCGGCGGAACGGATGAACCTCAGTTTCGATAACATCAGCCCCTCGCACATACTCGCGGGTTACCGCTGCCAGCATACTGGGAGAGCCCTGGATTGCCGTGCGCTGCAGATAGTGGTGTACCGCGCGAATGCCACCCAGTTCTTCACCTCCGCCGGCGCGGCCAGGACCGCCATGCTTGAGCATGGGCAGGGGAGAACCATGGCCCGTAGATTCTTTCGCCGCTTCTGCATCCAGCAGGTGTAGCCGGCCGTGGAAGGCGGCAAGCAGTGGTGCGACTTTGCCGGCAATAGCGGGATCGCGGGTGGTCAAAGTGGTGACCAGGGATCCGCGGCCTTTCGAACACAGGTCGACAGCATACTCAATGGAGTCGTAAGGAACCACGGTAGCGACCGGGCCGAACGCTTCAATATCATGGGCTCCGCATCCGTTTTCCGGGTTTCGGCACAGCAGCAGGTGAGGCTCAATGAAGGCGCCGTTTTCGGTACCATCGCCGGTGGGCTTGAAGTTGCCCTCGCCGCCGACCACCAATTCACTGGTTTTGAGGAGCTCCTGGATATTGGCTTTTACATCTTCCATCTGGTCAATGGAGGCGAGCGCCCCCATCCGCACGCCTTCCACGGAAGGATCGCCAACGGTGACTTTTGACAGCCGCTCTTTCAGCTTGTCGCAGACAGCGTCGACCTGATCTCTGGGCACCAGAACTCGACGGATCGCGGTACATTTCTGACCGGCTTTGGCGGTCATCTCGCGGCCGACTTCTTTGACAAAAATGTCGAATTCTTCGTGCTCGGGGGTCACGTCCGGCGCGAGGATCGCGCTGTTCAGTGAATCGGCTTCCGCGTTAAACGGAATCGAGCGGTTAATGATGTTCGGGTGGTTTCGAAGCTTGCGTGCAGTGGCGGCGGATCCGGTGAAGGTGACCACGTCCTGTTCTTCGAGGTGCTCGAACAAGTCGCCGGTGCTGCCGATGATCAGTTGCAGGCTTCCCTCAGGCAGGGCACCGGATTCCTGCATCAGGCGAACCGCCAGTTCGGTTACGTAGCAGGTGGACGTCGCCGGCTTTACGATGGAGGGCATGCCCGCCAGGAAGGTGGGCGCGAATTTTTCCAGCATGCCCCACACCGGGAAGTTGTAGGCATCAATGTGAACAGCCACGCCGCCCCGGGGGACCAGGATGTGGGTGCCGGCAAAGTGGTTGTTCTTGCCGAGTGGTGTTACCGGGCCTTCGTGTACCACGTTGCCGGAAGGAAGCTCACGGCGCCCCATGCTGGCGTAGGAAAACAGCGTGCCGAAGCCGCCATCAATATCGATGCCGTTGTCACCCTTGGTTGAACCGGTGTGCATTGAGAGTGCGTAGAGTTCTTTTTTGTGTTCCTGAAGGTATTGAGCCATGGCCTTGAGTGCCAGAGCGCGCTCCTGGAAGTCCATGGCCATCAGGTTCTTGCCGCCAACGGTGCGACCGTATTCCACGGTTTTCTTGAAATCGAGGGTGTCGTCGTGAGTGTGTGCCACGATCTGACCGTTGATAGCGCTAGGCAGGGCCTTGGCGGCGGCGTCACCGACCCACTGGCCGGCAATGAAACTTTTCAGGACTGACATGGGGAACTCCATTCGTTTCTGAACTGCCAAGGCAAGCCCCGTTTGAGCGGAACTTGCCTTGCTCGTGTTTTGCTTGTGGTGCTTCTGGAAATTACATCTCGTCGTAATCCAGAATTACCTTGTCGCTGATCGGGTAGCACTGGCAGGAGAGCACATAGCCGGCTTCCACTTCGTAGTCTTCCAGAGCAAAGTTCTGGTCCATTTCCACTTCGCCTTCTAAAACCTTTGCGCGGCAAGTGGAGCAAACGCCGGCTTTGCAGGAGTAGGGCAGGTCCGCACCTTCTTCGTTACCGGCGTCCAGGATACTTTTGGTGTCACGAACCAGTGGGAACGTCAGAGTACGACCATCGGCAATAACGGTGACTTCGCTCACCGACTTCGGATCTACCTGGGATGGAGCTCTGTCCTTGCGGGGTTGGGGTGTGCCACCGGCCGGCGTGAACAGCTCGAAGTGAATCCTGCTTTTGTCCATACCGTGGCGGAGCAGCGAATCCCGAACGTCTTCGGTCATTAGCTGAGGGCCGCAGATGAAGGCTGCGGTGAGCTCCTTGGCGTTTATCCAGTGATCAAACAGCGCGTCGCACTTGTCGTGGTCAATTCGCCCGTTGTACAGATCAATGTCCTGCTCTTCTCGAGTGAAGATGTAAACCAGATTCAGCCGTGCCATGAACTCATTTTTGAGATCCTGGAGCTCATCCCTGAACATGGTGCTACTCGTGGCCTTGTTGCCGTAGAACAGGGTGACCTCGCTTTTGGGCTCGGTTTCCAGAGTCGTTTTGACGATCGACAGTATCGGGGTAATGCCGCTGCCAGCAGCTACCGCCAGGTAGTTGCCTTCCCGCTCGGGATCCAGATCAATGGAGAAATGGCCCTGGGGAGGCATGACTTCCAGTGTTTCTCCGGGTTTCAGCTGCTCATTGGCAAACGTGGAGAAACGGCCGCCCGGAACCTGTTTGACCGCTATGCGAAGTTCCTGGTCGTTAACACTGCGGCAGATTGAATAGGAGCGTCGCACTTCCTCTCCATCCAGCTGCGTTCTGACAATCAGGTGCTGGCCCTGTTTGTAGTTGAACGTGTCTGCCAGATCCTTAGGCAGATCAAAAGCAAGTGATACGGCGTTTCTTGTTTCAGGTCTGACCTCTTTGAGGGTCAGTGAGTAAAATTTATTCATGATCGTATCGGCTCTAGATGCATTTGAAGTAGTCGAAGGGCTCAAGGCATTCCGTGCAGCGATAAAGGGCTTTGCAGGCGGTTGATCCAAACTCACTGAGCTGTTCCGTATCCGTGCTGCCACAGTGGGGGCAGGCAATAATGTCCGGCTCTCCCAGCAGACTCAGTTTGCTGGAGCTGCCTTCGGGTGGAGCGATTCCGAACGCCCGAAGCTTTTCTTTGCCTTCGGCTGTGATCCAGTCGGTGGTCCAGGCCGGGGTCAGCACCTGGTTGATTTTCGGGGCCCGGAAGCCTGCGGCACGCATGGCTTCGATGATCAGCTCTTCAATCAACTCGGTAGCCGGGCAGCCGGAGTAGGTTGGCGTGACATCAATGGACAGTTCTTTGCCATCCCACCTCACGGCACGGACAATCCCGAGCTCCACGACGCTTACCGCCGGCACCTCAGGATCCTTGACCTCTTCGAGAAGTGCCCATATGTCATTCTCGGTCAGCAGATCGGGGCGGGCATTTGCCGGTACCCGATCGCTGGCAATCAGAATGTCGACGGCTGACCGGTTGCCTGAGTTACCAGGTTGTGGCATCGGGATAGGCCCTTTGCAGGAACTGCATTTCTGCCAGAATAAAGCCAAGGTGCTCGGTGTGCTCGCCGTGCTTGCCGCCCATGTACATCCAGGCGTCATCGGCACCCGGTGTCAGGGTCGCTTGGGTAAGCACTTCGTTGACCATTTCGCGCCAGTTTTTGGCGAGCTGGTCTGGCTCTGGGCCAATGCCCGCCTTGGCCATGACGTGATCTGTATCGTCCGGGGTAATCAGTTCGCCCGTGAAACGCCAGAGGATATCCACGGCGTCCTGCATACGGCGATGGCTTTCCTCGGTACCATCTCCCAGACGTTTGATCCACTCCGAAGACCGGCGCAGGTGATAGGTGGCTTCTTTCAGTGCCTTCGCAGCAACACCGGCAACGCGTTCATCGCTGGATTCGACCAAGCTCTTGAGCGTCAAGTAATGCCATGCGTCAAAGAAGAACTGACGACCCATGGTGACTGCATAATCTTCATTAGGCTGCTCGGTCAGCAGCAGATTACGGTAATTATGGGCATCGCGGCGGAACGCCAGTTTGTCGGCATCGTTACCATCGTCAATCAACTCTGCGGCGTATTCGTACCAGTTGCGGGCCTGGCCGACGAGGTCAAGGGCAACGTTCATCAGCGCCAGTTCTTCTTCCAGCGCCGGGGCCTTGCCACACAGCTCACACAATCGCTGGCCCAGGATCATGTCGGAATCTGCCAGGCGCAACAGGTATTCCTGTAATGCTTCTGCTTGTGTCATTGGAACAGCTCCTTACATGTGTCCGACTTCATCGGGCAGCTCGTAAAAAGAAGCGTGCCGGTAAATCTTGTCTTCCGCCGGGTCGAAAAGTACTTCTTTCTCGTCGGATGCGGAGGCCGTGATGGTGTCCGAGGGTACAACCCAGATGCTCACGCCTTCGCTGCGGCGTGTGTAGAGCTCGCGGGCGTTTTCCATAGCCATCTCGTCGTCAGAGGCATGAACGCTGCCCACGTGCTTGTGGTTCAGGCCGTGCTTCGACCGTACAAAAACTTCATAAAGGCGCCATTCAGACATGTGTATTCCTCCGGTATCAAGCGGCTTGTGTGCGCTGTTTTTGTTTTTTGGCATAGGCGACGGCCGCTTCACGAACCCATCTGCCCTCGTCAATTGCTTTTTTGCGAGTGTTGATGCGCTCGCGGTTGCAAGGGCCGTTGCCCTTGAGAACGTCGTAGAATTCCTGCCAGTTAATCTCACCAAAATCGTAATGGCCGGTCTCTTCGTTCCACTTCAGGTCCGGATCCGGCGCGGTGCACCCCAGGAACTCGAGCTGGGGAACGGTCTGGTCAATGAACATCTGGCGGAGTTCGTCGTTGCCCTTGCGCTTGATCTTCCAGGCCAGGGATTGCTGTGAGTTCGGGGACTCATCGTCGTGCGGGCCGAACATCATCAGAGACGGCCACCACAGGCGGTTAATCGCGTCCTGCACCATGGCCTTCTGTTCGTCTGTACCTTCACGCATCAGGTCCAACAGAATCTGATAGCCCTGGCGCTGGTGGAAGCTCTCTTCTTTACAAATGCGGACCATGGCGCGTGAGTAGGGGCCGTAGGATGTGCGCTGAAGCACCACCTGATTGACGATGGCAGCGCCATCAACCAGCCAGCCAACGGCACCCATGTCAGCCCAGTTCAGGGTTGGGTAGTTAAAGATGCTGGAGTATTTGGCCTTCCCCTGGTGCAGCTTTTCGATCTCTTCATCTCGATCAGCACCGAGGGTTTCCATAGCGCTGTATAGGTACAGCCCATGCCCTGCCTCGTCCTGGATCTTGGCCATCAGTTGGAGCTTGCGTTTAAGGGTGGGCGCGCGGGTAACCCAGTTGCCTTCCGGGAGCATGCCAACGACTTCAGAGTGGGCATGCTGGGAGATCTGGCGAACCAGGGTTTTGCGATAGCCTTCAGGCATCCAGTTCTTGGCTTCGATCTTGATCTCGGCGTCGACCTTTTCCTGAAATTCGCGCTCCTGGGGCGACATCTCTTCTTTCGTTTTAAGGCGTTTGCTGCCGGTTTCAACGAGCTGGGCGTACATATCTTACCTCCGAATCGGGCTTGTCGTTCTGCTGCTTCCGGGCGTATGAGGCCCGTCGGTCGTTTCAGAGCGTTACCCTTATAGTATATGACACTGAATAAAAATCAAGAATCATCTTTGTGTGTCATGTTTTGTTTTTTGTTAAGCGTTATTTAATCTAACTGATTGTTATAAATGTAAAAAATTAAAACTAAGGTGATTTTTAAAATCACCAGAAATAATAAGAATAAAAAATATAAGAAATCAGTTAGCCGTGAAGAGCGTGATCGGGCCACGACCCGGTCACGCTCTGGTGCGAAAGGAACTTACGGATTGCGACGGTCGAAAACCCGTTTGGCCTTGCCTTCGGAGCGCGCAATGCTGTTTGCCTCAACCACGTGGATGCGGGTGCTGATACCGATGTACGACTTGATGTGATGGGCCAGCTCTTTGGCTGCCGCAGCGCGGATCTCTGAACTGTCAGAAGTGCCGGGTTTCAATTCCGTACGTATGTCGACGCAGTCCAGGTTGCCCTCTTTGTAGACCTCGATTTCATAGTGTGGTGCTAATGCGCTGCACTTCAGAACCTGCTCTTCGATCTGGCTCGGGAACACGTTTACACCACGGATGATCAGCATGTCATCGCTGCGGCCGGTGATCTTGTCGATACGGCGCATTGGGCGTGCAGTCCCTGGCAGCAGACGGGTCAGGTCACGGGTGCGGTAACGCATGATTGGTAGCGCCACCTTGGTCAAGGACGTAAACACAAGTTCGCCATACTCACCGTCAGGCAGAACGTCTCCGGTCGCCGGGTCGATGATTTCGGGATAGAAGTGGTCCTCCCAGATGGTGGGGCCATCTTTGGTTTCCAGGCACTCCATCCCCACACCCGGACCCATCACTTCGGACAAACCGTAAATATCCAGCGCCTGAATGCCCAGGCGTTCCTCAATTTCGGTACGCATGGCGTTTGTCCAGGGCTCTGCGCCGAAAATGCCCAGGCGCAAACGTAGCTTGTGAGGGTCGATGCCTTGCCGCTCCATTTCGTCGGCGATGTTGAGTATGTAGGACGGCGTCACCATGATGATGTCAGGCTGGAAATCGGTGATCAGCTGAACCTGTTTCTCCGTCTGCCCTCCAGACATGGGGATGACGGTACAGCCCAGGCGTTCGGCACCGTAATGGGCTCCCAGACCACCCGTGAACAGGCCGTAACCGTAGGCAACGTGTACTTTGTCGCCGCGGGAGCCACCACCGGCTCGAATGCAGCGGGCAACAATATCGGCCCAGGTGTCGATATCGCTCTGGGTGTAGCCGACCACTGTGGGCTTACCCGTTGTGCCGCTGGAGGCATGAACGCGAACGACTTCATCCATTGGGGTGGCGAACATGCCAAATGGGTAATTGTCCCGAAGATCTGACTTGTTGGTGAACGGAATTTTCGCCAGATCGTCCAGCGATTTGATGTCCATTGGTTTGAGGCCGATCTCATCAAATGCTTTGCGATAGAAGGGGACATTGGTATAGGCATGAGCCACGCTCCAGCGCAGGCGCTGGAGTTGTTCGTGGCGAAGCTCGTCAATGCTGGCGGTCTCCATTCGGTCTAGGTTGCCGAGTTTTTGTGATGGTAGGTTCATAGGTTCGTCCTGCGCTTATTGTGCTTAACGTTTGTACTTAGCGGGCGCTGCACCTGATCGTTCAGGCAACGTTCTCCACCCTCTCAATGATCAAAGCGATGCCCTGCCCAACGCCGATGCACATGGTGCAAAGGGCATAACGGGCCTTCAGCCCCTGCTTGTGGCGGCGTTCGAGTTCGTTCACGGCGGTCGTGACCAGGCGCGCGCCACTCATTCCAAGGGGGTGTCCCAGGGCGATGGCCCCGCCATTCGGGTTGACGTGTTCAGCGTCGTCGGGCAAACCGAGATCGCGAGTGACGGCAAGTGCCTGAGCGGCAAAGGCCTCGTTCAATTCGATGACGTCCATGTCCGCCAGCTCCAGTCCGGCCGTCTTCAGTACCTTTCGGGTAGCCGGAGCGGGGCCGAAGCCCATAATGCGTGGCTCAACCCCCACTGTTGCCATGGCAACGACGCGGGCCCGTGGTTTCAGGGTGTACTGCTTTATGGCATCGGCATTGGCGAGTAAGAGTGCGCACGCACCATCGTTGACGCCAGAGGCGTTGCCTGCTGTCACGGAGCCGTTTTCACGGAAGGGGGTCGGCAGTGATGCCAGCTTCTCTACGCTGGTTTCCCGGGGGTGTTCATCGGTGTCAACCACCAGCGGGTCCTGCTTGCGGCGTGGAACGCTGACCGGCGTGATCTCGCTTGCGAGTCGGCCGGCGGACTGGGCTTCAGCTGTCCGCTGTTGGCTTCGCGCGGCGAACGCATCCTGATCTTCCCGGGAAATACCAAACTGCTCTGCAACGTTCTCGGCGGTTTCAGGCATGGAGTCGATACCGTACTGTTTCTTCAGTACTGGATTGACGAAGCGCCAGCCAATCGTGGTATCGAAAATTTCCGCTTTCCGACTGAAAGGGCTTTCAGATTTGCCCATAACAAACGGTGCGCGGGACATGGATTCGACGCCGCCTGCCAGCATCAGACTGGCTTCGCCAGTGCGGATTGCCCGTGCTGCGCTTCCGATTGCGTCCATGCCTGACCCGCAGAGGCGATTAATTGTGCTGCCGGGAACGTCGATGGGAATGCCGGCTAACAACAGCGACATCCGGGCAACGTCGCGGTTGTCTTCCCCAGCCTGGTTAGCGCAGCCATAAAGAACGTCATCAATCTTCGACCAATCCACGCTCGGGTTCCGTTCCATCATGGCTTTCATCGGGATGGCCCCGAGGTCGTCGGCCCGAACGGATGCCAGGGCGCCACCGTAACGGCCGATAGGGGTGCGTATGGCGTCAACGATGTAGGCGTCTTGCAAGAGATTGCTAGTGGTCATGACTGTGGCTCCTAATTAATGACAGTGCCGCGGACCTGGTAGGACTTTCCGCGGAAGAGGGCAACGGTGCGGCCATCCTGATTGGTTAAAGTAATGTCGTAGACGCCGGTTCGCCCACCACGGGATTGCTCCTCAGCGGTGGCGGTCAGTACGTCGCCAGCCTTGGCGCCATACATATAGTCGATGCTGCATCCGGAGGCGACGGTTGCTTTGTCGTAGGTATTGCAGCTAAAGGCGAAGGCCGAGTCGGCGAGGGTAAACAGGTAGCCCCCATGGCATGAGCCATGCCCCTGGATCATGTCTTCGGTGACGGCCATGCTCAGTACCGCCCGGCCCGGAGCGATAGACTCGATTTTCATGCCAAGTTTCTGACTCGCCCGGTCACGGGCAAACATGGCCTTGGCGCAATTTTCGGCGAGTTCTTGTGGGGTGTTTTCGCTCATTTGTAAAATCCCTTCCCGGCGTGATGGTTTTTCCGGAGTAGCAGTGCTGGCCGGTAGCGGTCCTCGCCATAGCTGTTCTGAATGTTGGTAAGAACCTGGAACACCCGGCCATTGCCCAGTCGATCGCTCCAGCTCAGCGGACCTTCCGGGTAGTTCAGACCTGCTTTCATGGCCAGGTCAATGTCCTCTTTCGTTGCAACGCCATGCAGCTCAGCATCGGCTGCCTCGTTTGCCAGCGTGGCCACCGTGCGCATGATCACCAGGCCAGGGCGGTCTTTCACGGCGCTTACGGCGATATTCGTTTTCTGAAGCAGGGCCACGGCATCGTGACGTGACTGTTCTGAGGCCTGATCTGCGAAACAAATGGCCAGCCTTGCCGCTTTTCCGAAGTCGAATGCCAGGTCAAATAACGCAAGATCGGCTGTGCCTTCGACCTGGGCGCGCTCGGTTGCCATCCGGCCGTCGGTGAGTGCCAACACGGCATCTCCGAATCGAAGCTGCCCAGGGCCATCACGCTCGACTATGTCGAGGCCGGCGTCGCGGAAGCGGTTAATCAGTGCGGAAGCCGGCCCCAGATCGCCTTCAACGATCAGTGTTGTGTCGTCACTCAGTCGGGAAGGTTCGGTGTCTGGTTCCGGGCGTTTGCTTCCTTCGGTATAGCTATAGAAGCCATGCCCGCTCTTGCGGCCCAGGCGGCCGGCCTCCACCAGTTCCTTCTGGATCAGGGAGGGGAGAAAACGGGCGTCCTGGTAGTAGGCGTTGAAGACCGAATTGGTTACCGCGTAGTTGACGTCATGGCCGATCAGGTCGGTTAACTCAAACGGGCCCATCCGGAAGTTTCCTGCCTCCCGGACAATGGCGTCCAGAGTTGCCGGGTCGGCAGCGCCTTCCTGGAGCAATCGAAGGCTTTCGGCATAAAACGGTCGTGCTACGCGGTTAACAATGAATCCGGGTGTCGAGGTGGCGAATACGGGTTTCTTGCCCCAGTTGGTCGCGGTAGCGTGGACAATCTCCGCTACTGAATGATCCGTAGCCAGGCCTTTGACGACTTCCACCAGCGCCATCAACGGGGCCGGGTTAAAGAAGTGCATGCCGACCAGCCGCTCGGGATGGCGGAGTTTGGCGCCAAGGGCGGTCACCGAGATCGACGAGGTGTTGGTGGCGAGAATGGTTTTTTTGCCGCACAGTTCTTCGAGGTCTGCCAGCAGCGAGTGCTTGATCTCGAGATCTTCAATAATAGCCTCAATGACCATTCTGCTGTCGGCGACTTCCGAAAGGGCGCTGACGGGATGAATGCGACCGACAATGGCGTCGACGGCTTGTTGTTCCATCTTGCCTTTGTCCACCCGACGCTGAAGTTGTTTTGCGACGCCATCCCGGCCTGCGCTGGCGGCGCCATCGCGTTGGTCGTGAAGATAGACCTTGTGACCTGCCTGGGCGGCCACCTGGGCGATGCCGGAACCCATGGCACCGGCGCCGATGACGGCAATCGTGGTCTGGGTATCAAGTGCCTGCATGGATTACTTCCCCTTGAAGGCCGGCGTGCGTTTTTCCATAAAAGCGGCAACACCTTCACGGTAATCCTCGGAACGGCCGGCCATGCGCTGGAGGTCCCGCTCGAGATTGAGCTGCTCTTCAAAGGTGTTGCTGGAGCTGGCGTGCAAGGCCCGTTTGATAAGGGCAAGGCCTTTCGTGGGCTGAGTGGCAAAGTGCCGCGCCAGTTTCATGGTCTCTTCCATCAGCGTTTCGTTATCAACGCAGCGCCAGATCATGCCCCAGTTTTCGGCCTGCTCAGCACTGATTTTGTCGCCAAGCAAAGCCATGCCTTTGGCGCGAGCCATCCCGGCAACCCGAGGCAGGGTCCAGGTACCACCGGAATCGGGCACCAGTCCCAGTTTGCAGAAGGCTTGGACAAAGCTCGCTGAACGCGCGGCCAGGGTGATGTCGCAGGCCAGCGCAATGTTGGCACCAGCGCCGGCGGCAACACCGTTCACGGCACAGAGGACCGGCATCGGCAGATCTCTCAGGTTTCGCATCATGGGGTTGTAGTACTTTTCCAGGGATTCGCCCAGGTCAGGGGCGTCCTGGTCTGGCGCAACACTACGATCAGACAGGTCCTGGCCGGCGCAGAAGCCCCGGCCAGCGCCGGTAATAACCAGGACACGAACAGAGCTGTCTTTGCGGACCTGGCTGATGGCATCTCGCATCCGCTCGTGCATATCAACATTGAAGCTGTTCAGGTTGTCTGGACGGTTAAGGGTAAGCTGGGCCACACCCTGATCGATTTCCAGAAGAATGCTCGGCTGAGTCATGGCGGTGTCCTATAGGTGGAGTGATGGGTGGTTATCGATAAAGATTCTTTGCCCTGTTTTTGTCTGGACGAAACGAGCAGGCCAATACCCTGAGTCGCGATAATGTGACGCTCTAATGGCACGATGGCTAATTTCTAAATCAGTATATCTATTAATTGATACCGGTCAAGGTTTTGTGAATGCACATTGTGTATCACATTATGATTGCTGCGCGCTATCGGTATAATATACTGAAAATAAACAATATTATTGGGTTTTCAATGTTTATTTCGTGAGGATTTGCGGATATTTTGCCGAATTTTTATCTATATTTCTTCGGTATAATGTCGGAAAATGGTTGGTGAATTTAAGAAAGTGAATCAGAAATTTTGACGAACTTTGAGCTTCTGAGAGAGGAGAGATGCATGCCGAGTTACAGCATTGAAGGCGTTCAACCTGTCGTTCATCCATCTGCATACGTACACCCAACCGCGATATTGATCGGAGATGTGTGGATCGGACCCGATTGCTACGTGGGGCCGGCCGCTTCCTTGCGTGGTGATTTCGGCCGGGTTGTGCTCAAGGAGGGTTCGAATATCCAGGACAATTGCGTCATGCATGCGTTTCCTGGCATGGACACCGTGATTGAGAAGAGTGGCCATGTTGGACACGGCGCGATTCTCCACGGCTGCACTGTTGGGGAGGATGCAATGATTGGTATGAATGCGGTGGTCATGGATGAAGCAGTGATTGCTCCCCGCTCCATCGTTGGCGCCTGCGCTCTAGTTAAGGCAGGTTTTCAGTGTGAGCCAGCCTCTTTGGTTGTTGGGGCACCAGCCCGGGTTATTCGGACGTTAAGTGACAGTGAGGTGGCTTGGAAAGCCAAGGGCACGGAGGAATACAGACGGCTGACTATGCGATGTCATGCAAGCCTTCAGGAGTGTCGGCCGTTAACAGAGGCGGACAGTGACCGACCCAGGGTTGATGCTGGCGATTTCCAGCCCAAGCACCAGTCTTGATGTCGTCATGGTTGGGGAGTCAGCGCAACGATTGGCGGCCTTAGGCCGCCATTTCAGACTTGCAGGCATCAATAATGATGCGTGCAAAATCGTCAGGAGAATCTTCCTGTAGGAAATGCCCGCCGCGCAACGTGATGTGTGGCTGGCCATGGGCGCCGGGGATGCGGCGTTGCATGTATCGGTCTCCACCCCGGGTAATAGGGTCGCCGCTACTGAAGCAGGTAATAAACGGCTTTTTCCAGGTTTCCAGAATGCGCCAGGCTGCCTTGTTGGCATCGCTTGAGGGGTCTTCGGCGGAAACGGGAACCAGTTTCGGGAATGCACGGGCACCCGCCTTGAATTCTGCGGATGGGAATGGTGCTTCATAGGCTGCAATCTCGGCCTTGCTCAAGGCCCTTTCCGTTCCAAGCTGAACAATCCGTCCGACTGGAAACCACGGGCTGTGGGTGGCAAAGGTTTTCCACAGCGTGAATACGGCGGGCACTGGGGTGTCCCCGGTCGGCAGCATGCCGTTGCCGACAATGATCCGGCGGAAGAGCTGCGGGTGTTCGGCCGCCAATCGAAGGCCCAGGAGCGAGCCCCAGTTCTGGCAAACCAGAGTGATGTTCTTTAGGCCCTGGGCCTTAAGCCACTCGGACAGCCACGCCATGTGGCGCTCGTAACTGTAGTCGCTTACATCGGCTGGCTTGTCGGATTTACCGAACCCGATCAGGTCGGGAGCCAGTACCCGATGTCCCGCTTCTGCCACCAGTGGGATCATGTGACGATAAAGGTATGACCACGACGGCTCGCCGTGCAGCATCAGCACGGGCGATGCGTCCCTCGGGCCTTCGTCTACATAGTGCATTCTCAGGCCTGGTTCTACGTCCAGATAATGAGGGGAAAAAGGGTAATCCGGAAGACCTGCGAAGCGGGCTTCATCGGTTCTCAGAATACGCATGCCATCGACTGTCCTGACTGAGTGGTTGCGTGGCTGGTGTTACCGCAGCCTTCAGGAGTCAGGATAAATCAGATGGAAATTCTGTGTGTTTGGTTTAAGTAACAGTGCGTTGGCTGTTTGAATCAGGATGCTTTGCTGAAGAGTTCGTCTGGGTCGTCAAGCCGCGCCAATGCTGCGTCGCAGCAATTCAGGGCACCACAGTCGTCTGCCGAGCACAGGGCAAGAGTCTGGCAGTGGCCGCCATGGGACTGCATTTCTTCGTTGCGGAAAATTCGGCTACGGGACAGGGTGGAGCGACAATGTCCGCACAGTAAAGTGGGTACGGCACTGCTTTCCGAAGCGATGGCGTTGTAATGTTCTGTTTGTTGCATAAAAAAACCTCCATTAGCTCCAACGTAAGGGCGAACTGTGACAATTCAAAGTCAGTTCCGCGAGAAATAGGGCAAGAACTACGAAAGAGTGCCCGAAAGGGCTCATTTGTCAGGACGACTTCATTATCAGGACGGCTTCAATGATCCGGGTCGGCAATCGGGCGACGATTCGAGCGTTTGTCTTCCCAGTCCAGGGATTTCGGGTCGTACCATCCGATTCTGTCGAGGACCTTTTCCCGTGTGGCAGGCGATAGCGTTGGCCACAGTTCCTGAAAGTCTTCCAGGCCCTGCTCCCGTTGGCGTGCCTGTTTGCTCTGCAGGCGCCGTAGGATCTGCGGCAACTGCAGGGCTTCGCCTAGCTGGCCCGGTATCAGCACTTCCTGGCCCATCACTTTGCGGCGGTGCGTTCTGGCTGCCAGCACACGATTGAGAGCAGCGACCGCATCCAGCGCCGTTTCAATATCAAACTCTTCGTTA
Organism: uncultured Marinobacter sp.; assembly: GCA_913057975.1. GTDB lineage: Bacteria > Pseudomonadota > Gammaproteobacteria > Pseudomonadales > Oleiphilaceae > Marinobacter. The sequence goes on from CAJXOQ010000001.1 coordinate 38,523, forward strand.
TCCAACGTCGCGACCTGTTTAACGAATGACCAATAACCGTCCACTATAACCTGAAAGCCGCTAGACTGGCCACGATGGCGTGGTAGTCTAGGCCCATTCAGATCCGCAGCCCATCCACCGTGAGACGACTGCACACAGGTTCAGGGAATTGCACTATGTACGGAAAACTAGAGACACGGACCTTTCTGGCCATGCTGGTTGGGGTTTCCCTGGCGTTCATTCTTCTGATGAAGCCTTTTTTTGGCCCTATTTTCTGGGCTGTGGCCATCGCGCTGATTTTTCATCCGGTTCGTGAGTACCTGGCGCGGCGGTTAGGTGACCGTCCCAATACCATTGCCCTGCTAACGCTACTGATCTGCATGGTGATCGTGGTTATACCTGTGTTGGCGCTGGTGACGTCGCTGGTGGCAGAGGGATTGTCCCTGTATCAGCGAATCCAGGAGGGGCAACTACGCCCCGGCGACTACATTGACCGGGTTATCCAGTCGTTTCCAGCTATTGAGTCGTTTTTCGCCCAGTTCGGTATGGACTTTGCCGAGGTGAGAGACCGCGTGGTCAGTGTTTTCGTGGGGGGCAGTCAGTTCCTGGCGAAACAGGCGCTCGGTTTTGGCCAGAACACCTTCCAGTTCTTTCTGGGACTGGCGCTGATGATCTACCTGGCGTTTTTCCTACTCCGTGATGGCAGCAAACTGGTTGACCTGCTGATTCGGGCGTTGCCCCTTGGAGATGAGCGCGAGCGTCTGTTGTTTGCCAAGTTTGCAGAGGTGACGCGGGCCACGGTCAAAGGTAACTTGTTGATCGCCGTTATCCAGGGCGCGCTCGGGGGTGGTATTTTCTGGCTTCTGGGGATTCAGGGTGCGCTTCTCTGGGGTGTGGTGATGGCGATTGTGTCCCTGCTTCCCGCCGTTGGTGCGGCTCTGGTCTGGGTGCCTGCGGCTCTTTATCTTGCCGCGACAGGAGAAATGGTCTCCGCGATTGTGCTGACGGCTTTCGGAGTGATCGTGATTGGGCTTGCGGACAATCTGCTCCGGCCAGTTTTCGTTGGCCGGGATACCAAACTGCCGGACTACATTGTTTTGCTCTCTACCTTGGGTGGGATAGTGATGTTCGGTATTAATGGATTTGTGATGGGCCCATTGGTCGCGGCGCTGTTTATGGCGTTCTGGGGTATTTTCATACGTGAGTTCGGGGAGTCGGCCGAGGCCCTGTCAGGGAGTGTGCCTGTCTCCGCTACAGAATCACAACAATCGGATCGGTCCGGCAGTGCTTAAAATATGGTAGCCTTTGGCCGTAATGTCCACCCTGTAGGGACTGGCGACACAATAAAAAACGACAGGTAACTGGAGTAGATCATGGCTAGGCAGATATTCACTCACGTTCGTATGTTGGCTGCTATCCTTGCGGGGGCAGTGGCCCTGGCAGCGGCGCCCGCTGCGTCAGCAAACGATACCGTGGCGCTTAAAAATGCCCTTTATGCGGCGGGTTATGACATTAACAATGTCAGTCCGCAAATGGATGACACCACGCGCTCGGCGTTGACCGCATTTCAAAAGGATCAGGATTTGAACGCCTCTGGTGTACTGGATGACGCCACAAAGAAAGCGCTGGGTATGGTTCACGTTCAGGTTGCGGCGGCGAGTTCGTCCAACACCGGGGCGTCACAGAATGCAGGCACTTCCAGTGCAGCCGCAGAGACGGAAAGAGAACAGCCGGCAGAGCAGGCGGAAGAAGGTGATATCGAGGAAGACGATGACGGTGGGTGGTCCTTCTTCTAGATTTAACAACCTTGTTTTTCCCATTCTGAAGTCGGGCCCGGCGTAGTCTCTCCGCCGGGCCCGCGTGCTTTCAACCCAATTTTTCCAGATTTCTGACCGCGCCTTTGTCGGCGCTGGTTGCCAGCAACGCATAAGCCTTCAGCGCGGCCGAGACTTTACGCGGTCGCGACAACTCGGGCTTCCAGCCTTTCTTATCCCGCTCCTCACGTCGCCGATCGAGTTCGTTCTGGTCTATCTCCATATTGATGGACCGGTTGGGAATGTCGATACGGATCAGGTCACCGTTCTCAATTAACCCAATGGCGCCACCCGCCGCCGCCTCGGGTGAGGCATGGCCAATGGAAAGACCCGAGGTGCCGCCGGAGAAGCGGCCGTCAGTCAGTAGGGCACACTCTTTACCCAGCCCCTTCGATTTCAGGTAACTGGTGGGATACAGCATTTCCTGCATGCCGGGGCCGCCCTGGGGGCCTTCGTAGCGGATAATGACCACCTCGCCAGGCTGGACCTCATCATTGAGGATACCTTCGACCGCGGTGTCCTGGCTTTCGAATACTCGTGCATTGCCTTCAAATACGTAGATGCTTTCGTCTACGCCGGCCGTCTTGACCACGCAGCCGTCCAGAGCAATATTGCCGAAGAGAACGGCCAGGCCGCCTTCAGAGGAGTAAGCGTTTTCAACGGAACGAATACAGCCTGTCTCACGGTCGCCATCAAGGGAGGGCCAGCGTGTGCTCTGGCTGAAGGCCGTCTGGGTAGGAATGCCGGCAGGGCCAGCCCTGTAGAATTCGACCACTTCGGGCGTGGGCTCCTGCATGATGTCCCAGGTTTTCAGGGCCTCACGCATGGTTTTGCTGTGCACGGTGGGCAGGTCGGTGTTGATCAATCCGCCCCGTTCCAGCTCGCCGAGGATGCCCATGATGCCGCCTGCGCGGTGAACGTCCTCCATATGATACTTGGGGGAGTTCGGTGCTACCTTGCAAAGCTGGGGTACCCGGCGGGACAACTGGTCAATCTCATTGAGAGTAAACGGCACGCCGCCTTCCTGGGCCGCTGCCAGCAAATGCAGGATGGTGTTGGTGGAGCCGCCCATGGCGATGTCCATCACCATGGCGTTCTCGAACGCTTCCATCGAGGCAATGCTCAGAGGCAACACACTGGCGTCGTCATTTTCGTAATAGCTGCGGGCATTCTCCACAATCTGTCGTCCTGCTTTCAGGAACAGGGCTTCGCGGTCCGAGTGGGTAGCGAGCATTGAGCCGTTCCCGGGCAAAGCCAGGCCAATGGCTTCGGTGAGGCAATTCATGGAATTGGCTGTGAACATGCCGGAACAGGAGCCGCAGGTGGGGCAGGCACTGCGTTCGTACTCTGCGACCGTTTCGTCATCAGCGTTCGGGTCGGCGGCGATGACCATGGCATCCACCAGGTCGAGCTTGTGCTCCGAGAGTTTGGTCTTGCCGGCTTCCATGGGACCACCGGACACGAAAATCGTGGGGATGTTCAGGCGCATGGCGGCCATCAACATGCCCGGGGTGATCTTGTCGCAATTGGAGATGCAGACCAGGGCATCTGCGCAGTGGGCGTTGACCATGTATTCCACGGAATCAGCTATGATTTCTCTGGAGGGAAGGGAATACAGCATCCCATCGTGTCCCATGGCAATGCCGTCGTCCACGGCAATGGTGTTGAATTCCTTGGCGACACCTCCAGCATCTTCGATTTCCCGGCATACCAGTTGCCCCAGGTCCTTGAGATGTACATGGCCGGGCACGAACTGTGTAAAAGAGTTGGCGACGGCGATGATGGGTTTGCCGAAATCTTCGGTCTTCATGCCGGTGGCGCGCCAAAGAGCACGTGCGCCAGCCATATTACGACCTGCGGTGGATGTCCGCGAACGATACTGGGGCATGGTTGTCTGGTCTCTCTTTCTGTAGCTTGGTCAATAGGGGGAGCGCAAGAGGATACCAGATTACCCCTTGATCGGATGGTTGTTTTGACGAGACGCGCTTACAATGTGTAACAAAGTCGATGAATGATTTATCAAGGAGTAGCCCTATGGCTGGCCAGGAAAGCCTGCCTCTGCGTCGTCTCAAGCAGTTTCAGCCGCTGAATCGGCTAACTGATGACCAGCTGGTTTTGCTCGCAAGTCGGGCTGAAAGAAGAACCCATGGTCCGGGCCAGCGAGTGGTGGAGCGTGGCGTGCGGGATGGTCTGGACATATTCCTGATCCACGGCAGCGTAGAACTGGAGTCCATTGACGGCCGCAAGTCCACCATCGAGGCGGATACCGAAAAGGCGATTAACCCCATTGCCCGGCTGCAGCCCCGGATGTACAACGTGACCGCCATCAAGGCGAGCGAATTTCTGGTTATTCAGCAGGACATCCTCAACCAGCTATTGCGGGCCGCACCGGTGCCACAGGTGGAAATGGATTCCGGTGACGGGGTTGGCGACGAAAGCAGCGAAGAACACCATCTGCTGATGGAATTTTATGCCGAGCTACGCTCCAATCAAGTGACCCTGCCAAGCGTGCCGGATGTGGCCTGGAAGGTGCGCAGAACCGTGGACCGAGAAGACTCCACGGCGGATCAGGTTGCCAGTGCCATCTCGGCGGACCCGTCGATGGCCGCCAAACTGGTTCGGGCCTGCAATAGTCCCCTGTACCGTGGATTCAGCGATGTTCGCAATGTCCGCGAGGCCGTTATCCGGTTGGGTATGCGCACCACGCGCCAGTTGGTTACGGTGTTTTCGATGCGTGAGGTGTTCAAAACCAGGCAGGCTTCGCTGCAAAAGGAAATGGACAAACTCTGGCGCCATTCCCGTGAGATGGCGGCGCTGTGCTGGGTGCTCGCGGATAGCGCTACCTCCATTAATCCGGAGGAGGCGTTGCTCGCAGGGCTGTTGCACGATATCGGAGTGGTGCCGGTGCTGGTGCAGGCGGAGCATCACGTAAATCTGTTTGCCGATCAGGCCAACCTTGAGCATGCCATCGGTGAGCTCAGGGCCGATGTGGGAACCGCTATCCTGGAAAGCTGGTCGTTCCCTACGGGCTTTCTGGAGGCGACAAGGCATGCGGAAGACTGGGGGTATGAGTGCCGGGAAGCCTCGCCCCAGCTGGTGGATATTGTGATAGTTGCCCAGTTGCATGCGATGATTGGGTCCAGTCAGAACAGTACCCTGCCACCGTTTGACGAGGTGCCTTCCTATCGCCGTCTTGGTGAGCTTGAGCTGAATGCGTCCCGAAGCCTGCAATTGCTGACGGAAGCCCGTGCAAGGGTGGACGAAGTCCATCGCCTGCTTTCAATTCATTGAGGATATGACACGGTGGTCATTCCTCCAGAGCGTGTTTGCTGGTGACAGTACTAACAATGAATGTACCTCTTTTCCCGCTGAACTCTGTTGTGCTGCCCGGGGGGCGGATTCCCCTGCAGCTATTCGAACCCAGATACATCGATATGCTCACCCGTTGCCTCAAGGAAGATCGGGGATTTGTGGTCGTCCTGCTCCGGGACGGTCTGGAAACCGGTAGATCAGCGGCCTTTTACGATATTGGTACCTATGTCCGCATCATTGATTTCCAGCAGATGGATAATGGTTTGCTGGGTATTACGGTTGAAGGTAAGGACAAAGTAACGGTGGTACGATCCTGGCAACAGCCAGATGGATTGAATGTCGGGGACGTGGAGTGCTTGCTGGCGGAGGAGGAGCAGCTGATTCCTGAACGTTTCGCGGAGCTCCCCTCTGTGTTGAAGGCGCTGTTCCGCCATCCGGTCGTCCGCGAACTGGACATGGACGTAGATTACGACGACGCCAGGGACGTGGGCTGGCGGCTGACCGAGCTACTGCCGCTGGATAAGCAGGAAAAGCAGCGGCTGGTGGAACTCCAGGCGCCTTTGGAGCGCCTGGAGCGTCTGCTGGGGTTGCTGGAAGCATTGGAAGAAAGCTGATAAACGATTGCTACGGAGCGGTGACACTGTAGAGCAGAACCGCGTTTGACCATTGTGTCGTTACATACCAGGCCACGAAGGCGAGCCATCCCCACCCAGCAATCAATAGCGTTCCATCCCTTGCCAGTGGGACGTTGTCGTAGCGGCTATAGCTGGCCCTTACGAACCCGCAGATGGAGAGTCCTAGAAATACCCCCGCCACGACATCGGTAAACCAGTGAACGCCCAGGTAAAGCCGGCTTAGCGCACCAAGGACAATGGGGATACTGAAAAGCAGATAGTAGCGCCAGCGCCTGATATGCCGGATTTCCCTGGCTATAAAGCTTGCCGCCAGGGTAGAGAGAACGGTGACGCCGGTTGCGTGGCCACTGGGGAAAGCACCCGAATCTGGAGGCCCGAGGACAACATCTGGCCTTGGTATGGCGGTCAGGGATTTGAAGCCCCAGACCAACACAGTCGTTAGCAGTGCTGCCCCTGCTACATGGATCGCAGCGGCATAGTAACCGCGAAAGAAAAGGGCCAGTGCGCTCAATGTAGCGGCTGCCAGAAGGACCGGTGGGTCCCCCAGAAGTGTCAGCAGGATCATTACCGGATCCAGCAAAGGGGTCCGCAGCTGAGAAAACCACCGCAGGGTCAGGTCATCAAAAGGCGCCAGCAGTTGGGTGGCGGTGGCCAATTGGCCCCATATCATAAACAGGGCGCCAGCTCCCAGTGCCAGCGACAAGGACGGTAGTGGGAACTCGCCAGCCTGCGCGGGTCGCTGGCTGGTATACAGGCGCCAAAAGCGGTGGGTCGAATCGTAGCGAGCCGTGACGCGCGCCAGCCACAGATAGAGCTGGCTGCCGTGTCCCAGGCCTAATTGGAAGCGGAAAAGCAAGAGGTAAATCACCAGCAGTATTCCGGCACTGACTGCGATCACGGGGTAAAAGTGAGCGGGTGGTTGGAATTCGCTGGCCAGGGCGCTACCAACCAGGTACCCCGGCAATATATAGACTGGCGCCCAGGCCACAGCCGATGACAGGTTGAAGACCAGGAACCGTCGCCAGGGCATCAGGAACGCGCCGGCGATTAGCGGAATGATTGGTCGTATCGGGCCCACAAAACGTCCGACAACGACGCTCTTGCCGCCGTGGCGATGGAAAAAAGCCTCGCCTTTGCCGATGAAGCCCGGAAAGCGATTCAGTGGCCACAGTGCGTCCAGGCGCCCCTGGAACAGTCTGCCGAGGGCGAAGCTGATGCCGTCGCCGGCAACGGCTCCGGCCCCCGCCCAAAGCAGGACCTCGGCAACCGGTATGGCAACCTGGCCCGCCAGCACCGCCACGGCGAACAGAATAGCGACGCCGGGAATCAGGATGCCTGCCAGGGCAAGGGACTCGACGAATGCTGTGAGGAATAGCGCCGCTGACAGCCAGCCAGGGTTGGTTGCCAGCCAGTCGGTTAGTGACTGTAGCCACTCCGGCATCATGATGGCCGAACGTCTCCCAGGCTGTACCAGACTGAATCGGCACCGCGTTTACGGGCTTCCTCCAATGCTTGCCTTACCCGCTTTCGCAGGTCCGCCGTGCGGATGTCAGTGCTGGCGCGGGTGGTGCAGCCAAGGCTGACAGTCACTTTTCCGGCTGGAGGCCAGTTTTGTTCCGCGATGGTCCGTCGAATTCGTTCGGCGATGACGCGTACGCCTTCCTCCGGGGTGAAGGGCAGGATCAGGAAAAACTCTCCGTCTTCAAGCGTGTAAAGGGTATCGCCTGCGCGGATAACGTCAAACAGGTGCTGGGTGAGATCCCGGAGCAGCCGTTGCATGCCGGCGTGGCCATGCAGGTCTTCGGCTTCTTCTGCGTAATCAATGGCCAGGGAAATCACCGACAGGGAATGCGACATGGCAATGGCCCGAGAGATTTCCTTTTGCAGGGTTTCGTCCAGGAAGCGCGCGTTGTGGGCGCCGGTCACCGGGTCGGTTATGGCCAGATCTTCCGCCGATTGCGCCATGTGGTCGTAGTGCCAGATATAAAGTGCGGCCACCGCGACCAACGCAAACACCCCCGAACTGATGGTTATGGCATACATTGGGGGCGATGACAGGAGTAGAAAGAGTGCCAGGGCGACCAGCAACAACAGGGAAAGGATCAGCCCCTGGCGCAGCGGAAGGATCAGTAGATTCAGTACAACCAGGGGCATAACCCAATGACTGATTCCGGGCGGGTCAAGGGCAAACATGGCCGCCACCAACCCACTGTTTAGAGCTGTCAGGATGATGAGATGTCCAGGTGCCGACAACTGGCGGCGGCGACATAGGAAGGTATAGCCAGCGCCCGCGACCGTCAGCAAAGCCATTCCGGCAGCCAGGAAGAACAAATCATAAAATCCGTAACGAAGGTTCTGGAACGCCAGGCTTGCAATGAAAAGACTGGCGAACGCATAGCCGGCCAGGTGCGTAAAACTTCTCAGGCGGGTTTCGGTCATAGTACCGGCCCTTCTGTTCTGGGTGGAGGCGATGTGTGTGTCCAGGTACTGTAGGACTGGGCACGGTCGCCCCCTTGTTGCTGGGCGCGCCGCAAAGCATTGGCAGCAGATTGCTGCAAGCTGTCCGCATCATCGCCGATATTCAGGCCGGCGATTCCCGCACTGACCGTCAGATGTAATTGGTGGGAGGCAAGCAGGGTGCGTAGTCCCTTGCGGATCGTCTCCCCCAGTGATGCTGCTTCTGCTGTGGGGATGCCTGGCAGTATGATCAGGAACTGAAGGTCTGCGACCCGGTAGTAGGTGTCGAAATCCCGCAGTTGGGAGTGCAGGTAGCGGCCGATTCGTGGCAGTATGGAACGTATATCAGCATCCGGGTCGCTGTCGCTCAGGTGTGTATCCAGGCCGATCATGATCACCGACATATCAGTGCCTTCCCGTTCACTGCGCTGGATTTCCTTGTGTAGATCAGCCGTCAGGTATTCGCGGCTGGCAGCCTGGGTAAGCTCGTCGGTCCGACGCAGGGGCGCAAGTTGTCGCGATTTGTATTCCCGCAGGAAAACCAGCAGGCCGGAAAGCACAACGGTCAGCAGCAGTGCGCTAAGCATCTGGTGGCGTTCTGGCAAGCCGGCGGACCAATGGGTGGCAGACATCGCAAGAACGGCGCAGAGCGCGGTGATGGCCCCGGCCCAGGTAACGGGTAGCAGAGCAAAGCCGACCAGTGGTGCCACGTAAAGCCAATGGGTCAGGCTCCAGGGCCCTGTCCAGAGACTGGTGGCCAGGAGCGACAGCAGTGCAACAAACAATAGACGGTGGATCGCTGGCCACGGTTGCCGAGAGCGTCCGGGGTGGAAGGTATTGCCGCTGAAGACCAGCGCCGCGGCGACAATGGCGGTGATGACTGTCAGCGTTTCTCGTTGGATTACTGCAAACGCGGCAATGGCGATCAGGATCAGGAATCCAGTTCTCGACAGGCGGCTTAACAGGAATTTTTCGGCCATCTGAGCCATGGTATCCGTCCTCTCCCGGGCGTCCGTGTTTTAAAGCATACAGCAGGTTTTGTTCAATGACCCGCGGAATAAAGTGTGTCAGGCCGGTATAATAATCGCTTGGGATGCGTACTTGAAACGGGAAAGGTAAAGTTAGGCCCTGATTCGTACTATCGATTTTAAACGTGAAAGGTATTTGGATGGATATTGCAGCTTATATGGCGGAGGTTGGACAGCAGGCCCGGCAGGCCGCAAGGGCGGTGGCCCGTTCCACAACGGCTGTTCGCAACCAGGCGTTGCAGGCAACAGCCGAGGCTCTGGACGCTGCGCGCGATGAGCTTGCCGCAGCCAATGCCAGGGACCTGGAGGGTGGCCGTGCCAACGGTCTGGAAGCAGCGATGCTGGACCGGCTGGAGCTGACCCCGGCGCGCATCGATGCAATGATTGAAGGGCTGCGCCAGGTGGCCTCGTTGCCGGATCCGATTGGCGAAATTACCGATATGACGTATCGACCCTCCGGAATACAGGTTGGTCGCATGCGTGTGCCGTTGGGTGTTATCGGTATTATCTACGAATCCCGGCCCAACGTGACCGTAGAGGCTGCCAGTCTGTGCCTGAAGTCCGGAAACGCCACCATATTGCGCGGGGGTTCCGAGGCCATTCATTCCAATCAGGCCATCGCAGCCTGCCTGGCAAAGGGGTTGAAGGAATCAGGTCTGCCAGAAAGTGCCGTACAGGTTGTGAAAACCACCGACAGGGCCGCTGTCGGCGAACTGATTACCATGCCCCGGTTTGTGGATGTGATTGTCCCAAGGGGTGGTAAAGGTCTGATCGAGCGCATCAGCCGTGATGCGCGCGTACCTGTGATCAAGCACCTCGATGGTATCTGTCACGTGTATATCGACAGCCATGCTGATCCCGAAAAAGCCCTGAGCATAGCGGTGAACTCCAAGACCCAGCGGTACGGCACCTGCAATACCATGGAGACACTGCTGGTGGACCAGGAAATCGCGGCTGATATTCTGCCGTTGCTGGCGGACGCCTTCCGGGACAAAGGTGTGGAGCTCAGAGGCTGCCCGCAGACAATGGACATTCTCCCTGATGTTGTTCGTGCCACCGAGGACGACTGGGGCACGGAATACCTGGCCCCGGTGCTTGCAGTAAAGGTGATCGATGGGCTTGATGGCGCGATTGAACACATCAATCGTTATAGTTCTCAGCATACAGACAGCATTGTCACGGAAAACTATACCCGGGCCCGCCGATTCCTGACGGAAGTGGATTCCAGCTCCGTCATGGTCAATGCTTCGACCCGTTTTGCGGACGGTTTCGAGTATGGCCTCGGTGCGGAAATCGGCATCTCCACAGACAAGATTCACGCCCGTGGGCCGGTTGGCCTTGAAGGTCTGACATCACAGAAATACGTGGTGTTTGGCGACGGTCACATCCGGACCTGATTGCGCATGCATGTGATCTATGGTGGCACCTTCGACCCGATACATCACGGCCACCTGCGGCTTGCAGTCGAGCTAAGGGAGCGGTTGGGGGTGGCGAAAGTGGCTTTGATGCCCTGTCACGTGCCTCCTCACCGTGATGTGCCGGGTGCTACGAGCGCACAGCGTCTGGCCTTGCTGGAACTGGCCATTGCTGGCGAGCCCGGGCTGACTCTGGATGACCGCGAGTTGGGGCGGGAAGGCGCGTCCTACACCGCGGAGACGTTGACGCAACTGAGGGCGGAGATCGGCCCCGACGAGCCGCTCGCCATGGTCCTGGGTACGGATTCCTTCGCCGGTTTCGACCGTTGGCAGGAGTGGGAGCGGATTCCCGAACTGGCACACATTGTCGTCGTGCAACGGCCGGGACCGGGGCTGGCACCGGACGGTGTACCGGCGCGATTGTTGAGCCAACGGTCAGTCGAGCGGGTAGAGGCCTTGTTCCGCGCGCCTTGTGGCCACATTTTGCAACTCGACCCGCCGTTGCTTGATATCTCTGCGACCGGTATTCGCGATCGGATTCTTTCCGGCCACTCTCCCCGTTATCTGCTGCCCGACCCGGTGTGGCGGGAAATTCAGCGCCAGAGACTATACGGCGCATGACCGGACGGGAACTTTTAGTGCTACAATCCCGTCTGAATATGACTTTTCGGGTGGCCGCCTTCGCCGCTGCCCGTCCAACAGGGTGATTATGCAGGCAGAGCAACTGAAAGAACTGGTCGTGGGTGCGCTTGAGGACGTCAAAGCGCAGGACGTAAGCATCATTGATGTCAGGGGGAGAACCAGCGTAACGGACTACATGGTCCTTGCGTGTGGTACCTCCAATCGGCATGTGAAATCTCTGGCGGACTCGGTGTTGTCCGAAGCGAAGGAGCAGGGGGTTCGTGCCAGCAATGTGGAAGGCGCCAATGCGAGTGACTGGATTCTGGTTGATCTCGGTGACGTGGTGGTTCACGTCATGATGCCGGCAACCCGCGAGTTCTATGACCTGGAACGCCTCTGGCGTGATGCTCCCGATCTGGGTGTTGCGGGTAGCGAATAATCATGCGGTTACGCCTGGTCTGTGTAGGGCAGAAAATGCCCGAGTGGGTCAACCAGGGGTATAACGAGTATGCCCGCCGGATGCCGCCGGAGTTGTCTCTTGATCTGGTGGAAATTCCCCTGGCCCATCGTGGCAAGAATCCGGATATCCCCAGGCTGATGCAGCGAGAGGGGGACGCAATCCTGTCGACGCTGGGCCCCCGTGACCGGGTGATTGCACTGGAAGTTGGCGGACGCAACTGGTCCACTGAAAAATTGGCTGGCCAGCTTGAAAGCTGGCAGTTGGATGGTCGCGACGTCAGTTTTCTTGTCGGAGGCCCGGACGGTCTTGCTGACGCCTGCCGGGACAGGGCCGATCAGTTGTGGTCGCTGTCGGCGCTGACCCTGCCGCATCCGTTAGTGCGCATCCTGCTTGCCGAGCAGCTCTATCGCGCCTGGTCCGTCACCCGTAATCATCCTTATCACCGGGCCTAGGAAGCCAAGCCAATATGCCCTGGGGAGAGTTCAAAGACATCGCTGCCGAACGGCGTCTGTTTCAGCGTCGTGCCTTTGTCATGCTGTTGCTGGTCTTTGTATTGCTAGGCGTGTTGATCGCCCGGATGTACCAACTGCAGGTCGTGGAACACGACATCTACACCACGCTTTCCGACAAAAACCGTGTTCAGGTTCAGTCCGTGGCGCCTCCCCGGGGGCTGGTCTATGACCGCAACGATGTCCTGCTTGCTGAGAACCGCCCGGTCTTTAGCGTGACGCTGGTGCCCGAGCGTGTTGATGACATGGATCAGACCCTGGCAAAACTCCAGGGCATGCTGAGTATTTCCGAGGAAGACATGGAACGGTTCCAGCGTCGGCTGCTTGAGCCTCGTCGTCCGTTCCAGGAGTTGCCCCTTCGCTACGACCTGAACGAGCAGGAGATCGCGCGCCTTGCGGTTCATCGCCATGAGTTGCCCGGTGTCGAGGTGTCCGCGGAACTGGTTCGGTACTACCCACACAGTACGCTGACTGCCCACGCCCTTGGTTACGTGGGGCGTATCAACCGACAGGAACTGCAGCGAATTGATCCGGTGAACTACGCGGGCACCAACTACATTGGCAAATCCGGGGTGGAGCGTTTCTACGAGAAGCTCCTGCACGGGCAAGTCGGCTATCAGCATGTAGAAACCAATGCGCGGGGCCGAACTCTGCGTGTGCTTGAGCGCGAAAACCCGGTGGCAGGTGAAGATATACAGCTACATTTAGATCTGCGGCTCCAGCGGCTGGCTCACAAGCTGCTGGATGGCCGACGTGGTGCCATTATTGCTATTGAGCCCTCCACTGGGGGCATTCTGGCACTGGCGAGCGTTCCGGGCTTTGACGCCAATCTATTTGTAACCGGCATCGGCGTGGAGGCCTATCGATCACTCAGCCAGAGTCCCGATAAGCCCTTGTTCAACCGGGCTTTGCGCGGGCAGTACTCTCCGGCGTCGACGCTTAAACCTATGCTGGCCATCGCGGCACTCGACAGCAATGCCACCACCCGTGACAGGACGATCTGGGACCCGGGTTATTACCAGTTGAAATCTGGCGGACGCCGCTGGCGGGACTGGAAACGGGGTGGTCACGGGTGGGTCGACCTGAAGTCAGCAGTGGCTCAATCCTGTGATATTTACTTCTACGAAGTCGCAGTCGACATGGGGGTAGATACCATGCACCGATACTTGTCCGACTTCGGCTTTGGTGAGGATGCCACGCTGGACGTTGCCGGGGCGCTGAGCGGTTTGCTGCCGTCCAGTGATTGGAAACGCGCTATCCATAATGAGCCCTGGTATCCGGGAGACTCGGTAAACCTCGGTATTGGTCAAGGGTTCATGCTGGCGACGCCACTGCAATTGGCAACTGCTACGTCGGTGATCGCGAACCGTGGAAACTGGGCCGAGCCAAGGCTATTGAGAGATGTAAAGGGTGACCATTCGGTTGAGGAAGTGTTGCCCACCGGTACCCATCAATCGATTGAACTTGAGAACCCGGACGACTGGGAGTTTGTTGTAGAGACCATGGCTGAGGTCATGCATGGTAGCCGGGGGACGGCCCGGCGGGCGGCGCGCGGTGCAACGTATCGAATGGCCGGCAAAAGTGGTACCTCCCAGGTATTTAGCCTGGCGGAAGATGAAGAGTACGACGAAGAGGAGATCCGTGAGCGATTACGGGATCATGCTCTGTTTGTTGGCTTTGCACCGGTAGAGGACCCTCAGATTGCCGTCGCTGTTATTGTAGAAAACGGTGGAGGCGGTAGCGGAACGGCTGCGCCTGTCGCTCGGGCGATGTTTGACGCCTGGTTGTTGGATTTCTCCGCACAAGGCGATGAGCTCGTTGTGGGTTCGTCCGGGGAGAGGGACAACTGATGTCAGCGGGAAGCCTGTTTAACCAATCTGTGCGTCACCCGTTGTCTAGCCCGAGGGGGATCTGGTCGGCGTTGCATATTGACCCGATATTGTTGGTCTTGTTGCTGACCCTAATTGCGGGTGGGCTGTTTGTTTTGTACAGCGGGGCCGACCGCAACCTGGAAGTCGTCAAAGCGCAGGGTATCCGGATGGGGGTGGCCCTGGTGGTGATGTTCGTGTTCGCCCAGCTTGACCCGGCTGTGTTCCGGCGTTGGTCGCCCTGGCTGTTCTTGGCCGGGATTGTGGGATTGGCGGCGGTCTTGCTGGTTGGCGTTGGTGCCAAGGGCGCACAGCGTTGGCTGGCCATTCCAGGGTTGCCCCGCTTCCAGCCTTCGGAGCTGATGAAGCTGGTAGTGCCGATGATGGCCGCCTGGTACCTTTCGCGCCACTACCTGCCCCCCAGGGTTCGCCATGTGGCGGTGGCGTTGCTCATTGTGTTGGCGCCCATGGCGATGATCATACTGCAGCCGGACCTCGGGACCTCGTTGCTGGTAGGAGCTGCCGGGATTTTCGTCGTGTTTTTTGCCGGCATGGGGTGGCGCCTGATCGGCGCCTTTCTGGCCATGGTATCAGTGGCGGCGCCACTGATGTGGTTCTTCGTTATGCGTGAGTATCAGAAGCAGCGCGTACTGACCTTGCTGGATCCGCAGAGCGATCCGCTTGGCGCCGGCTGGAATATTATCCAGTCCAAGACCGCTATCGGTTCGGGGGGCATGGATGGCAAGGGGTGGCTCCAGGGCACACAGTCCCATCTTGAATTTCTTCCTGAGAGCCATACCGATTTCATCGTTGCCGTGCTGGCGGAGGAATTTGGCTTTGTGGGCATGCTTATTCTTCTGGTGCTCTACCTCCTGATTGTTCTGCGGTGCCTGTACATTGCATCGACGGCACAGGATTCGTTCAGCCGGCTGCTGGCGGGCGCGCTGACAATGACGTTTTTTATCTACGTCTTCGTCAATGTGGGTATGGTCAGTGGTCTTTTGCCGGTAGTGGGTGTGCCGCTGCCGCTGGTCAGCTATGGCGGAACGTCAGGGGTAACGCTGATGGCGGCGTTTGGGGTGTTGATGTCGGTCCATACCCATAGGCGGATGATCAGTGCGTGATGACCGGGCGCCGACCATGGACGGGGAGTAATGGTTGCGGGGCCCGCGGCCATGGTAATCTTGGCCGCGATGACGGGCCGCAGCTGTGGTGACGTTGTACTGAAAAAGTTCTCGAGTCGAAGCCAGTCAAGGGGATTCATGAAAGCGGTCAGGTATTGGTCAGGTGTTGGAGTGATGATGATGGCATTCTTTGCCTCTCCGTCTCAGGCCGGGCCCTACAATGAGACACCTGAGAGCCGTGACTTTGTTCGTGAAATGTCGGAACGCTACGGGTTTGAAGCCGAGCGTGTGTCGGCAATACTGGCGAATGCGCAGCGCCGTGACTCGATATTGGAAGCTATCAGCCGACCGGCTGAGAAAACCCTTGAGTGGTACGAATACCGTCGGATCTTTATGCGTGAGGAGCGCATAGAGCAAGGCGTCAACTTTTTCGAGCAGCATCAGGAAGCCTTTGAGCGCGCCGAACGTGAGTACGGTGTACCTGCATCAATCGTTGCAGCAATTATCGGTGTCGAAACTTGGTATGGTACCTACAAAGGGAAGTATCGGGTGCTTGATGCCCTTGCCACTCTGGCATTCGACTATCCGCCCCGGAGCCGCTTTTTTCGCAGCGAGCTTGTCCAGTATTTGCTGATGACCCGCGAACAGGGTTTTGACCCCCTGGAAGTGACGGGGTCCTACGCGGGGGCGATGGGGTACGGCCAGTTCATCTCCAGCAGCTACCGGCATTACGCGCTTGATTTTGACGGCGATGGCGTTACCGACATCCTGGCCAATCCCGTGGATGCCATCGGCAGTGTCGCCCATTATTTTCATGCCCATCGTTGGCAAGCCGGTGAGCCTGTAGCGGAGCAGGTGGGTGACAGTCTGCCAGAGAGCTCACCACTACTGACCAGGGAACTGAAGCCGACGTTGACGGTCAACGACTATCGGCAGGCGAGTATCGTCCCGAAAATGGATGTGCCCGGCGACGCTAAAGCCAGGGCGATCCGTCTTGTCGGTGACGAGGGCACTGAACTATGGCTGACTTACCATAACTTCTACGTGATAACCCGCTACAATCACAGTCATCTATACGCCATGGCGGTGTACCAGTTGGCAGATGCGCTCCAAGAGCGGATGCGGCCGCTGGCAAATGAAAACAATGGGGAAAGTAACAGCTCGTGATGAAACGCCATGTTTTACTACTGGTTTTCGGGGTACTGGTGCTGGCAGGGTGTGCATCATCGCCCGAACCTGACCATTCCTCCCGCTACACCCTGAGCCAGGACCGTGCGCCCTCAGGCAACTTCGATGCATCGGGACTTGCCGATGCCACGCCTCGATTTGAGGAGCCGCGCCGCGCTGGAAACAAGTCACCCTATCAGGTTTGGGGCAAGGAATATCATGTCGTGGGCAGTAACGATGGTTATGTTCAGCGCGGCACCGCGAGCTGGTATGGTGAGAAGTTCCATGGTCACAAAACCTCGAATGGAGAGGTTTTTGACATGTACGAGATGTCAGCGGCGCACAAGAGCCTGAGAATTCCAGGGTACGCCCGGGTGACCAACCTCGATAACGGTCGCTCGGTGGTGGTTAGGGTCAACGACCGTGGTCCCTTCCATGGGGATCGCCTGATTGACCTTTCCTACGCTGCGGCCAAAAAGCTGGGTTATCAGGGCAGGGGTACGGCCAGGGTAGAGGTAGCCGCCATCACGGTGAGTCCTGACGGCTCGATGACGCTTGCCGGCAAGCCGTTCCCGGAGTCGGGAGCACCTGTGGATGCGAAGCGCCTGACGGATCCCGGCGCGGCTAGCGAGGCCCTGTTCGTGCAACTGGGTTCGTTCAGCCAGCGCAACCCGGCCGAAGCCCTTCTGGATCGGGCGCGGCGTGCAGTCGCAAACCCAATGCGGGTAAGGGAAGTGGAGACGGCCTCTGGCCGCTTTCACCGCGTTCAGGTCGGGCCGTTCAGGGATGAGGATGAAGCCCTGAGAGCCCAGAGCCTGCTTGAAACTCACGGATTTGGTCAATCAATACTTCTGACCGACACTCATTGAACCAGTCACTTACTTGAAACTGAATGGACCCATGGCACTAAATAAAGCGTTCCGAGCCTTCTCTGCTGTTCTGCTCCTGATCCTGCTTCCGGCAATGCCGGTAGCGGCGCAGGCTGTTCTGATTCCATCATCACCGCAGATTGCGGCGAGTTCCTATATCCTGATGGATCCGCTTTCCGGACGGATTATCATGGAAGAGAACAGCCATGAGCGTCTGCCGCCGGCCAGTCTGACCAAAATGATGACGGCGTATATTGTGGAACGGGAACTGGATGAGGGGCGGATTTCCCTGTCCGACATGGTGCCGGTCAGCGTCAACGCCTGGCGAACCGAAGGCTCCAGGACCTTTGTTCAGGAAGGGACAGAGGTGTCGGTCGAGAACCTGCTAAAGGGCGTCATCATTCAGTCTGGGAACGATGCCTCGGTGGCACTGGCCGAATACATTGCCGGCAGTGAAGGGGCGTTCGTCGATATCATGAACCAGCAGGCACAGATTCTGGGTATGAACGAGTCCAGTTTTGCCAATGCCACTGGGTTGCCTGCACCGGATCATTTCTCCACTGCCTACGATCTGGCCCTCCTGGCGAAAGCGATCATCAATGACTACCCGGAAAACTACCCGCTGTATGCGCAGAAGCATTTCACTTACAACAACATTCGTCAGCCTAATCGCAACAGTCTTTTGTGGCGTGACGACAGTGTCGATGGACTGAAGACAGGCCATACCGAGGAAGCCGGGTACTGTCTGGTGGCGTCAGCCAAACGTAATGACACGCGGCTGATTGCAGTGGTTATGGGCACTGACAGCACCTCGTCCCGCGCTCAAGAAGTCCAGAAAATGCTGAACTATGGCTTTCGTTACTACCAGACTGAGCGCCTGTTCCGTGCCGGACAAGAACTGCTGGAAGCGCGCGTTTGGGGTGGCGAAAACGACGGTTTGTCAGTAGGGATGACGGAAGACGTCTACGTGACTATCCCCAGAGGCTCAAGAGACTCACTGGAATCCACCGTTGAGCTCGACTCTGTGATTAAGGCGCCAATTTCAATGGGCGACGAACTGGGGCAGGTGACGGTGAAGCTCGGTGATGACGTGGTCGTGGATCAGCCAGTGCTGGCGCTCAGCGATATCCCGGAAGGCGGTTTCTTCAAGCGGATCTGGGATGCCATCAAACTATTCTTTGTTCAGCTTTTCGAGTAAGGCTGAGAGTTGCCTGTAGGAGATAAACCGGGATGAGCGAACCAAAGGCACCCAAGATCGAGTTTCCCTGCGACTACGTGATCAAGGTGATCGGGGACGCTGCGCCAGACTTTGTGGAGTTCGTGGTGGGCGTGGTGGAACAACATGCGCCGGGGATTTCGAGCGACGACGTGACGGTGAAAGACAGTCGCGGCGGTCGGTTTGCATCGGTTAACCTGAAGATCGTTGCCACGGGCGAACCGCAGTTGAAAGCCCTGTTCGAGGAACTCAAGGCCAGCGGCCGGGTTCATATGGTGCTGTAAACTGATGGACGAGCTTATAGTCCGCACCTTGGGCGAGCAGCCCTACCTGGAAACCTGGGAAGCGATGAAGTCGTTTACGGCCTCCCGGGACGCCGCCACACCGGATGAACTCTGGTTGCTGGAACACCCAAGGGTCTACACCCAGGGGCAGGCCGGTAAAGCCGAGCACATATTGGCCCCCGGTGATATCCCGGTGATACTGGTGGACCGCGGTGGCCAGGTAACGTATCACGGCCCTGGCCAGCTTGTGGTCTACCTGATGATAGACCTGACTCGCCACCGCCTGGGAATTCGCTCTCTGGTTGATGTCATTGAGCAAGCCATTGTCCGTACCCTAGCGGGGATGGGGGTGACGGCAGCGCCACGTCCGGATGCGCCCGGTGTCTACGTAGAGCAAGCGAAGATTGCGTCGCTGGGGTTGCGTGTAAGGCGAGGGTGTTCGTTCCACGGCCTGGCCCTGAACGTGGCTATGGACATGGAACCGTTTCGTCGGATCAACCCCTGTGGCTATGCTGGCATGGCCATGTGCCAGGTTAGCGATTTCGTCCCCGGGGTATCCGTTGCCGGGCTTGCTCCTACTCTCTCAGATGAACTGGTTAATGGTCTGGCGGGTGGTGCTGTTCGACGGGTAGCGGGCTGGTAATGCAAAGCCCAAGTGCCGATTGAGGCGGTTGCCTTGATACTGATTGAGCCTTCTCCCCAGCCCAGCGGTTGCCCGCTAAGCTGGAAGGCGACCAAGCACTACAAGGGAGAAGACTCAATGAACTTTTACCATAGCACCCACCGCCATTATTGTGGAATCGACCTGCACGCCCGCAGCCTGTATGTCTGCATCATCGACCAGCAAGGGGAGGTGTTGCTGCACAAGGAAATCAAAGCCCGCCCGGAACCCTTGCTCGCCCTGCTCGAACCTTTCCGCGATGACCTTGTCGTTGGCGTCGAGTGCATGCACTGCTGGTACTGGATCTCGGATCTGTGTGAAGAACACGGCATCAAATTCATTCTGGGGCACGCGCTCTACATGAAGGCCATCCATGGGGGTAAAACCAAGAACGACCGCATTGACTCGTTCAAGATCGCCATGCTCATGAAGGGCGGTAATTTTCCGCTGGCGTATACCTATCCCAAGGAAATGCGGGCCACCCGCGACCTACTGCGCCGGCGCACCCGGATCGTCCAGCACGGGGCCATGCTCAAAGCCCATGTGGTGAATACCACGAGCCAATACAACCTGCCGCCGAACAAGGTCAATCTGAAGGATATCGGTGCCCGGGAACAGGTCCACGCGGTTTTTGCCGACCGGGACGTCCAACACAACATCGATCTGGACCTGGCCATCATCGGTTGCTACCACCGGGAGCTGAGCAAGCTCGAAGAGCACCTGGAGCAGCAAGCCAAACAGCACGACCCCACGTCCCTGAGTGTGCTGCGGACCATTCCCGGTGTGGGGCGCATCCTGGCGCTGACCATTCTCTATGAAATCGGTGATATCCAGCGCTTCGAGACCGTCCAGAAATTTGCCTCGTACGCCCGACTCATCAAGTGCAAGGCCGAATCCGCCGGCAAAGTGTATGGCACCCAGGGCAACAAAATCGGCAACGCCCATCTCAAGTGGGCCTTCTCGGAAGCAGCAGTGCTGTATTTGCGGGGCAATGACAAAGCCCAACGTTACCTACAAAAACTCCAGAAACGCATGAACAAGGCCAAGGCGCTATCCGCGCTGGCCCACAAGCTGGGCCGTGCCGCCTACTTCATGCTTAAGCATCAGAGGGTGTTCGATGAACAACGATTCCTGAAGGGTTAGTCACGCCACGGGGTGAGCATGACGTCTAACTGGATCAAACAGGATGATGACCGAAAGCCAGGTGTCCGCTGACTGGTACCCGATACCGAACCGGCCTTCTATCACCGCCGTTGAAGCCAGCCGCCTTGATTAGCCACCCCGTGGGCGTGCCTTAATGCCATGAGCCAGTGCGCTTACACCGGTCCTGAGCCTGGAACTAACTGGAGCCTTGCAGCCCGATTCTTGAATAGTGCCAGTGACCGGTTAACCGATGAATGTCTGGTGCCCCTGATCCACCGATGGAACGACTGGTCAGGCTGTGGTCTAAAGTCACGTAAGAGAGCCCCTATATGTGTTTGCTGTGAGTGCCTGACAGCCCCGCGAGACTGACGAAGCAGGCGTTCTCGCTCATGGGTTTAGGTTGGCCGCTGGCGCGGCCAAAAGAATGACTATTGCCTATTGCCTATTGATTCCGAGAAGGCTCATATGTGTTAGTAGCTAGCCGTGGGTAGCTTCGAAATCACACACCTTGTTACGCCCCAGGGCCTTGGCCCGATAAAGCGCTTCGTCGGCACGCTGTAGCAGTCGGTCCACAGACTCTGCGCCGTGGATAGTGGCTACTCCGACACTGATGGTGGTGTTGATGCTCCCGCCCTGGGTCTTTATAGCGGTTGATGCAATGGTCTGGCGTATGCGGTTAGCCGTCTTGACGGCTTCGACTGTGTCAGTCTCGGGCAACAATACCAGGTATTCCTCTCCGCCCCAGCGCGCTAGCGTATCGACTTTCCGGCTGTGTTCCTGCAACGTCCTGGCTACCATCACAATGGTTTCATCACCCACCTGATGACCATGGTTGTCGTTGACGAATTTGAACAGATCAATGTCCATCAATAACACCGAAAAGCCGCGCGAATTGCGCAGGTATCGCTGATATTCGGCTTCCAGTTGCTCGTGAGCTTCACGTCGATTGGCAAGCCCCGTCAACGCATCGTGTTTCGCCGCATATTCGAACTCTGCAGCCAGTTTCAGCAGTCCGAGTTTACTGCGCCGCCGGCTCTGGTCCAGGACGTAGCAGGTGGACATCTCAAACCCCAGTACGGCAAGCATGGTGAGTCGGAAACTGGTGCTGTAGGGCGAATCGAACGCCAGGTCCCCGAGTGGGCTGAACAGCAGCGCAACCCCCGCCAGGCCTCCGGAGCAGGCAAGCACGCCTACTTTTGCTTCGCTGATGTAGAAAATGATGGGTGGGTAGGCAAACAGCCAGATAATGGCAGAGCCGTCCTCCACCGCATTGATTGCCAGATAGGTGAACAGGATCGTAATCGCGGTAATAAAACCGCGGCGTTGCACGGTACTGTTGTGACTGATGAGATAAACAATACCATTGACACTGAGCAGCACGGCAAAGACGATCAAAGTTGTGGCGGAGCCAGGCATTCCGCGGTCCAGGGACCGCCAAGCGAAAAACAGCAGGATGGGGATTGCTGCCAGAGTAAGCCAGCCGATCAGCATCGGAACCGGAATTTCACCCTTCACCCGGAACTGTGACAGTTTGGTGTCGGAGGGGCTGCTGGTGGTTTGTGTCATTGTTGCAGTCTTGTTGTTTTTGGGCATCAGTGGCGCGGTAAGCGACCACATTTTTATACTAAACGGCTTTGGCTGTGGGGTCTGTGTAAAAACGTAAAACCTTTCACCAGGGACACAAGTAAACACAGAAGGGGCGGTTTGCATTGGCCCCAAGAGCAATGAATCGACGGCACGCCGGTTAGGTTTGAGGGCCCGGGTATCCGTATAATGGTCATACAGGCTGATAGCGCCAACACTTACAGAACCGAGCAGGTTTTTGATGGCATCCAGACCCAAAAGCACATCTGTTGCACGTATCAAGACCGGCAGCTTTGAGCGTCGGCTTACCCTCACCAGGGCGGGGCTTTTCGCAGGCACCCGGATGGCCTCCCATATGGCCACCAACTGGTTCAGCAGCAAGGACAAGCGGGAGGCCCGGCACCGGGCCATGCTATCCAGCCAGGCGGAATTCCTGGTGGACGAGTTGGGCAAGCTCAAGGGCAGTGTCGTCAAGATCGGGCAGGTGATGGCTCTCTATGGCGAGCACTTCCTGCCTGAGGAAGTAACCGAAGCACTGCATACCCTGGAAGATCAGACCACCTGGCTGGAATGGCCGTCGATCGAGCGGGTGCTTAAGGCTGAACTGGGTGCTGACCGTTTGGCGGAACTGGACGTGGATCCCGACCCGATTGGCGCGGCTTCTCTGGGGCAGGTTCATCGAGCGCGCCGGCGTAGCGACGGGTTGGAACTGGTGCTCAAGGTCCAGTACCCCGGCGTTGACGAAGCAGTCGACAGTGACCTTAACGCAGTGGCACATCTGCTCAAGATTGCCCGCCTGGTCTCCTTCGGTCCCGAGTTCAATGACTGGCTGGAAGAGGTGCGGGACATGATGCACCGAGAGGTGGATTACCGCCTCGAAGCCCGTACCACTGAAAAATTCCGGCAGATGTTGCTGGACGATCCCCGTTTTGTGGTGCCCCGTGTTCTCGACGAGTACTGCACGGCCCATGTCATCGCCTCCACCTACGAGCCAGGCCACTCAGTGAGTTCAGTGGCGGTACGAGATCTGGCCCTGGATCGTCGTAGCGAGTTGGGCCGTGCCGCGCTGGAATTGTTCTTCCGTGAGTTGTTTATCTGGGGTGAGATCCAGACGGATCCCAATTTCGGCAACTACCGGATCCGCATCGCCGGTGAGGAAGGCGCGAACAGCGAAACCGACCAGATAGTGCTGCTGGATTTTGGAGCGGTACAGGCTTACTCAGCGACCTTCCTGGACCCGGTCATTCAGATGATCCGGGCTTCCTACGAGGGCGACCTGACAGAGGTGATTGACGGCGGTATCCGGTTGCGTTTCATGAGCGAGGATTGGCCCGATGACGTTCTGGACACGTTCGGCAAGGTTTGCATGTCGGTATTGGAGCCACTTTCCAGGGACCGTAGCAACTGGCCCGGTGAAGCAGTGAACGACCGCGGCCAGTACCGTTGGAAACAAAGTGACCTGCCGTCGCGGGTGGCGCGCCAGGCAGCGCGCTCAGCCATCAGCCGCTATTTCAAGGTGCCGCCGAAGGAATTCGTATTCCTGAACCGGAAGCTGATTGGTGTCTATACGTTCATCGCGGTGCTGAATGCGGAATTCAACGGTGAGGATCTGCTCCGGGAATACCTCTATGGTGATCCCGGCACCCCCGATGCTTCCAGCACCAACCAGATGACCAAGCCGTAGCGCAATCCCTTGCCAATGGCCACCAGGATCACGAAGTTGAGCCAGGGCACGCGCATGATCCCGCCAACCAGGGTCAGTGCGTCGCCGCCCAGTGGCAGCCACCCCAGAAGCAGCGACCATTGCCCGTAACGGTTGAAGCGGGTGCGGGCTTTATCGAGCTGGGATTCGGAAATCGGAAACCAGCGTTTGTGCTTAAAGCGATCCACCTGCCGGCCGATAACCCCATTAATAACCGAGCCTGCGGTGTTGCCTGCTGTCGCCCAGAACCATATCCACCAGAGCGAATAGCCTTGAGTCACCATGCCGCCAAGGAGAATCTCCGAATAGGCCGGGAGTATCGTTGCTGCGGCCAGTGCGGTCATGAACAAGGTGAGATAGGCCAATGGACGCTCCTGTTGAGGTGAATGCCGATCAGGCTCTAATGGCAGCTATGCCTTTTAGGGCATCAAGCTGATAATGAACTCCAATCGAGACAGGTTGCTGTATCAATGAAAAAACTGTCACTGCGCTTCAAACTCTATGCCCTGGTTATTACGCTGCTACTGGTTATGGGAATCAGTATTGTGGTGACCGCCCAACTTTCCCTGGGGCAGATGGAGCAGCGAATCACCTCCGAAACCCGTGACACGGTGCGCAGCCTTGCCGTCGACCGATTGAGCGCAACCGCCGGGAAATACGGTGAGGTTGTCAGCGGCATGTTTGCCACAGCGTATCGGACACCGGAAGTCGTCCGCAACGTCATCAGCCGGAATATACAGGCGGATAGTTCCGGCCGCATCAGCCGCGTTGCCCTTCAGGAAACGGTGGGTGCGGTACTGGAGGAGCAGGAGGGACTGAGTTCCATCTATGCCCAATTCGAACCGGACGCCTACGACGGCCAGGACCGCTACTTCACCGGTGGCGTCGAAGAACACAGCAGCGATGACGGTACCCTGGAAATCTATTACTACCGCTCTCTGGAGGGCGATGTGGTGTTCAGTCGCACCGAGGATCCTTCGACCAAGTACCTGGACAACCGGAATGAGTTCGGTATTCGCGAGGCGGAATGGTACCTGTGTTCCAGGGATAGCCGGGAGCCCTGCATCATGGAGCCTTACGAATACGAAATTGAAGAGGGTTATACCGAACTGATGACCAGCCTGGTCGTGCCCATTATGAACGGGAACGAATTTGCGGGCGTGGCTGGCGTTGACCTCAACCTGTCTACGCTCCAGAAAGCGATCCAGAATGTCAGCGACAACCTCTACGACGGCGCATCAAGGGTGACCCTGCTGAGCAGTAAGGGGCTGATTGCCGCGTCCAGCCACTACGGCGAGTATCTTGGAAGGCCGTTATCGGAAGCACTGCCCGGGCAGGCCGAAACATACGCTTCCCTGCACAATGACGGCGGTACCTACGACGATGGCGACACACTGGCCGTGTCTTACCCTATCGAGATTGACCTGCCCGACGCCCAGTGGTCACTGTTGATCGAATTACCCCGGCAGACCGCACTGGCTGACGTGGCCGAAATCACCGGCCTGTTGTCCAGCGAGGTGAACACCACCGCAGGGCGCCAGACCATGGTGGGTGTGTTGGTATCGGTAGTGGCGATCCTGATCCTGGTGGTGCTGGTTCGTTCGGTGACCAAACCCTTGAACGAAATCCGTGACCGGATGAAGAACTTGGCCAGTGCCGAAGGGGATCTGACCAGTGAGTTGAACATCGATACCCACTCGGAGCTGATTGAGCTGGCCGGCGGGTTCAACCAGTTCCTGGGCCGGTTACGGGAAATGATCAACGACCTGAAAGACGTCAACGCCAAGGTCAGCCAACAGGCGGCAGATGTGGATGTGATCGCCAAGGAAACTGACGAGCAGACCGAGAGCCAGCATCAGGACATCGAAAGCGTGGTTACCGCCATGAACGAAATGTCCGCCGCCGCCAGTGAAGTGGCAGGCTTCGCGGGTGAGGCAGCTGAAAACGCGCAGATGGCCCAGGATGGCATCCGTTTTACCCAGGATACGCTGACGTCTGCCCTGGACGGCGTGGGTGCATTGGCGGGCGATATGGATGAGGCCAGCACCGCGATAGGCCAGGTTGCCACTCGCAGTGAAGACATTAACCGTATTATTGAAGTGATCCGGGGAATCGCGGAACAGACCAACCTGCTGGCGCTGAACGCCGCCATTGAAGCGGCGCGAGCGGGGGAGCAGGGTCGAGGTTTTGCCGTCGTGGCCGACGAGGTCAGAACACTGGCGTCCCGTACCCGTGAGTCCACCGATGAGATCAGCCAGATGATTGATGGCCTTCAAAGCGACGTGGGCGGAGCCGTCACTGTGATCAAGGGTGGTGTTGATCGCGCCACCCGAGCGGTGGAGGGAACCCGTGAAGCGGACCATTCTCTGGCCTCAGTGGTTGAGCGCATAGCGACCATTGTGGAGCATGTCACCCATGTGGCCACGGCGGCCGAAGAGCAAAGTTCCGTCAGTGAAGAGATCAATCGCAACCTCACCCGTATTGGAGACGCTGCCAACGATCTCCGGGCATTGGCGCAACGGGTCAGTGGCAGCGGCCAGACATTGGACGAACAGGTAAAAGTGCTGGAGACGGAACTGAGCCGTCTGAAAACCTGAGTACCTGACTGGGTAAGGCAGCACGGTGAAGCCCGATAGCGCTGGACGTATCAGTCCAGGCTATCGGTACCATTCAGTTCATTAATTTTATTTTTTCATTGGGCGTGCCACCATACGGTACAGCTTGTCGACAACTGCGAAGCGCAGGGTCGCCCATTGTTTTGAACAGGAGTCAGTTTATGGATCATGTCACCATCTACGGTCGTGCGTCCTGCGGTTTTTGCATGCGCGCCCGGCAATTGTGCGAGATCAGGGACATTCCCTACCGCTACGTGGACATGATCGAGGAAGGCATCAGCAAGGCGGATCTGGAGAAAACCATTGGTAAGCCCGTGCACACGGTGCCCCAGATCTTTGTGGGCGAAGAGCATGTTGGCGGGTTCGACCATTTCTCGCACTACGTGCAGCGGTTTGAAGCTGCTGGTGGATAAACGGTTCTGCAACAAAAAGGCGCCAGCCGATGATTCGGTGGCGCCTTTTTTGTAGGTCAGCGGCTTAGAACTGGAAGTCTGCCTTCAGTTTTTTCTCGACCAGCTGATTTTTAAGCTTCGCGACCCTCGGAAGACCATCATCGAACGGCGGGAAACTCTCGCCGTGAATCAGTGGCTCCAGGTAGTCGCGGCAATCTTGCGTGATGCCGTAGCCGTCATCCGTGATGTAATGGATCGGCATTTTCTTCTCCTGGTTAGCGACCTCGCTCAACGGTGCCTCACCAATGTGCCAGCGATAGGGGCGTGACTGTTCGCGCACAATCGTTGGCATCAGCGCCTGTTTACCTGCCAACGCCATTTCCACGGCCACCTTGCCTACGGAGTAGGCCTGCTCTACGTCCGTGGCGGACGCAATATGGCGGGCGCTGCGCTGCAGGTAATCCGCTACCGCCCAATGGTATTTGTGCCCAAGGGCCTGGCGGACCATATTGGCCAGGGCCGGGGCAACACCGCCAAGCTGGGTATGGCCGAAGGCATCCTTGGCGCCAGCGTCAGCCAGGAAGCGGCCGTCTTCATACTGGGCGCCTTCCGAGGCGACGACCACGCAGTAGCCGTACTCCTTGACACAGAAATCCACACGTTCAAGGAAGCGCTCACGCTCGAAGGGCACTTCCGGGAACAGGATAACGTGAGGCGGCTCGCCTTCACCTTTCCCGGCAAGGCCACCAGACGCCGCGATCCAGCCAGCGTGGCGCCCCATCACTTCCAGGATGAACACCTTGGTGGAGGTGTCGCACATGGAGCGAATGTCCAGGCTGGCTTCCAGGGTAGAGGTGGCGATGTACTTGGCCACCGAGCCGAAACCGGGGCAGCAGTCGGTGAAGGGCAGGTCGTTATCCACCGTTTTGGGTACGCCGATGCAGGTAATCGGATAGCCCATTTTCTCAGCAAGTTGGGACACCTTGTACGCGGTATCCTGGGAATCGCCGCCGCCGTTGTAGAAGAAATAGCCGATGTCGTGAGCGCGGAACACCTCGATCAGGCGTTCGTACTCGCGTTTGTTCTCGGAAAAGTTCTTCAGTTTATGGCGGCATGACCCGAACGCACCGCCCGGAGTGTGGATCAGCGCCTGGATATCCTCATCGCTTTCGAGGCTGGTATCAATCAGTTCCTCTTTGAGCGCGCCGATGATCCCGTTACGCCCGGCGTACAACTTACCGATCTGATCGGGGTGCTTGCGGGCGGTCTGGATAACCCCGCAGGCACTGGCGTTAATGACGGCGGTCACACCGCCTGATTGGGCATAGAATGCGTTTCTGGTGGCCATTTCCGGCTGGTGCCTCCTGCAGTTTCATCGAGTGCGGCAGATGATACGCCAATCGCTTTTTTTTTTCATGACATCAAACGTCGTAAGGAACGCTTGACGACCCGCATTCTATACGGGACGCTTTGCAGGTTTCATTTAAGAGGTCGATAACCGAATGCACATCCATATCCTGGGAATCTGTGGCACCTTTATGGGCAGTCTGGCGGTACTGGCGAGGGAGCTCGGGCACACCGTGACGGGCTCCGATCAGGGGGTTTACCCGCCCATGAGTACCCAGTTGGAGGCCCAGGGAATCGGGTTAATGGAAGGTTACGATTCTGACAACCTCAAGCCTCAGCCGGACCTGGTTCTGGTGGGCAACGCCATGTCCCGGGGCAACCCGGAGGTGGAAGCGGTTCTTAATCAGAATATTGATTACATGTCCGGCCCGGAATGGCTCGCGCGGGAGGTTCTGCGTCATCGCTGGGTGCTGGCGGTCGCCGGAACCCATGGCAAAACCACCACAACCGCCATGTTGTTGTGGATTCTGGAGCAGGCCGGGTTGGAGCCGGGTTATCTGATAGGCGGGGTTCCCAATGATTTCCCGGTTTCGGCGCGGTTGGGTAGCAGCGACTTTTTCGTTATTGAGGCCGATGAATACGACAGTGCCTTCTTTGATAAGCGCTCCAAGTTTGTCCACTATCGCCCCCATACCCTGATCCTCAACAATCTTGAGTTTGATCACGCGGATATTTTTGACAACGTTGAAGCCATCGAGCGTCAGTTCCATCACCTGGTCAGAACGGTGCCTTCCCGTGGGTTGATTGTGCGCCCGGCCCTGGATGCCCATCTTGACCGGGCGTTGGAGCTTGGCTGCTGGAGCAGCGTGCAGGCTACCTCGGTGGGCAGCGAAGTGCCCTATATGGCCGACTGGCGGGCGGAGCTCTTGGCTGAGGACGGCAGTCGATTCATGGTGTTGCACCGCGAACAGCCGGTGGCTTCAGTCAGTTGGTCTCAAACCGGCCTGCACAACGTGCGCAACGCCCTCGCGGCCATCGCAGCAGCCCGCCATGTGGGTGTTACCCCGGACCATGCCGTGGCGGCGCTGTGCCGCTTTTCGGGCGTTAAACGCAGGATGGAGTTGCTGGCGGATGTCGGCGGGGTTTGTGTCTACGATGATTTTGCCCATCATCCGACGGCCATCGCTACCACGTTGGAAGGTCTGCGCCACAAGGTGGGCGATGAGCCTATCCTTGCACTGATCGAGCCACGTTCCAACACCATGCAACAAGGTTTTCACCAGCAGAGCCTGCTGCCCAGTGCTGCAGCGGCGAACCAGGTATTCTGGGCCAATCTCAATGGCATGGACTGGTTGCCAGCACTGGTCGAGGGCAGTGGAGCGGCAGTGGATGCACCGGATCGCCATCGTGTCGGGGCCAGCGTTGAGGAACTGATCGGCCAGGTTCTGGATCAGGTATCCGGTCCCTGCCATATTGTCATCATGAGTAACGGCGGTTTTGGCGGTATTCACCAGAAGCTGATTGCCGAACTGGAACGTAAATTCGGCTGACGGGGCATCCTGCCTCCGCTATCCAATCAGGAAACTTCAGTATGACGACGGCAGCGTCCGAAAAACAGCGGGTGATCAATCTGGCCTTTACCGGTGCCTCCGGCGCCCAGTACGGTCTGCGCCTGTTGCAGTGCCTGGTGGCGGCGAACTGCCGGGTGCATGTGATGATCAGCAAGGCAGCACAGGTAGTGATTGCCACGGAAACCGATCTCAAATTGCCGGGCAACACCACCGCCATGCAGGAAGCGCTTGCCAGCTATGCTGGCGCCCGTCCGGGGCAAGTGCTGGTGTTCGGCCGGGAAGACTGGTTCGCCCCGCCGGCTTCCGGTTCGGGTGAAAAAGCTCCGTTGGTGATTTGTCCCTGCAGTACCGGCACTCTGTCGGCCCTGGCCACCGGCGCTAGTAACAATCTGATCGAGCGCGCCGGAGACGTGGCCCTTAAGGAGCGGCGGCAATTGATCCTGGTGCCCCGGGAAGCGCCCTTTTCGGAAGTGCACCTGGAAAACATGCTGCGCCTGACCCGCATGGGGGCGGTCATCATGCCGGCCAGTCCGGGGTTCTATCATAGGCCGAATTCCGTGAGTGACCTGGTGGATTTCATCGTTGCCCGACTTCTGGATCACCTGGGCCTGCCCCAGGATCTGATGCCGCGCTGGGGCGAGGAGAGGGCGAAGGCGAAACAGCCCGACTGAACCGATGGGCGATGGTTTTGGTCAGCCCGATTGATGCTTTTCATCATTGAGCGAAAACGCCGCGCCCCCGAGACTTGGTGAACGACAACCACAACACAGTCATTCACCGAGGTACACCATGATTCCACGCACAGTCTTTGACGCCGACCTTGACGGCTTCCGGGATTCCGTCCGCAAGTTTCTGCAACAGGAAGCGGCGCCCTACCATGAGCAGTGGGAGAAGGACGGCCAGGTCAGCCGCGAGCTCTGGAAGAAGGCCGGCGAACTTGGTTTCCTCTGCCCGACCATGCCGGAAGAATACGGCGGCGTAGGCGCGGACTTCCGCTACAGCGCTGTCATCATGGAGGAGGTGTCCAGGGCGGGCCTGTCCGGCATCGGCTGGACCCTGCATTCCGACATCGTTGCCCCCTATATCCTCAATTACGGCTCCGAAGAACAGAAACAGTATTACCTGCCGAAACTGGCAACCGGCGAAATGATCGGTGCCATCGCCATGACCGAGCCGGGCGCAGGTTCCGACTTGCAGGGGGTGAAAACCACGGCGGTGAAAAATGCCTCTGGCGACCATTTCGTACTCAATGGCTCCAAGACCTTTATCACCAACGGCCAGCTGGCGGACCTGGTGATCGTGGTGGCCAAAACCGATCCGAAAGAAGGCGCCAAGGGCACCAGCCTGTTGTTGGTGGAAACCGCCTGGGAAGGGTTCGAGAAGGGGCAGAACCTGAACAAGGTGGGCATGAAGGCCCAGGACACGTCCGAGCTGTTCTTCCAGGACGTAAAGGTGCCGGCGGACAAGCTTTTGGGCTCGATGGAAGGCCAGGGCTTCTTCCAGCTGATGGCGGAGTTGCCGGCGGAGCGCCTGCAGGTGGGCCTGACCGCCGTCGCTGCTGCGGAAGCCGCCTGGGAGTGGACCCTGGACTACGTTAAGGAGCGCAAGGCCTTTGGCAAGCCGGTGATTGCGTTCCAGAACACCCGCTTCAAGATGGCAGAAATGAAAGCTGAGATCACCGCCGCCCGCGTCTTCTGTGACCGTTGTCTGGAACTGCATCTGGAAAAGAAGCTGGATATTCCTACGGCGGCCATGCTGAAACAGCACACCACCGACCTGCAGTGCAAAGTCATGGACGAGTGCGTGCAGCTTCACGGCGGCTACGGCTACATGTGGGAGTATCCCATCGCCCGCGCCTGGGCGGACTCGCGGGTACAGCGTATCTACGCCGGCACCAATGAGATCATGAAAGAGATTGTTGCGCGCTCGTTCTAGTAGGCGCTTGTGCCCGTTAGCGCGCCGCAGAGACAGCTCCCGCGGCGCGTTTTCGTTACCTAAGTTTACAAATTGCCAAACCTATCAAGGTTCCCCCCGGCAACATCCCCTACAGTAGCGGCACAACCTCTAACAAGGACAATGGTTGCCGCGATGAAACGTCTGCTCTCCCTTTCAGTTGCCCTGTTCACGCTGGCCCTTGCCGGTTGCGGCGAGGAATCCGACAAGTCACCGGTCGATGGCCGTGACTTTGACGCCGAGGATTACAGCGAGCCCGGGCCCTATACAGGCCGGGTGATTGACGGCTACCTGCGCAATGCCAGGGTGTGGCTGGACATGGACGGTGACAGCCAGTACACGCCGGGCCCGATGACCTTTGAAAACAGCGCCGGCACGGAAATAACCCTGCGGGACGGAGAGCCTACCGCGTTAACGGGAGAAGGTGGCGTGTTCTCGCTGGATACTGCGGAACTGGTGCAGGACCCGTCCATATCCCCGGATATCGATCCCAGGGACTTTCCGCTGTTTGCCGTGGTGCTGCCTGGCCAGACCATGGAGCAGACCCGCATCGGGGAAGTGGTGCTGGAAGACGCCTACCTGCTTAGTGCGCCGCCTGGGGTGCGCAATGTCACGCCATTGAGTCACCTGGTGCGGCAACGCCGCCTGATTGGGTTGCAGGATCTTTCGGTCATCAGTACCGATCTGTCTGATGCTCTCGGCAACGTGAACCTAGTCAGTAACTATATCCGGTCCGGTGATCACCGTGCCCACGCATACGCCCGCGCCTTCGCCCGCTTCATGGCCAGTCAGTTCCCACCGGAGTATGCCAATCTCCTTCGCAATGGTGACGGACGCGAACGCTATCTGAGCGAAGAGGCGGTTTATCTTCTGGGTATATCTTTTGCCCGCAATGCCCTGGAGGTGGTTCAGGTGGTTGATGCCGCTGCCTCCCAAGGCAATTACGAGAACATCAACATTGATGAACTGGTATTGCCGGAAGTGCCGGTTGAGCTGGACGACCCGGTTATCCTTCAGCGCCAGACAGTTCTCGCCAGGGGGGAGGGGAGCGAGTTGCCGGCCACAATGTCCAACCTCAGCGTGTCCGCTGAGCTGGAGTTCGACTACTCGGAAGATGGCCGGTTAACGGCCGTGACGGCGAACGGGTGCATGACGCCGTCAATGCGGGAAATGGCCCGCTTGATCAATGCCCGTGGCAAAATCGCCGATACCGATGTGCAGTGGATGCCTTCGATATCACTGTCCCAGGAGAGTGCCAGCTACCATGAGGCTGAAGGGGCCGATGAGCGGCTGATATTCAACTGGCAGGACCGTACCGCGACGTTCGAAACCACCACCACCTGCCATCCTGGACTGGCGTCGTCCTCGGGATTGGGTGGCCCGCCGGCGATCCGTTACGAGTGGACCATGGCGGATGCCCGGGTCGAGTCCCTGACGGCAACTTCCGATAGCAAGACGGACGTTCTGCGCCCCGACTATCAGTTCGCCAACGATGCCTTTTTCGGTTTCACTCGTTCCGTCGATGGCGCGAACGAGGAGATTGTGGCGCTCACGAGTAGCGTCCAATCCTGCGAGGGGGATATTGATCCGGAGGATGTCGATGCGGCCCAGGTAGTGTCTGCTCAGCAGCCTTTTACGGTCACCGGCAGTATCACACTGCCGGACGAGTTCACCTCGCCAGCGCTGGAGTTCGATACTCGCAATGACCGTTTCCGGCCGCTACGGTTTGGCTTCCTGGATGAAGAAATGAGCTCCACGCCAGGGGTCAGCAATACAGAAGGGTTTGACTGGGCGTTCTACTACCCCTTCGATAATTCCAGCGAGTTCGTGGCAGAGCAGCCCAATCTGATCAGCATCGCCTACCTGAATCGCCATGGCGGCAGCCGGGCCTGTGGACGGGAATTTGAAAGAGCGCCTTCTGCGGCCTATGCCCGGGTGAACTATACCTATCAACGGCTTTCGGAATACTTGTCGGGATTGGTGGAGTAGGGCCTGCTGCGCGCGAGGTGGCTCTTCGCGAACTCATGCGTTTGCGAACGCAGATTTGTTGCGACATATGCTTATAAAGGTGTCGGATTCGTAACACTTCCTGAGGGAGGAAGTGGTGCCGAGGAGAGGACTTGAACCTCCACGGGGTTGCCCCCACTAGCACCTGAAGCTAGCGTGTCTACCAATTTCACCACCTCGGCAGGTGATTTGCAGTCTCTCCGGTGGGCATTCAAACGTTTTACTTCGTTGAATTTCCGGGCTTTCTGCCGCAGCTGCGGGCATTGCCGTCAACCGATGGCGCGTACTTTAATAATTCCGGCCTGGGCTGTCAAACATTTTTTCGCAAAAAGAATGGCAGGTATTTATGCCTATTCCGGGCAGGTTGATAGGCAGGACCTCCATCCCAACGTTATACTCGTTGCAAACGAATCTATACTGTGCCGCGTTGGTGCAGCCTCAGGACAAGGATCCGAATGGTTTCCAGGAAGAAAAACGACCGGGATCCTCACGCCAGCCGTGAGGCCCAAAAATACGATAATCCTATTCAAAGCCGGGAATTTATCCTCTCGCATCTCAAGGATCGCGGGGCTCCCGCAACACATGAAACATTGTGTTCCGAGCTTGGTCAGTCTTCGGAAGAGGGTATTGAAGCCCTTCGGCGGCGTTTGATCGCCATGTGCCGGGATGGACAACTGATCTGCAATCGCCGTGGAGCCTACCTGCCCATTGAAGAAGCGGATCTGGTTACCGGTCGCGTGATCGGACACAAGGATGGCTTCGGGTTTCTGGTGCCGGACGATGGCGGCTCCGACCTGTTTCTTACAGCCCGCCAGATGCGTCAGGTGTTTCACGGTGATCGAGTGGCTGCCCGGGTAGATCGGGTGGATGACCGCGGTCGACGTGAGGGTGTGATTGTCGAGGTTCTTGAATACCGGACCAGCCAGACAGTAGGGCGTTTTTTCCAGGAGAGCGGTATTAGCTTCGTGGTTCCGGAAAATGCGCGGATCAACCATGAGGTACTC
The DNA here is from genome assembly GCA_913057975.1 of uncultured Marinobacter sp. Lineage (GTDB taxonomy): Bacteria > Pseudomonadota > Gammaproteobacteria > Pseudomonadales > Oleiphilaceae > Marinobacter. Next base: position 73,260 of record CAJXOQ010000001.1, read on the forward strand.
ATTCTGTCTCTTATACACATCTGACGCTGCCGACGAATAGAG
>CAJXOQ010000002.1 GCA_913057975.1 uncultured Marinobacter sp.
GAGATAGGAGTCCGTCTCGTGGGCTCGGAGATGTGTATAAGAGACAGCTCCTGAACCGGGTCGCTGCCGTCGGTGCGCATGGTGATCACGCCATCCACGCCGTTCACATCCATATGCACCAGGGTCTGATAGCCCAGCCGCTCCACCACGGTGACTTCGCCGTCCAGGTACATATCCGCTTCTTCGTCGTTGCTCAGATGCTCGGGACGGATGCCCACGGTGACGGATTCACCAGCGGTGAGCTCGTGGCCGTTGATGGGCAGTTCCAGGGAGTGTTTTCCGGGCATGGTAACGGTCACGGACTGGCTGCTGGCACTCTCTACGGTGCAGTCGATGAAGTTCATCTTCGGGGAACCGATAAAACCAGCCACGAACCGTGTAGCGGGGTAGTGGTAGAGCTCCATGGGCCTGCCGACCTGAGCGATGGAGCCGTTATCCAGAGCGACAATTTTATCCGCCATGGTCATGGCTTCCACCTGGTCGTGGGTGACGTACACCATGGTGGCGTCCAGGCGCTTGTGCAGCCGGGAGATCTCGATGCGCATCTGCACCCGCAGGGAAGCGTCGAGGTTGGACAGGGGCTCGTCGAACAGGAATACCGTCGGCTCGCGCACGATGGTTCGTCCGATGGCAACCCGCTGGCGCTGACCACCGGACAAATCCTTGGGTTTGCGTTCCAGCAGGTTGTTCAGCTGTAGCAGTTTGGCGGCATCGTTTACGCGACGGTCAATCTCGGCCTTGTCGGTTTTGGCGAGTTTGAGCCCGAATGCCATGTTTTCCGCCACGTTCATGTGGGGGTATAGCGCATAGGACTGGAACACCATGCCCACTTCCCGTTCCTTGGGAGGGAGGTTGTTGACCTTGTCATTGCCAATGTACAGCTCGCCAGATGTGATGTCTTCGAGCCCGGCGATCATTCTCAGTAGGGTCGATTTGCCGCAGCCGGAGGGGCCGACAAACACCACAAATTCACCGTCGTCGATATCCAGGTTCACATTGCGGGTGACCTGGGTTTCGTCATAACTCTTGCAGATGTTTCTTAATGTGACGCTGGCCATAATGTATGTCTTCTTGTTTGATCTGTGAAAGCGGACTCAGAGTGTTGCAATCTCCACACCCCAGGGCTGCAGTTCCAGCTCCCTGTCATTCCAGGAACCGCCGACGAAATCAGGCGCGCCGCTAACCGTCTGGCCCGCGGCCGGAGCTGTGATTCGAACCTGCTGATCGGCCAGGTTCAGGGCGACCAGAAGGGTGGTGCCCTCATAGGTCCGGGTGTAAGCCAGAGTGTTTTCGGGGCTATCCAGAAACTCAATGTCGCCCTTCAGCAGTACAGGTTGCTGTGCACGCCAGCCCAGGAATTTACGGTATGCCTGCAGGATGGAGTTCTCCTGTTCGTGCTGGACGGCAACCGCCGCACCGTAGTGTTCATCATAAACCGGCAGCCACGGGCGTGCATCGGAGAAGCCGCCGTTGGCTTCTTTGTCATGCCAAACCATGGGGGTGCGGCAACCGTCCCGGCCCTTGTATTCGGGCCAGAAATTGATGCCGTAGGGGTCAACCAGGTCTTTGTACTCCAGCTCCGCCTCGGTCAGCCCGAGTTCTTCGCCCTGATAGATGCAGACGCTGCCACGGAGTGTCAGCAGCATCGCCATATAGGCTTTCAACTGTTGGGGCGAACGCGCCTGCCAGCGGGTAGCAACCCGTGAAACATCATGGTTGCCGATGGCCCAGCAGGGCCAGCCGTCGGTCAGCTTTTTCTCAATGGAGTCGACGGTCTTATGGAAGAAGTCGGCTCCATGCTGTTCTGTCAGCAGATCAAAGGAATAGGCCATGTGCAGTTTGTCGCCGCCACTGGTGTATTCCGCCATAGTCTGGAGGGAGTTGTCGTCGCCGATTTCCCCAACGGTGGTCGTGCCGGGGTACTGGTCGAGCAGGGCACGTAGGCGCTGCAGGAAGGCCAGGTTTTCCGGGCGGGTCTTGTCGTATTTGTGGAACTGGTATGCGTAAGGGTTTTCCTTGCGCACACCAATGGAACCTTCGGCAACGGCATTGCTGGCCGGATTGTCCCTCAGTTCCGGATCGTGGAAACAGAAGTTAATGGCGTCCAGGCGGAAGCCGTCAACGCCGCGGTCCAGCCAGAATTTTACGTCTGATAAAACCTGTTCAACCACGTCCGGGCAGTGGAAATTCAGATCCGGCTGGCTGGTCAGAAAATTGTGCAGGTAGTATTGCTTGCGACGGCTATCCCAGGCCCACGCGGAGCCGCCAAACACCGACAGCCAGTTGTTGGGTGGGGTGCCGTCGGCATTCGGGTCTGCCCACACGTACCAGTCCGCTTTCGGGTTGTCGCGGCTGGCGCGGCTTTCAGTAAACCAGCGATGCTGATCGGAGGAATGGCTCAACACCTGGTCGATCATGATCTTCAGATCGCGTTTGTGGGCCTCGGCAATGAGTTCATCGAAGTCCTCAATGGTGCCGAATATCGGGTCCACTCCGCGGTAGTCAGAGACGTCGTAGCCAAAGTCCTTCATCGGCGAGGTAAAGAAGGGTGACAGCCAGATTGCATCCACGTTCAGGCTGGCGATGTAATCGAGTTTGGCGGTTACCCCTGGCAGGTCACCAATGCCATCGCCATTGGAATCGTAGAAGCTGCGTGGATAAACTTGGTAAATGACGGCTCCACGCCACCAGTCCGGGTTCTTCATCATCTTGCCTCGCTTAACACCCTGGCGGTGAAAGATTGTTATTGTGAGAGCGGAGAGCATCCGCTGGAATAGCTTTCATGCATAGTGCGACGATGCTCCCGACTGTTCATCCTCCTGACGCACTTTTTATTGGCGTAGCCGGGGGGATGAGGGGGGCGTAAAGGGGATGAGTCGGGGCTGGTATCAAAGACAACGATCAAAACACGGTTATCGAAACGAGGGCGGGCAGTGAACAACGGATGGTTAAATAAGTGGGCAGTTGCACGGACGTTGGCGTGGGGTATGGCCATGCTGCTGACTGCAGCCACACCGGCCCAGGCCGAATGGGAGCGTGTGAGCGGTACGGCAATGACCACCGCCATCGAGATGGAGTTCTGGTCCGAGGATCCGGCCGTGGCCAGCGAGGCAGGAGATGCCGTGCTGGCCTTGTTTGACCGTATTGACCACCAGATGAGCCGTTACCGGGAAGATTCTGAACTCTCCCGGGTTAATCGCGAGGCTGCCAGCGGGCCGGTGAAGGTGAGCGACAGTCTTTTTACGGTGCTTCAGCAGGCTCTGCGTATTTCGGAATTGAGCCATGGCGCCTTCGACATCAGTTTCGGTTCCGTAGGCTACCTGTACGATTTTCGCGCCAAGCAGAGGCCTTCCGACGATGAACTGGCGGAAGGCCTGGCAAAGGTGAATTACAGATCGGTGGTGCTGGACCCCAGTGCCAATACCGTCCGATTCCGTGATGAAGGCGTGCGGCTGGACCTGGGGGGCATTGCCAAGGGGTATGCCGTTGACCGCGGTATCGACATATTGAGGTCTTTCGGGATTCGTTATGCGCGGCTGAGCGCTGGGGGCGACCTGCGGCTACTGGGTGACAAGCGGGGCAAGCCCTGGATAGTGGGTATCCGGGACCCCCGATCTGAATCACGCAACGCTATGGTTTTGCCACTGACCAACGTGGCGGTGTCGACGTCAGGCGATTATGAACGCTTCTTTTTCGACGACAATAACGAGCGTGTCCATCACATTCTCTCGCCGGCGACAGGCAAACCTGTAAAGGGCGTGCAGAGCGTGACTATCCTCGGTGACCACAGCATCACAACTGATGGCCTGTCCACGGCGGTCTTTGTTCTTGGGGCGGCCAGGGGCCTGGAGATGGTCAATCGATTGGAGGGCATTGATGCCATTATCATTGATGAGCAGCGTCAGGTGCATTACTCGGACGGGTTGATGGCGCCTGAAGGGTCGTGATGCAGGAGATGTGACCGGGCCCGCAGGCCCGGCTACATCGGGTTACACAATCGGTTGCAGGGCGATAAGCCGATCCCGGCTTGCCTGATTCCCGAGGCCATGATTGGGGAACCGATCGGAGTTCTCGAACATGCCTTGTTCCCCATGCAGAGCCATGTAGTTGAGCAATACCGTCTGCACCAACTGGTTTACGTTGTTGGCCGCAGGGCTTGATGCGGTTTCCACGGAGGCGTCCGACCGCATAAAGCCAATCTGGTTGGTGAGGGCGGTGGGTTGGCCCGCTGGGCTGTAAACCAGGAAGAACGAAGCAGCCGTCTGCTGGTTATCACCAGTCCACTCGCCTTTACCCCGTCCGGCCATGGACTCGTCCAGCCGACCATTGCTTGATACGGAGCCATCACTGAACACGTACAGCATCAGTGGTGTTTGTTTCCGGTGGGCGTATTCCAGGCAGGCGCCCATGCAGCGGCCTGCCAGGTAGTCCCGCTCTTCACCCGTGCCACGCTCGCCGGTGTGGTAGTCATAACCACCCAGCGTAACGGTACCTGCACCGGCGTAGCCATTCTGGACCAGTTTCATAACGGCTGCTGTTTTGCGGATTTCCCGTCCCAGGCGCGAGTTCTCATTGAACTGGGCGTCCGTAAAAATACCACCTACGATTTCCGGGTCGGCGGAGGGATCGATATCAGCAGGATTGGCAAAGCGTTCGGTCAGATCTGCGCTTTTAACATAGCCGCAGTTGACGAGGTCCTTCACCACATCGTTTCTGGTGACAAGTGTGGTATCGACATTGTCCAGTTTCTTGCGGCTGATGCGCTGGATGGACTCCATCACGGCGACGGCATCGTCCTGGTCCAGAATGGCGGTCAGGTCGCCCACGTCCACCAGGCCGGATACATCGCTCGGGCGGTCAATCTTGGTGGGGCGCACCTGAGGGTTGATCAGACTCATGGGCGCCATGGAGTTGCCACCACTCTCTGAGCTCTGTGAACCCACAAGTGTGAGTAGTTCACCGTCAGCGCCCGCCTTGCTGATGCCATACATCGGGTTATGAGGGTTGTTGCCGGTGTCGTTCTCGGAACGGGCGGCAATGATGGCGCCATTGATGAAACCACGGGCGGCAACCGACGTGCTGTCCTGCATGCCCCGCAGGAAACCGCTGTCGGAATGGAACGCCAGGCCGAACTCCTGGTTCACGAACGCGGGATCATTGGGCAGCATGGTGCCCGGTAACCCCAGCTTGTTGTAGCCAGCCGTGCTCAGGAAGTCGAGCTGGCCACCGGATTTACCCAGCAGAACGTTCGAGCCGGCAATGTTGGCGCCGCCGGCCAGGTCGAAGCAGATAAAGGGAATCTTGCCCGCGCCGGCCGAAGCGATACCGCACGATGCCTTCCAGTCCTCAAGGTCATCCGACAATGCCGCGGCTGCCTGCCGTGGGTTGGCGAACAGACTGAACACAGAGGCACCGCAGAGGGTGGCTGCACCCGTCATAAAGCCCTGGGCGATGAATTCACGCCGGGTTTTTGGTCTTGCATGATCGCTGTGCAGGAGAGGTTGATCCGTCGCCAGTGCACGTTTGCGAGAAGGTTTGATATACATGGTCAACGTCCTCTACTGGATCAGTGTCACGGCGCTGCCCAGTACGGCGGCGCAGCTTGCTTTGACAACGGTTTCGGTACGGTCATCACAATCGCCACTACAGGGAGCGAGGAGCCCCATCAGTGCGTCCAGCTCAGCTTCAATGTTTGTGTCACTGGGTTGCGTGTTCAGGTTCGTGCCGACAAATTTTTCCATCAACGGTGTCTTGATGAGCGCCCGACCGGCGTCGTCAAACGCAGTGTCTGAACTTTCACCGAAGTCAAATCCCGGGAAGAAGGCGTTGCGTCGCGTGGTATCAGACACCAGGGCGTCACAGTACTGGATCGCCATCTGGGTAATCGCCATTTGGTGGGATGACAGGAAGCCTTCAAGGTCCTCCACCGTTGGCAACTGCTGTTTGACCGTCGTGAACGTCTCGGCGACGGCCGGCTGGGTGGTCGGAATCCCCGTCACCTTCGACATCGAGGCATTCACCTCATCAAACGTCTTCAGGCCAATGTCGGAGAATTCCGTGCTACCGGTTACCGGTGGCTGAGCCGGCATAGAGCCTTCCGTCCGTATGTCTTCGTAACCTCCAATCTCTTCAAAGGTCAGGAAGAACTGGTCGGTTTCCGGGCCTTCCTCCAGCGCGAGAACCGTTCCCAAGCGCGACAGCGGCTGGCCAGAGCCTACTACGTAATCACTGGTATTTAGCGTGACATCAAGGTTGGCGAATGATTGGCCCACCACCACTTCACGTCCGTTGATGCCTATTCTCATGCCCTTCAACGGTATGCCGGACGGAGACTGGGTCTCGTCCAGGCTGATGAAGAAGGGGTTCGAGAACAGATAGCCGTAGTTGTCGAACTGGCTGACCTCAAACACAATGAAGCTTTCCGGCATATCCACCAGGTGGGATACGCTGAACAGCAGGAAGAACTTCTGGCCAACGCCGACATCATAGTTGGCGGCAACCTGCTCTGCGGTGAGGGCGCGGTTGTGGATGGCGAGCATTCTTACGGCGCCTTCCCAGGGGGATTCGCCGTCCGTTTCATTGCCCAGAACCAGTGCGAAGCTGTTATCCCAATCTGTCAGCAGGCCGGCGGAATCGGGATCGACATCACCGGAGGGTTCGCCGTTCACAAAAATTTCGCGGCCACCGTCGGGTGTGAAGTTCACCACCACATGTTGCAGAGTCGCCTGCAGTAGCATGGGGTTGGCTTCGGTCAACATCGGATCGTTCTGGTCAGTGGTAGTGCTGCGGTGCAGGAATTCATAGCTCTGCATGTCCTGGCCCAGCGTGAAGTTCCGCGCTGCGGATGAGCCGGAATAGGTCACGATGCGGGAGTCTTCCTGGGTGATGTTGCCGGGCACCACCCAGGCTTCAATGGCGTATTCGCCGGAGGCGGTCAGCAGAGTGTGCAATTTGCGGCTGTCGGCGGTAGAGCCTTGAGCCTTTCCGGCACGAATCATCGCGCCTTCTTCGGTCTGGAAGGCTGGGCCAAACTCAACGCCCCAGCCGCCTACCCAGCCAATGTTGCCGCTGAGAGTGAGGTTCAGGGGCGGGGACACACCACTGGTGTCAAAAGCCGTTGGGCCGTCACCCGCCTTGAACTCGTAGAGTGCTATAACGTTGTCTTCATAGCGACCACCGGCATTGGCCAGTAAGCCGTCATCTACCAGATTCAGTGCTTTGCTGGTCACCAGGTTTGCGGGGATTGGCTCGGGCTCTCCGAGATCGGAGATGAAATTCTGTATCGCTGCCAGCATTACGATTGACGATTCAACGCAGTCGTTGTCCCAGCAGTTATGGCTGTCGTCCCGGAGTCGTTCAACAAGTCGTGAAGACGCATCATCAAGGCTCACTTCCGGCGCCCGGTCGTTCAGGTCGATCCGGCTCTTGGCCTGGTCGTAAGCCGTTGGCACATCCGTGCTTGCAATGTAAGGCGTCTGACCATTGCTGGTATGGCAGTCACTGCAGTAGTCGGTCAAGACCGGATAGATCGTGCTTTGAAATATTGACGGGTTATCCGGAAACGTAAGCGTGTCGTTAACTTCGTTGATATCCGGGGCGCGCAACTCCACGGTCTTTACCGCCCCTCCAGAGCCGCCGGCCCAGTTGGAAATATAGACCGTCAGCAGATCGGTACAGGCGGTGACGGACGTTGTCCAGCAGTTGTGGCCACCCGCTACCTTGGTCACCATCTCGGACTGGGAAGGGTCGGACAGGTTAACGATGGTGTTGGCCTGGGCGTAGGCAATGTTGATGTCGCCTTCATGCACGAACTGGGGCGATTGGCCGCCAGCGTTGTGGCAGGCACCGCATTTGTTCTGGCCCGAGAGCTCATCCCAGACACTGCGTTTGAAATTCAGTACATCGTCGGTGGCGGGTGACGGGCCACTGTAGTTAACGGTATTGGAGCTGCCGCCAGTGTTGGGGAGGGCTTCGGTGGATTCGCCACTGTTACAGCCCGCAAGAAAGAGCAGGGCGGCAAAAACGGAGAACAGCGCGGCGGGGGCTCGGGTGCCTTGCCTGATTATGGTTTTCATAATGTCTTAGTTCCCCCTGCAATGCGCGGCAGATTCCGCAAAGGCGGTTTTAAGGTTGTACCCGCTGCGGAAACTCGTAACGATTTCAGTGATCTTTGATCGGTCGCTATCGTTTGAGGGCTCTCGCAGGCAGACATTGCGAAATACCTTTTTAACCTGGCATTGGGCAAACGCGTCGGAATTGGCAAACTCCATACCAAGGCTTTTGGCGCCATTGCCGGAGCCGGTGCCTGGGCCCCAGCCCAGGCGACGATTGTTGCCGGAACGCCAGTAGTTGTCCCAGCCATCGTCCGGCGTCACGTAGCCTTGTTCGAAGGTGGTTGAATTGATGTGGTATTTGGCAACGACCCGGGTGCCTGTTTGCGGGTCCACGTCGTTAACAGAGTTGTAGATCAGCCTGCCCAGCTCACCATCAGGGTCCGTATCGGCATTGTACTGGTAGTCGTAGTAGGCAAAGGCCTGGGTCATGGGGTCCATGCCGGTATGACAACCGACACAGTTGCTGAGGAATACCCGGCTGTCCCCGCCCGGGCTGCGCGACACGTCCTGGCGGATGCGGTCCGGTGGCAGGGATACGTCCGCGACCTGCTCCAGGTCGTTGCACATATGGTTGAGCAGGGTGAAACGAAACATGGCGCGGTTGGTGCCGGCGCTGAAAAAGGCCCGCGCTGCCGCCCGGGTTGTGATAATGCCCGCGGTTGCTCCGCTTGGCAGTTCAGGATTGAGGCTGGACTGTGTGGTTTGTTCCAGCACGTTGTCATCACTGAGGGAATAACCGGAGCGCTCAAGGTCCTCATAGTTGTCGTTATTCGACGTTGAGTAAGCCGAGATACCGTTCAGGCTGGAATTGCCCACATAAAGTATGTCGTCATATAAGACGCGCCGAAAATCGTGATTATCCCGCACAATTCCGATGACGGTCGCGGTGTAATCATTCAATGGCACAAAGGGGGACATCGCCTCATTTGTCCATGGTGCGACGAAATTTTTGAGGGTAACATCGTAAAACGCTGGATCTTCCATGGCAGTGTAGGCAGCGGAAACAGCGCCTGACGGGCCGTTGTCGATTATATCTGCCGCCATCTGATCCAGCACCTCCGGCGAGGGCGGTACACCAGCAATGCGTTCATGTATGCGCTTTGCCTCTTCCCTGGGGCCTGCGGTTGCATGAAGGGCGTGCGTTCCGACCAAAGCCAGCAGGACAGTGAGTAAAAATGTCCTTTTTAAAAGTTGCCGGGTCGTACAAAAGACTGTCATGATCGATTCCCTCGATTTCGTTAGCATTCGCACATTAGTACCATTTTACAATTGTTCAAAGTCCAGGCGAGCTATTAACTGCTGTTTTGAGGGCTGCTCCACGTTATTACATTGCGTTACGTAAAAGCCTTGGAGCGCAGGCACCGACTCGACTTAGCGTATGTAAATGGATTTTCAGGCCAAACAGGGTTTGTTGGTGGTGACTAAACATTACGAAAATAAAATGTATTTTCGCGTCAGTGGGTTAGGGTGCTTCCTGGCTGTTTTGGGCCGGATGTCCGCACTTCTTCCTGTCGCGCTGGTGGCGGGCTGCCTCCAGGGCGGCGATAGTCAGTCCAGTGACCCCGTGGTTGTTGAGAATCCCGTTGTCTTTGTAAAACGCCCTTTGCTATTTGACGAGGACAACGGCGCACTGATCGGTGACAACCTTGCTGACCCCACGGAGTTCCGCCCTGGCGCGCGCCTGTTCCTGAAGGATCGCGCGTCTCCTGACGCTCCGTCGCGGGACATCACTTCATCGGCTTTCCCGGGATCGTTTGGCTATGACGTCAAGGATCTCACCGTTTCTTACGATGGTAGCCGCGTTCTCTTTGCCATGAGGGCGCCGGAGATTGAGGATGCCGATGAGGATGAACAACCAACCTGGAATATCTGGGAGTATGACGCGGTTGCCGGTAGCCTCCGGCGCGTTATCGAATCGGACGTCACCGCCGAGGCAGGACAGGACATCGCTCCTGCCTATCTGCCTGATGACCGCATTGTCTTTTCCTCCACGCGACAACGGGTGTCCCGCGCGATTTTGCTGGACGAGGGCAAACCCCAGTATCCGGCACTTGACGAGGAGCGTGAGGTTCCAGCCTTTGTTCTGCACGTGATGGATGCCGAGGGCGACAATATAGAGCAGATCACGTTCAACCAGAGCCACGACCTGGACCCGTTGGTGACCGATGACGGCACCATTGTGTTCAGTCGCTGGGACAACGCTGGCCAGACCCGGAGCAACGGGTTCAACCTCTACAAGGTCAATCCAGACGGCACCGGGCTCAGTTATCTCTATGGTCGCCACTCTCATGGCTCTGTCAGCGATGACGTAAACATTGAGTATCTCCGCCCGCAAGCGACGGATTCTGGTCGGCTGTTAGCGCAACTACGGCCGGCCGAAAGCGATAACTTCGGAACCATCCCAGCTGAAATTGATGTTGAGGGCTATGTCGAGGCCAGTATTAGCATTGATGGTAATTCCGGCTCGGCTCAGACACCGTTAATCAGTGGATTGTCCCTGGACGACGAAATCTCCTTAAAGGGTAACTACAGCTCGGTGTCACCTTTTCTGGACGGTACCAGGCGCTATCTGGTCAGTTGGAGTCCATGTCGTTTACGCCTCGCGAGTGGCGATGGCGATATCCTGAACTGCACTGAGGACCGGATTGCTTCGGGCGACTACCGCGCTGCCGCCCCGGTTTACGGGTTGTGGTTGCTGGATATGGCATCCGGCACTCAGCGCCCGATTCAGTCGCCCGAGGAAGGTCAACAGTTCGACGAGGCGGCACTGATGACCGAAAGGCCCCTGCCGACGTTTGTTCCGGAATCGCAGTTCACTGGGGACGCAGCGGCGCTGGCAGAGGATGGTCTTGGCATACTTCAGATCCAAAGCGTCTACGACATTGATGGCGTGGATACCTCTCCGGCGGGCATTCGGCAGACGGCCGATCCGGCGATCTTCCCTCCGGACAACCTTCCCAGGCGTTTCCTCCGCGTCGAAAAGCCGGTCTCGATTCCCGATGAAGAGGTCAGGGATTTCGACAACACGGCGTTCGGGCGCAGCCAGGCGCAGTCAATGCGGGAAATTCTTGGCTACGTTCCGGTCGAGCCGGACGGATCGGTTCGGGTGGCGGTGCCCGCCAACGTCGCGTTTGCCATCAGCGTGGTGGACGATGAAGGGCAGCGGATCGGCCCTCGCCACCAGAACTGGTTGAACGTCAGGCCCGGAGAAACCCTGGCATGCAGCGGTTGCCATAACCCTGGTAGCGCAGTGCCCCATGGGCGCCCGAATGCGGGGCCAGCCCCGGTGTACGTGGGCGCGCCGACCACCGGCATCGAATTCCCGAATACTGACACCGCACTCTTCGCAGACATGGGTGAAACCATGGCGGAAACCTGGGCCCGGATTAATGGAACCCGTCGCCTCGGGCCAGATGCTGTCTATGTCGATCAGTGGACAGACCCCGGTGATGCCAGTCTCACACCGGGCACAGCCTTCTCGTTGAGTTATGCGGGCCTTGAAACGCCCGCGCCGATCCGCCCTGAATGCGCCGATGACTGGCGCGCCGCCTGCCGGACCGTCATCAATTACGAGCAGCACATCCATCCGTTGTGGGGGCTGGAAAGAATTGAAGTTGTCGTCGGTGATGACGACCTTGTTTATACTTGCACCGGCTGCCATTCGAACACCGACGCAGCCGACGCAACACAATTGCCGATTGCCCAACTGGATCTGAGTGACGGCGACTCCCCGGATGAGCCTGATCATTTCAAGTCCTACCGGGAGTTGCTGTTCAACGACAACGAGCAGGAACTGGTCGGTGATCAGCTGAATGACGTGCAGGTGCAAGACGGGTTCCTGCTGGACGAAAATGGAGAGCAAATCCTGGATGATGATGGCAACCCAATTCCCGTGTTTGTAAACGTCAACGTGCCTCCCACTATGTCCGTAAACGGTGCCCGCGCCAGCGGCAACTTTTTCAACCTGTTCCGCGTTGGTGGCGAGCATGAGGGATTCCTCAGCCCCGCCGAGCTGCGCCTCCTTGCCGAATGGCTTGATGTCGGTGGCCAGTATTACAACAACCCCTTTGATGCTCCGGCAGACTGATAGGACCCGAACTGTTAACCATGAGACTGGCCCTGATACTGCTGCTGTTGTTAATCGCGCCCCTGTCCGCTGCCGCTGACTGGCTGTGGGGTGGTGCCGATGAGCCAATGCCCCAGGTTCAGGTGGTTGAGCCGTTTGTGGAATGGCGCACCGGGCCGGCTGTGGGTTATCCGGTGTTCCATACCAGCGAAAAGGGCGAGTGGCTGACGTTGCGCATGCGCAAGACGTCCTGGCTGAAAGTTACCGACCGTAAGGGCCGTGAAGGCTGGGTGCATGTGGACGATGTGCAACTGACCCTGGATGGCGAGGGTGAGCAGGTCTCACTCAGTAATCCACGTTTTGATGATTTCAGCAGCCGCCGTTGGGAAGCGGGGTTGATGATGGGCGAGTTCGAGGGCGCGGCGGTGACGGCTGTATACGGCGGCTATCTCCTGACCCGCAACCTGTCGGCAGAGCTCTGGGGGTCGCAGGTGCTGGGAAGCGCCTCTGAGATTCGCATGGTGAACGCCAACATCGTTCACCAGCCGTTTCCGCACTGGCGTATTTCGCCGTTCTTCACGCTGGGCGTGGGGCATATTTTCATCGAGCCCAAGGCCACCCTGGCGGACCCCGGAGACCGGGATAACAGCATTGGGCACGCCGGCCTGGGCCTGCGCGCCTACGTCACGGACAACTATTTTATCCGTGCCGAGGTCAAGGACTATAAAATTTTCACCAATCGGGCAACCAACGAAGAAGCAACAGAATGGAAAATCGGATTAAGCATATTCTTCTGACCGTCCTGCCGTTTGCGGGCCTGCTGCTGGTACCAGCTGTTGTCAGCGCCCAGGAGGACGACCGGCCACTGATCGAGCCGGATGTACGGCCCCAGAAGGTCGACGAGGCGTTGATCGACACCGAGAATTTCGAGATCGGTGCGTTCGCCGGCATCATCAATATCGAAGATTTTGAGTCGTCGTTCCTGTGGGGCGGCAAGCTGACTTACCACCTCAGCGAAACCTTCTTCTTTGAAGCTAATGTGGGGTTTGCCGAGGGCGGTGAAACCAGTTTCGAAAAGCTTGCCGGGGATGTTCAGGTGTTGTCGGACGAAGACCGGGACTACCGCTACTACAACATCAACATTGGCATGAATGTGCTGCCCGGTGAGGCCTTCCTGACCGAGAACTATGCCTTCAATACCAACTTCTACCTGATCGGCGGGGCCGGAGCCACGGACTTTGCCGGTGACACCCGGTTTACCTTCAACGTGGGCGCCGGTTACCAGGTATTGCTGACCGACAGCGTATCGATCCATCTGGGGGTGCGTGAACACTTTTACCGGATTGATGTGCTGGGTGAGGAAAAAACGTCCATGAACACGGAGGTCAGCGGTGGCCTCTCTGTCTTTTTCTGATAACAGGAGTCAATGATGACAACACGGTTTTTGGGATTGGCCCTGACCCTGGCGACGTTGGTAGGCGTTTCCTCCGTTCAGGCCGAGGAAATGAACATTCCGGCGCCGGACTTCACTCTTGAAAGCCGTCAGGGCGAGAACCTGCGGCTACAGGATTTCCGTGGCGAAGTGGTGATGCTCAACTTCTGGGCGTCCTGGTGCGGGCCCTGTCGTCAGGAAATGCCATTGATGGATGACCTGTACGCCCAGTACAAGGACCTCGGTTTCACCATCCTGGCGGTCAACGTGGATGAGAACCGCGACGAGGCACACCGTTTCCTGGACAAGGTGCCAGTCAGCTACCCAATCCTTTATGACCCGCAGAGCGATGTCAGCGAACAGTACGAAGTGCAGGCCATGCCGACCACGGTCATGATTGACCGCGATGGCAACGCCCGTTATCTCCATCATGGCTACCAGCCCGGCTATGAAGACGAATACGAAACGCAGATCCGGCAACTGGTGCGGGAATAGCCCAAGGCAGGTGAGTTTATGAACCCTTTCAAAGCAATGGTGGCATCGGCAATCGTGATCCTCATAACGGCGGGGGCGGCCGGTTGCAGTGACATCAAGCCCTGGGTGAAGCCCTATGAGCGGGACAAGCTCGCGGACCCGGTCATGAGCCTGAGCCGGCACGGGAAAGCGGACTCCTATATGCATCACGTTTATCAGGCCCGCGAATCCGCAAGGGGGTCAGAAGGCGGCTCCGGAGGTGGTTGTGGCTGCAACTGATCGCACCGGGCTTTTCTTCGCTCTGGTAACGGGCCTGGTGGGTTGGTTGTTGCTCGGCCAACTCGCCACGGCTGCCACCCTGCCGCAGGATAACGTGGATATCCTTTACCACCGTTATGAAGGCGGCGGTATGGTTATTGATGGTCCTTCCGTACTGGTGCGCAAGAGCGCAGGTCCACAGGTGTCAGTGTCGGGCCAGTATTACGTGGACATGGTGTCTGCGGCCTCGGTGGATGTCCTTGCCACGGCCAGTGAATACACCGAAGAGCGCACGGAATACACCCTCGGAGTGGACTACCTGTACGAGGACGCCATCCTGAGCCTTGGCTACACCAACAGTTCGGAGAACGACTACGAGGCCAATACGGTCTACTTCTCCACCAGTCAGGAATTCTTTGGCGGTATGTCGACGGTTACCCTTGGTTACGCTCGGGGCTGGGACGATGTCGGTGTGGTGGGAAACGATTCCTTCAATGAGGAAGCGAAACGACAGAACTATCAGTTGGGGCTCAGCCAGGTTGTCACCCGTAACAGTCTTTTGGGGCTGGACCTGGAAGTGGTGACCGATGAAGGCTTCCTGCAGAATCCCTACCGCCGAAATCGCTATATCGACCCGAATGACCCCACGAACTTTATTCTTGACCAGCCCGAGCGGTATCCGGATACCCGCACCAGTTTCTCTGTGGCCACCAGGGCTCTGTATTACCTGCCTTACCGGGCATCGATTCGCGGTGAGTTCCGCTATTTCAGTGATAGCTGGGGCATTGACGCCCAGACCTACGAGCTCGCTTACGTTCATGCCCTGAATCCGCGCTGGACGCTGGAGGGACGTGCCCGATACTACGTCCAGGACGAGGCGGATTTCTACAGCGATCTCTACGCCTTCGAAAACTCCCAGACCCACCTGGCGCGGGACAAGGAAATGAGTGCGTTTTCCGGCACCACCCTTGGTGGCGGCGTGGTGTACGAGTGGAAACAGACCTCGTTGCCGGGCATCCAGCGCCTGCAGGCGAGTCTCTTGGTGGACTGGCTCGATTTCAGCTATGACAACTTCCGGGATGTCACTGCGTCCGGCGAATTCCTGCCGGGGCAGGAGCCCCTTTATTCGTTCGATGCCTTCGTAACCCGGGCATCGCTGATTCTTGAATACTGACCAGGTCGGGACGATTCATCATGATGACCCTGAAGAACACATTTGCACTGCACGTTGCCAGCCTGGCATTGGCGCTCTGGCTGCCGACGGCAACCGCCCAGGACAATGACGAACCCGGGACCGATGACGGTGCCGTTGCGCTGAGCGTTGAAGAGCTGAAAAAGCAGGTGATCCGCCTGAACCGGGACCTGTTCATTCTGGAAGAAGACTTGCTGTATCCGGCCAGTACCCAGTTTGCGGTGTTTCTCAGCCTCGACACCGGCGAATTCCTCAAGCTGGATTCGGTGAAACTCAAGGTCAATGACGAAACCGTTGCCGCGCACCTGTATACCGAGCGTCAGGCCAAAGCATTGCAGCGTGGCGGTATGCAGCGCCTGCACATCGGTAACCTCAAGACGGGCGAACACGAGGTGACGGTGTTTGTTGAGGGTATTGGCCCGGATAACCGCGCCTATAAGCAGGCCGCGACCTATCAACTGCAGAAGGATACGGATACCGCTGCCCTGGAGGTCCGCATCCGCGACCGCTCCTCTGATTACCAGCCCGATGTGGCTATTGTCGAGTGGGAGTAACGCGGCCCGTGATTGAGTGGCTGAACCGAATGACGAAGAGCGCCCCGGCTGGACTGACTCTTGCCGGCACGCTTGCGGCGTTGCTTCATGGTCCGGTGGTTGTGGGTGATGAACTGCCGCAGCGCGCAAGTGATCCTGCCTATGGTGTGGCTCTGTATGAGTATTATCAAGGCAATGCGTTTGAGGCGCTGACTAGCCTCAACGTGGCCTCTGCCGAAGGCGGCATTGATGGCCATGGCGACCACCCGGCCCTCGTAGAGGGCGGCCTGATGCTGTCCTACGGTATGACCCACGAAGCCGGCGCGCTGTTCCGGGAGTTACTGGACGAGGACGCAGCGGTGGCGCCTGGCACCCGTAACCAGGCCTGGTTCTATCTAGGCAAAGTGTTCTACCTGGAGCAGGATTCTACCGCAGCGCGAGATGCCCTTGAGCGGGTGGATGACGAGCTGTTGCAGGACGAAAGCGACGAGCTTTACCACGAGTGGCTGTACCTTCGGGGCCAACTGGCCCTGGCCGGAACTTCCGGGACTGATGAGGAAGCCGTCGACGAACTGATCGATGCGCTGCCAGAGAGCTCTCCCTGGCGTGCCTATCTGCATTACAACCAGGCGGTTGGCATGCTGTCTGAAGGCCAGACGGAAGAGGCGATGGACGCTTTGTCCAGCCTCGATAGCTTGCTTGGCGAGCTGCCCGAATTCGAGCCGCCGTTAGCCAACGAAATGTCGGCACTTCGGGAGCGGGTAAAGCTCTCCATCGGTCGTCTTCACCTCAGCAGAGGTGATTTTGCCGGCGCCATGGCCAGCCTTGAGCAGATCGCTCTGGACGGCGTGTTTTCCGACCAGGCCCTGTTCGATTATGCAGTTGCAGCCTCTCGCGAAGGTAGGGCGGGCCTGGCGTTGCAAGCGTTGAATACCCTTCAACAACGCCCTCTGTTCACGCCCTGGCTACAGCAGGTGCCTTATGCCCGCGGCTTCCTGTTCGAGCAGATGGATCGTCAACAGCAGGCGCTGCAGACGTACCGTGAGGCTGCCAGTCATTACCAGTCACTGAGTACTCGCCTGTCGGATGAGCGGGAGCAGCTAACCGAAGCGCGATTGATCGAGGCACTTCGCTTCGTGCGGGAGGGCGATAGTCCCGGGCAGGCCGGCTCGATGGACGCGGCGATGGTTCGTCCCGAACCGGGAGAAGCAACCGTACTGACCGATACCTATGGGCGTGTAAAGGTTCGGCCCGGGGATTACAGCCTGGCTGGATTGTTGGCGACGGAGTCCTTTCAGCTTTCCCTGCGTGATCTGCATGAACTCTATCGGTTGCAGGATTCCCTTGGCCAATGGCAAAAGCAGTTGGAATCCTTCGATGTCATGCTGGAAACCCGTGCCCAACAGCGGGAGCAACGTATCCGCGAGACCCGTGACGCACTCGATGCGCTCAACGCGGATCAGTGGCTGGCGCGACAGGCTGAGTACCGCAGCGCTATCGAAGACGCATTGGCCAGAGAGGATCTGCGCTTTTTCATGACGCAGGAACAGCATGAACTGGCGGACCGACTGGCGCAGGTGGAGCAGACCCTGTCGCAACTGCCGAAGGACGAATCCACTCGAAAACAGCGTGAAACTTTCCAGCGGATGAACGCCTATTTCAACTGGCGCATTGCTGATGATTACGCGGTCAATCGTTGGGCTGCCGAAAAGCAGCTGCGGGAACTGGGCCAGGCCATGGATGTGTTCGTCGATCAGCGCGCGTTGATTGAACAGGCGATGGCATCGGGTGGAGAGAATCAGGCCCTGGCAGCCCGGGTAGAGGCCCGTCAGGCCGCGCTGCAAAGATTGCAGGGCGAGGTGGACAAGGCGCTCTTGGCAGCACGCACGGAACTGCTCGCCCTGGTGGATACTGAACTTCAGCAACAGAGCCAGGAAGTGGAGGGGTACCTCAGGGCAACCCGTCATGCAGCGGCAAGATTGGCGGACACGCTTTTCCTGGGTCGCAATGGTACGGCGGTGAATCCGGCCACCGAAGCGGGAGGTGACCGTGACTAAGCCGGTCATCCGCTGGCGCCTGGATACCCTGCTGCCAGTGCTTGTCGCAGGCCTCCTCGGGGGCTGCCAGTCGCTTTCAATGCCGGATGTATTCGGCGGTGGGGATGACAGACAGCCCCAACCGGGGACTCTGGCCACTCTTCAATCCATCGAGGAAACCATCGAGCCTGCACCGGCCCGGGGCGGCACCAGTGAGGTCTCCCTGGGTGAGGTGATGGACAGTTACCGTGCCTTGTTGCCTCTGTTGGAAGACCCCGCCAAACAGGTTGCCGTGCGTCACCGGCTGGCGGACCTGGAATTCCAGCGTGCGGAAAACAAGATGGTTGAATCCGCAGAGGATGAGATGGCCGGGGCCATTGAAGCCTATGAACAGCTGCTGGTCGAGTATCCTGAGCGGCCCGGTAACGATCAGGTTCGTTACCAGTTGGCCCGCGCCTATGATCTGCGCGGCATGAGCAAAGAGCACCTTGCCACACTGACAACGCTGGTGAATGAGCATCCGGATTCGCCATTCTGGGTCGAGGCCCAGTTCCGGCGCGGTGACCTGCTGTTCAGCAATCGCCGTTACAACGAGGCTGAACAGGCGTTCCGCACGGTGATCGACGCCGACCCGGCCAGAAGAGACGACGCCTCGTTCCTGGTCAACGCCCACTACATGCTGGGCTGGAGCCAGTTCAAGCAAGGGGATTATCGGGAAGCCCTGTTCAGCTACATAAATGTGCTGGACCTGGTCATGCCAGAGCAACAGGACGTGGAATCCGTCGGGCAGGAATACCGCACCATGATGGAAGACCTGTTCCGCGTATTTGGCCTGTCACTGTCTTACCTGGACGGTGCGGACACCCTGCAGGCGATCTTCCGTGAGACCGGCGAGAAACCCTACGAAATCCTCGTGTATGACCGCTACAGCAACCTGTTGCTGGAACGGGAGCAATACACAGACGCGATTGATGTGTTCGAGCGCTACATCGATGCGCGGCCACTGAGCCCGTGGGCGCCTCGTTACCACATACGTATCATTGACACCCTGGCACAGGCTGGCTTTACCGCTGATATACCCGAGCGCAAGGCGGCGTTCGTTCGGGATTACGGCATTCACAGTGCCTACCTGCAACAGGCGGACGACGAGACAGCGCTCTATATCGGGCAGCAGTTGGAAGAACTGATCCCAGAGCTTGCCAACCGCCACTATGTGCTGGCGGGCGAGACAGAAGGGTTGGAATCGGATGAGCATTATCGCCAGGCGGCGGTGTATTACGAGGCCTTCGCGGATACTTTCCCGGCCCACCCCCGCACACCGGAGATGCTGTTCCTGCTGGGTGAAACCCATGTCGAACTGGCTCAGTGGCCGGAAGCCATCGAAGCCTTTGAACGTGTGGCCTATGACTTCCCTTGGGAGGGAGAACCACCCGAACGCGCCGCCGAGGCAGGCTACGCGTCGGTATTGGCCTTCCGGGCATATGCCAAAACCTGGCCCAGTGAACCCGCTGAGACCTACAACGATTACGCCGAGTTCCAGCAGCTGAATCGTCAACGGTTCGTCAACGCCTTTCCCGGCGACCCTCGCGCGGAAGAAGTGCTCTACATTGCCATGCAGCACGAATTCGAGCGTTATCGCTATGGTCAGGTGGTTGAAATGGCAGGTCGCATGATTGCCCGCGTTCCTGCGCCCGGGGCGGATATACTCACTGAAACCTGGTTGCTGAAAGCCCACAGCCTGTTTGAGCTGGCCCGATACGCCGAGGCGGAAACCACCTATCAACAGGCCTTGCGCGTCATGACAGAGACCGACGAGCGGCGGCCGGGTGTCATTGAAAGCCTGGCCGCATCCGTTTTTCGTCAGGCGGAAGCGCTGGCGGATGCTGGTGATACCGCTGGAGCGGTTAGTGAATTCCTGCGTGTGGGCGTGGTTGCGCCCACCTCGGCTCTGAGGGCCAACGCTGAATACGATGCTGCCACCCTGCTGATTGAGCTCAGCCACTGGCAGGATGCCATCGATGTGATGGTGGCGTTCCGGACACGCTACCCCGAACACGAACAAATCGATACCCTGCCAGCGCGCCTGGCACTGGCCTACCGCGAGACAGAGCAGTGGGAGAAAGCCGGGGATGAGCTGAACAACCTGATTGCGATGGCCACCACGGACGAGGAGAAGCGCGAGAACCTGCTGATCGCCGCGGATCTGTACGAACGTGCGGGAAATACCGGCAAGGCCATCGACACCTGGCGGCGGTATGCCAATACCTATCCGGAACCACTGGACGTTTACATGGAGGCCGCCAACAGCCTGGCCGGCCTGTACGACGGGCTTGGCGACGACAGCAGTCGTCGTTTCTGGCTGCGCAAGCAGATGGAAACCGTGGACGACAATCCGGACGAGGCGGACGACCGCATGCGTTACCTGGCGGCCGAAGCTTCGGCGATCCTGGCCCGGGAAGCTCTGGCCTATTACGACAGCATTCGCCTGACCTTGCCGCTGAATCAAAGCATGGCAGCCAAGACCGAGGCACTGGAAGAGGCCGTTACCGCCTACCAGAAAACCGCGAGTTACGGCGTGTCGTCCTTTTCCACCGAAGCCGGCTATCAGATTGCACACATCTATGCGCGCCTCGGCCGTGACCTGATGGAGTCGGAGCGACCGGAAGGATTGTCGGAGCTGGAATTATCCCAGTACGAGTTGTTGCTGGAAGAGCAGGCCTATCCGTTTGAGGACAACGCCATCGACATTCATGAACAGAACGCCAGCCGCGCCCGCAACGGGATTTTCGATGAATGGGTTCAGCGCAGTTACGACGCCCTGAAAACTCTGCTTCCGGGCCGTTACAACAAACCTGAAATCACCGTAGAGGTTGTCGATGAGCTGGGCTAGGTCATTCCAGGGGTGGACGCGAGTGGGTCTGCTGCTGGCAGTCGTGCTGGTAGCCGGTTGTGCGTCCTCGCCCAAAACTGACCCGGCAGATGTGGCGGAGGCAGAGCGCCAGGCCCGGGAGGCCGAGTTAACGCAGGACTTCAGCGAGGCGGTTGCCTTGCTCAGGGGAGGGGATACCGATAACGCGCGGAATTTGTTCGAACAGATCCATCAGGCCAACCCAGAGCGACCCGGTCCCTTGGCCAATCTCGGTATTATTGCCCTGCAAGAGGGCAAACCCGAAGCCGCTGAAGGGTATTTCCGGCAGGTGCTTGAGCGAGACTCGCAACACAGCGCAGCGTCGACCCATCTCGGGGTATTAGCCCGGGAGCAGGGAGAGTTCGAGCAGGCTGAAACCCTGTATCGGCATGCCTTGGAGGCCGACCCAGGCCACCTGCCGGCGATGCTGAACCTGGCCATTCTGCTGGATATCTACCTCGGCCGGCTGGAGGAGGCATTGCCTCTCTACGAGCAGTATCAGTCGCTGGCGGAAGAGCCGAATCCACGCCTTAAAGACTGGATCTTCGATGTCAGGAACCGCTTATGATTGCCAGAAAACACTTACTCAGCCTGATGCTGTTAATCATTGCGTTTCCCTGCGTCGCCCAGGACGGTGTTGTGACGATCGAAGGCACGCGAATCCGGGGCGACCAGGAAGTGCCGACAGTACTCTACCTGGTGCCCTGGCAGGCGCCGGCGGTGCAGTCACTGGCCCGGCCGGACGAGCAGTTGATGCTGCAGCGCCCCATCGCACCGCTGGAGCGCCAGGAATTTCAGCGCCTGGTGTCCTATCATCAGTACTTCCGCGCTTCAGCGGAGGATTCGAGGGTTTCCGGACCTCCCGACTCAACGTCGGAATGAGCAGTGTGTCACACATTGTCTGTGCACATACGCATGTAAAAACAAACCGCTACAAAGACTTGCGTGAACTTACCCCGAACTGGGTGGTTGCCGCATACACTAGCCTGAAAATACGGACTATGGAGTGCCCTGAAAATGATTGAAACTGCCGTTCGCTTCTTCCAGGAAGGTGGCTTTTTCATGTATCCGATCGCCATCGTGCTGATTATCGGACTCATCGTTGCCGCCGAACGCTACATCTATCTCTCTGCCCAGAAGATCACCAATCGCCGGGATTTCAACCGGTTACACCATATGATTGGTGGTAAGGATCTGAAGGGCGCGCTGAACTACGCTACTGAGTCTGGCAGTGCCATGGCCTCCATGATCGGTTTCGGTCTCCAGCGCCTGTCCCGTCGCCAGTCCCGGGAAGAGATTGAGTACGCCATGGAAGAGGGGCTTCTGGAAGTCATGCCGCGCCTCGAGAAGCGCACCCAGTATCTGTCCACCCTGGCCAACATTTCCACGCTGATGGGCCTGCTCGGCACCATCATCGGCCTGATCGCGGCCTTCACCGCGGTTGCCGCGGCGGACCCGTCTCAGAAGGCGAGCCTGCTGTCCCAGAGTATCTCCGTAGCGATGAACACGACGGCCTTCGGCCTGATGTCTGCGATCCCGCTGCTGTTGATCCACTCAGTGCTCCAGACCAAGACCAACGAAATCATCGACAGCTTCGAGATGGCCGGCATCAAGGTGCTGAACCTGATCACCGACGGAACAGGCGCAAGGCCGCAGGCACCGGCTGCTGCCCGCCCAGCAGAGCCTGCTTCCCGTGCGGCCAACCCCGCCGGGTCAGTGGCGTAACGGTTCAATCAGGGAGCTAAAGCCATGAGGCGTAAGCATCGTCGGCTTCGCAGCGAAGCGGACCTGGATATCACACCGTTCATGAACCTGATGATCGTGCTGGTTCCGGTCCTGCTGCTGAATATGGTGTTTGCACACACCAGCGTGCTGGAGCTGAATTTTCCGGATGTGGATAGCAGTTCCGTTGAAGAACAGAAAGAACTCCAGCTACAGGTCGTCATTTTCGAAGACCAGCTTGTGGTGTCCGACAACCAGGGGGGGGTGATCAAGACCATCGCCAACCGCGAAGCGGCCCACGACTTCGAGATGCTCGGTAAGGTCATGAAGGAGCTTAAGGGCAGGCTCCCGGACAAACGCAACATCATCATTATGCCGTCCAGCGACACCTCTTATCAGACGCTGGTGTCGGTCATGGACAAGGTGCGCTCTTACGAAGCGGTAGTCGCAGGTGATGTTGTTGAGGCCGAGCTGTTCCCCGAGATCTCACTGGGCGACGCACCGAAGAGGGCTGAACAGTCATGAAAGAGTCTGCGAAAGCCAAACGCCTGAAGCGCCATCACCGGCGTGGCAAACAGCAGAGCAAGCTGAACCTGGTGTCGTTGATGGACATCTTTACCATCCTGGTGTTCTTCCTGATGGTGAACTCATCCTCCGATGTGCAGGTGCTGAATCAGGACAACGCCATCAAGCTGCCGGACTCCAGTGCCCAGCAGCCCCCGGGTGATGTGCTCGCGCTGACGGTCACGGACAACGATATCCTGGTGAACGGACGTGTTGTGATGAAGCGGGAAGTGCTCCAGGCTTTCGGTGGTCAGGTTGAGCCTGCCCTGAAGGAGGAGCTGGACTACCAGGCGAGCCGCTCCAGTGCTCCGGCACCGGATGCAGGGCGCCCCATCACCATCCTTGCCGACCGCGAACTGCCCTATGAGCTGTTGAAGAAAATCATGTCCACTTGCGTGGATGCGGGCTACGCCAGTATTTCACTGGCTGTAAACCAGAAAATAGAGCAGGGAGCCTAGCTGTGGCAGAGTATCGTCAGGGATTGCCCTGGAATCAGGAGGCCGGAGAACGCAAGCGATTGTTTGCGGTCGCTACCCTCGTGGTCCCGCTGTTCCTCGTAGCAGCCGCGTACATCACCTGGGTTGAGTTGCCGGAGCAGGATCGCAAAGAGCGTGAAGCCCTGCCGCCGCAATTGGCGAAGCTGATTGTTGAGAAACAGGAACCGCCACCACCCCCGGAACTGAAAGCGCCGGAACCCGAGCCTGAGCCCGAACTTGAACCAGAGAAGCCGGAACCGGAAGAGCAACCCGTTGCCGAACCCGAGCCCCAGGTACAGCCGCCCGCGCCGGAGCCTGAGCCAGAACCCGAACCCGAACCCGAGCCCCAGGTGGCGGAGAAGCCGGAGCCAACGCAGCAGGATGTCGAAAAAGCCCGGGAAAAGGCAAAAAATACCGGTATCCTCGCCATGGGCGATGAGCTCTCCAAGCTGAGTGCGCTGGGTAAATCCGTCAAACTGGATACACCGGCCACCGTCACAACGGCCGAACCAATCGCCCGCAAGACGGGTGATACCCTGGCACAAAAGGCTAACACCGGCCGCAGCTCCGGCGTGGATGAATCCGGCCTGACCCGCGAAACCCGCGAGGTTGCGCTGGCGGAACGGCAACGAGCCCAGGTAGAGGAAGCGGAAGAAGTGGTCGCCCAGGCGAAAGCCGCCGAGCGTGAGCAACAGGCCGCTGCCAGCAAGCGCAGCCGCGAAGAGCTCCGCCGCACCATGGACGCCAACAAGTCGGCCATCTACAGCATCTACAACCGCGAACTGCGCCGCAAGCCCTCACTGCAGGGCAGCGTAACGCCAGAACTGGTGATTGAAGAGAATGGGGCGGTCTCAAGCTGCTCGGTGGTGGAATCCACCCTGAACGAGCCAGCCCTTGAAAAGAAAATCTGCAACCGCCTGCGGCTGGTGGATTTCGGCGCCCGCCCGGGTGTCGACAGGACGACTATTCGTTACCCGATCGAACTGCTGTCTGGTTGAGCGGACGTCATTGGCTACACCAACAAGCTGCTGGCGACCTGATGACCCTGTCTACTTCACCGGTTTGCGGGTATAGGGGGCAAATAACGACCTGATTCGGTGATCAACTCCCAGACATCCGGGCGGCGCTGGAGGATGCCATCGATCAGGGATGCCGCTTCGGTGAAAGCGGGCCGGCGGAGGCCGTGAAACTCCATTAGCGGTCCAACGTGGTCAAACTCCACACCAAAACGCTTTAACAGACGCAGTTGGGCTGGCTCCATTACCGCCATCCAGTGTGTGATATCGTGTTTGACCGACATCCGCAGGATAGCGGCGAACAGGCCCAGGCTGATATAGGGCATGGCGCGCCTACCGCCCTCGGCATCGGCGTAGCTGGACTGGTCGGTAACACCAGTGGGTGATTCATACTCGTTGAGGCGCCGGCGAAATTCCCGACTGACCGCCATTCTGGAAATCTCGGCCATGTGCTGCCGGGGAGTCGCCGCAATGGTGTCCTGGGCTTGCTGGCTCATTCTATGGATACATTGCCCCCCCATCGGGAAGTCCGACTGCTCCGGGTTATCGCCCGCCAGGACGAGTCGAACAACCGCGATGCTATCTCCGGTTCTCCTGTGCCGAATCAAGGCATGAGCCGAGCGCGGGTCGTAAGCATCATGCTCCCTTTTGTCGGGAAATTGACCCGGATTTTCAAAAGCTCTGTCGATACAGTAAACCTGGTACCGGAGTTCAAAGACTTTATTGGTCAATTCCTCGGTGGTGGCGACCTCAATCTCGAAAAAGGACGTGAAAATGTCGCTGAGGTTTTCGGTTCCGCTGGAGGAAGTTGGGTCTTGTCCTTCGTTATGAAATGAAGAGTGTGCTGGCATGATCAAGTCCTCCGATCCTCCCTCGCGGGAAGTGTTGGACCGCATAGGCCATGTCGATCAAAAGTCCACCGGGACAGCAAGGGGCGGGCTATTGGGTACACGGATAGAACGATATCGAGGACAGAACTGCCAAGCCTCGTACTGCGGTCCCAAGGTTATTCGATGATGAGTATCAGCGCGTTATACAAATGTATTGGCGGCTTTCTTCATTAATTATGGAAAAGCTTAGTTGATGTTTGCAGGCTAAGCCATGTGCAGCCATCAGTCCCCACGACCACTATCCATGTTATCTGAGGCCCGGCTAACCTAATGATACGAATAGAGTTAACCGGGTATTCGTTGTATTGCCAGAAATCATGGTCGGAACGATCAGTTTTCAGTGCCTGTTCCGCCCCCAAACCAGCGTTATCGCCACGCTGACCACAGCCGAAGCGGCCAGGGCACCAAGGAAGGGCGCCAGGGTAGGGATGCCCCCGGGGAAGCTGGCGGCAATAAGGCCTGCCGTCAGGCTGCCACCGGTCACCCAACCAGGAATAACCGCTCCCGCCAGGCCTGCAAGGCCACCGAACACCGCTGCGGTGGTGGTCATTCGCTTCCACAGCCCCATCAATACCGGTATCACCGCCGTCGCGCAGAGCAGGTCCGCAATCAGGAACAGCCTCAGTACGGATACACCCTGGAGTGCCACAATCACCACGGGAATCATCAGGATGACGGTCACCCATCGTGCCGATGTTATAGAGAGCCCTTGTTTCTCGGTTACCGCCAGGGAGGCGAGCGCGTTCTGGAGTGTGTCCACGGACGAGGCGACTAACGTAAGGGCCAGCACCAAGGCGGGAATGGTCAGCCAGGCGGGAGCGCCAGACAACAACGCAAAGAAGGGAATGGGTGGGGAACCGAGATCTGCCCCGCTCATGGCAGCGGCAATGCCCAAGCCGCCGACCACGGCAACCACGATAATAGTCACCAGGCCGCCCAACAAGGCGCCGCTACGTAATGCCGAGGTATCACGGGCGGACCACAGACGCTGCCAGTAGCCCTGGTGAAACAGGTTGGCGGCGGTTACGGCGATCACCAGTGTCAGGGCAACGCCCAGGGCACTGCCTACTGGCGCGGAGGGGGCGTCAGCCATTTGCAGTGCCGGTAGCCGGTCCATTGCCACGAATCCGACAATGGCCAGTAGCCCGATCAGCAGGAACGCCTGCCACTGGTCCGTGACGATGCTGGCTCGCAGGCCACCCCAGGTGGTGTATATGAGTGTGGCAACGGCCACGCCAAGCACCGCAAGGTTCCCATTCACGCCCGACAACAATGAGGTGATGGCGCCGATGGCGGTGAGTTCGGCGGTGAGGAAACACAGCATGTAGAGCACGGAGATGAGCGACACGTAGCGGCGAACCGATGTGCCATAGCAGGCCTGGGCAAACTCACCAATGCTGCGGCCCTGAGGCAGGTAGCGCCGGATGGCCGGGCCACAGAAAGCAAACACGATAAAGGGCAGGGCGGCGCCGAGGGCGTAACCGGCCAGTGCCACTGGCCCCACCAGGGCGCCGACTTCCGGGGGCGCGAAGAGTATCCAGCCGCCCATGCCCGATGCCAGGAAGGATAGCCCGAGTGCCCGTGCGCCCTGACTGTTGCGGGCCGTCACGAAATCATCCAGGCCGCCATCGGCCAGGCGAGCCCGCAGTCCCAACCAGGTGAACAGAACGAGTGCAGCCGCCAGGGCCGCTACCGTGGTGTAGAGCATGGTGTGTCTCTCCGTTAATCATAAAGCCGGGAATAGTGACATATTCCACGTGGTGCTGCGATTGACTGTCTGTCTTATGCTTTACTGTAGTAAGTCACCATTCGGAATTGAACCGACGGGGGAGGCCCCACCCAATGAGCAATCGCAAATCGGAACTGGAAACCCTGCGTGCTGACCTTAAGGCACGCCTGTCAAAGTATGAAGCCCACCAGCATCGCCAGGGTGGCGCGCTGGAGAAAGACTTCGAAGAACAGGCCGTACAGACCCAGAATGACGAAGTGGTCGATTCGCTGGAGACAGAAACCCGCAACGAGCTGGCCCAGATCGAACACGCCCTTGAACGCCTTGCTGAAGGGCTCGGGGACGAATGTGAAGGGTGCGGCGAAGACATCGATCCACGGCGCCTGCAGGTATTGCCCTACACCACTGTCTGCGTGAAGTGTGCCGAAGACTGAACCGTTATCACTCCCCCTGAATCTTGCTGAGCAGGTCTTTGGCCAGTTCAATGGCCTCTGACCGGTGGCTGATGTTCTGCTTTTGGTAGAGGCTGCGGATGTGCGTCTTCACCGTCGTGGAGGCGACTTTCAGGTGTTCGGCGATCTGGTCATTCGACAGGCCGGCGTGGATCAGGCTGAGTATCTGCCATTCCCGGCGGGTAAGGGGAGATGTGCGGATCAGTTCCGGCACATCCGGCCGGTCGATAATATCCTGAATGATGGCTTCGTCCAGTGAAATCCGGATGGCGCGGCTGAAATCCCGTTGTTGCTGAGCCAACTGGATCAGGCGTTCGGCGCGCTGCAGTTCCATTCCGTCAATCGCTTCATCGTTGATCAGCGCTTTCAGGATCACGATCAATACCTTACCCATACGCAGGAAGCTGCCAACCGCCCCGGTAGTGCTGGCCAGTTGGAGCGCAGCGACCATGTGCTTCAGGGCGTTCTCGCGATCTTCGGTGTCCCAGTAAAGCAGCGCCAGGGCGATATGGTTGCGGTTGAGGTCGGTTTTGAGCCCCACCTGTTCCGCTACGGCTTGCAGTCCAGTCAGCAGGGGCTGGGCCTTGCTGTACAGCCCCAGGCTCATGTATGCCCGTGCCCGGTTGCGACCGTTGCACTGATTGAAGTGGTTGGTCGCCGTGGTGGGGTCGACGGGCGGGGCGATGGTAAGCCAACGTTGTATGGCTTCCCGGTCCCGAACCGCATCCCAGTAGGCGAGCATGGTGGCATGTGCATTGGCGACCCAGTCCAGATGATAGTCCCCGGAGGCGAGCATTTTCTGCATCTTGGCGATGTAGTCCGCGCACAGGCTTTGTCGGCCCCTGGCGTGGGCCACTTTGGCCAGCGATGTATAGCTTTGCACGTACCAGCGTTCCCCCTGGGCTTCCAGGATCTCGATGCCCTGGAGCGCACACCGCTCAGCATTTTCCAGATGGTGCCATTCCCACATGATCTGACTGCGGATGCGGAACAGGAATTCCAGTATTGGCAGGTGGTTGAGGTGGTTCTCCTCGGCGTACTGGAAGCCCCGTTCCTGGATGTTGTAGGCCTTCTGCAACAAGCCCATGGCAACGCTGATTTCAGACTGCTGACACAGGGCCCAGAGCACGTTCTGGTGGGCCTGGTGTGCCCGGGCGAGGTGTTCGGTTTCCTGCATGCGGGCGAGGGCTTCTTCCAGTTCGCCCTGTACAAACAGAGCCTCCCCAATAACGGAGGCCGCCGCCACGCGGGATGTGGGCAGGAAGCGGGCTTCCTGGTCGATGGCCTCGCGGGCGAGGGCCAGGGCACGTTCCCCATCCCCGTAATTCATGGCAACCTGGGCGCGAATCGCACTGAACTCACCATGTACGGCGCGCTGTGTGTCTTCCGTCATGGATGCTTCCAGGCGGGTTTCCGCAGCCGACAACCAGTTTTCAACTTCGTCAAACTTGTACTGGCCCTGGGCAACCCAGGCCCTGAGCAGTGTCAGTGTCGGATCCTGGGCAATGATATCCTGGGGCAGGGCGTCGAGGCATCGCTGCAGCAGTATAAACTGGCCTTCGGTGAAAAACTTGCGGCCGTGAATGGTCAGTACGCGGGTGATACGGTCCGCATCGTCGGCGGCGATGGCGTGGCGGGCGGCCTCTTCGGCGTGGTCCAGTTCCAACCAGGCGTCACTGGCCCGCTGGTGCAGCTGTTGCCGGTTCTCTTCAGTCGTGCAGCTCAAAAGGTGCTGGAGGTAGACGGAAAACAGCGGATGGTAGCGGAACCACAGGGCGGAATTGTCCACGGGCGTTATAAACAGCCCCATGGAGAGAAGGCCGCTGAGCAAGGCCTGGCCGTTGCTGTCGTCCATTACCCGCATGACCATTCGCGCGTTGAAGCGGTCCAGTATGCTGGTGCGCAGCAGGAAAGTTCGCTGCTGTTCCGTCAGCCCCTGCCCAACCAGTTCGTCAAAGTAGTCAAAGATGTGCTGGTTGCCGTACTCGAGCTGATCCACAAAATCGTTGAATTCGATGCTGGTCAGTGCGGATGCGGACAGAAGCTGGAGTGCCGACACCCAGCCTTCAACCCGCCTGACAGCCCGCTCGATGCTTTCCCGCGAAATTTCGAACGGCAATCGGCTGTCAAAGTAGCTCTGTGCTTCGTCTGCACCAAAGGCCAGATCCCGTGAGGTGATCTCGGCCATCCGTCCCTGCATCCTCAGTTGCGCGACGCCAATGGGTGGCACCGTCCGGGTGATCAGGACGAGAGTCAGGCAGGCAGGTTGATGCCGCAGCAGGAAGCGCAGTGCGTTGTGTATGACCTCGTTCTCAATCAGGTGATAGTCGTCCAGCACCAGGTACAGCGGTTCACCGTCCAGCCCGTCCAGTGGAAGCTCGGCGAGAAGGTCGGTGAGAAAACTCTCCAGATCGTCGTACCCCTTCTCCTGCAACTTCCGCAGCGTGGCCTTGCAACTGCCGGGAGCTGCAACCTCAAGTGCCTTGGCCAGATAGCCTGCAAATCGGGCCGGGTCGTTGTCGCCGACTTCCAGGCGGTACCAGGCGCTGGTGGCCTCCAGTGCCCCAAGACGATCCGCCACGGTGGTGGTTTTGCCATAGCCGGCGGGTGCATGCACCAGCAGCAGACTTACCGGTTCCAGGCCGTGGAGAAGGTCGTTGAATTTTTCCCGGTGTAAAAGGGCGGGTGGTGGTTGTGGGCTCTGGTTTTTGGCAGCGATGAACGTCAGTTGTCCCGGATTCAGTGTTGTTGTCATCAGGATCTTCAGTAATTGGTGTCAGACAGTAGCAAGGAATGTGATACCGGCTTTGTTGCTCTGCGTCAACTTCCCGTTGTTGCGATTTGAGGGGCATGAACCAGTTCTCAAAACCGGCAGGGAGGGCCCCTTCTGCAGCGGCAGATTTGAGGCACAGTTATCTTTAAGGCGTTAGCGATTTCGGTATCTTACCGTAACAAGATGTAACTCGGAAAACGTGATGTCTAATAATAACAGGGACTTCGTCTGACCATGCTGCTGGTACTCGCCGGATCCATCCTCACTTTCACTATGGCCCAGGAGGCGGTCGTCGTGGAGCCTTATGAACAGGGCACCATTGTGATTGAGCAGGATTTCGATACCAGCCCCATTGAGTTGCGGACGGACACTCGCGTCGAACCACTTGTTGAGCAGAAGTTCCGCAACATCGTTCGTCAGGCTTACGACTACAGCTGCGGTAGCGCTGCGTTGACCACGGTTCTGAATTTTTACCTCGGTAGAAACCTTGGTGAGCGGCAAGTCATGGAGGGGCTGCTTCACTACGGCGAAAGTGAACGGATTGTGCAGCGCCGCGCCTTTTCCATGCTCGACATGAAACGCCTGGTCACTGCCCTTGGTTATCCCTCCGGCGGGTTCCGCGCCACGATTGATGATCTGATTGACCTCGATCACCCGGCCATCGTTCCCATTCAGCACGCGGGTTTCAAACACTTTGTGGTGCTGCGGACCATTCGTGATGGCCGGGTTTATCTCGCTGATCCGGCGGTCGGCAACATCTCCTTCACGCTTGCCCAGTTTGAAGAGACCTGGGACGACAACGTGCTCTTTATTGTATTTCCCGGCAGTGACAAGCCGCTGGACTATCTGGAGTTAAAAGAAGAAGACCTACGGTTTGTCGATGACCAGACCATGACCTTGCTGGCCTTGCAGAAGTTACCGGAATTTCATGAATCCACGGAACGCAGGATCAGAAACATGCTGGAGCGCCAGAAGAATAATCCGGATGGCAGTGTTGAGAACACCCGGAAGCAGCTGTTTTACCGGCGCCATTAACGTGCCGGGCGCAAAGCCGGCACACAGGAACCAATACAATTAGAAATAAGGGAGTCAGGATGAATCGTTGGTTAGTGCGAGGTTTTATCCTTTTTTCCGTGACTGGCCTTTTACCAACCATGGCATTGTCGCAGGAAGGAAACGTAGACGAGGCGAGGGAGGCGCTTGCAAGACAGGAGGGTGACGAGGATTCATCCAAGCAGTTGGAAGAGGTGTTCCAGGCGGCCGAGACCAGCTATTCGCTGCAGAAGAAGGGCACCCATTCCCTGAACTATTCGTTCGATTACTCCTACACCGGTGATCAGCGTCTCGACCTGGCCATTACCGATGGATCGGTCCGCAATCTCGACGTGGTGCCGTCCGCGACCCACAACTTTACCAATGCGTTCTCCTACGACTATGGCTTGTTGGATAACCTGACCGTGGGCACGCGGGTGCCGTTGGTGGTGAAATACGATACCCAGGATGAGCTGAACATCTACGATTTCGGAGACATCTCTGCGACTGCACGCTGGCAGCCCTTCGCCTATGTTCCGGGCAAGATGTCCACCACGGTCTTCGGCACTTTAACGTCCAAGACGGGCGTCAGTCCTTATGAAATCGATATCGATGAGCAACTGTCCACTGGTAGCGGGTACTACTCGATTGCCGGCGGCGTGAGTTTCTCAAAGGTACTGGACCCAGTGGTTGTGTTCGGCTCTACCAGTGCCACTTACAACATCCCCGAAACTGGTCTACAGCAAGTCCGGGGTGCCCGTGTGTTGCAGGAAATTGAGCCCGGTTTCGGACTGTCCGGTTCCGCTGGGTTCGCCTATTCACTGTCCTATGATATTTCCCTCAGCATTTCCGCCCAACTGAGTTATACCGATCAGACCATCCTGTCCTTTAGCGACGGCACCCAGGCTGTTGCCCAGGACCAGATGAGCGGTTTCCTCAGTATGTCGCTCGGTACTCGCGTGAGTGATACCACCATCGTGAACACCAGCCTTGGTATTGGCCTTACCGAAGACGCACCTGATTTCTCGCTGGGCGTGTCCCTGCCCATCAAATTCTCAGGTCTCAAAGAGTGAGTTCAGCCTCTGACGTTTTACGGGAAGGGAAGATTTCATGGGAATAACCAGCCACAAGAGACAGATTGCCGCTGCTATGATGGCAGCCTCGGTGACCTGTGGTGTCGAGGCGCAGCTGGCACAGAACCTGACCATTCATCCCAAGGCGTTGGCTCTGGGGAACGCCGTGACGGCCGATCCGCCCGGCATTATGGCGATCCATTACAACCCGGCGGGGCTGACCAAGCTGGATGGACGTCAGCTTGAAGTTAACCTGATGAGCGTCTACCTCGACATTGACGCCGATTTCCACGCCCCGGATGGCTACGAGATTTTCGGCATCGATGGCCTGGAAACCGACCCGCTCACCGGCGAACAGCGTGACCCGGTCGCGAACAAGCACAGCCATACCAACAACGTGGCCCTGTATCTTCCGGGATTTGGCATATTGCGGGCGCCGCCTGGCCCCGCCATCGCTCCGTCTGCTGGTATCAGCATTAACCCGCCGGGGTCGAAGCTGACCTTTGGCAACGCCTTCTACTTGCCCCTGGCCGCCGGTTTCTATCGCGAGAAGGACGACCCGGGGCGCTACATGCCGCAGGCAACGGCACTGCAGCGGACAACTTATCTATCGCCAACCGTCGGTTACAAGATCAACGATGAGTGGTCGGTGGGTGCCGGCATCCATTTGTCGCACATGGGGATTGCGGCGGACCAGTACATGCGCGCGCCCAACATGCTGCTGGGTGTCGCCGAGGTGCTCCAGGATGCGTTCAACTGTGAAAGCGGGGATGAACCCCTGCAGCCGTGGCTTGCCCTCTGTGGGGGTAACGTGGGGCCGTGGGACGACATTGGCGCGTTGAGCATCAATGTGCAGGAAACCCTGTCGCCCACCTATGCGCTTGGGGTCATGTGGGAGCCGAACGAGTGGTTCAGCTGGGGGGCAAGCTATACCTCAGAAGCCGACATGAACATGAAGGGTACTTTCGAGATCGAGTACACGGATGATTGGTCTGGCTTCTGGCAGAGTGTGAACGGCTCCGTACTGGGCGCCATCACGTCGGCGATTCTCAGCCTACCTTCCGGTGCTCCAAGGGAAGCGGGTAACGTGTCCATGGATCTGACCTATCCCCAACACTTCCAGACCGGTATCAGTCTCGATGTTCATCCCAAATTGACCGTGAACGTGGATGTGGGGTGGACGGATTACAAACAGTGGGACGCGTTTGTGTTCCGCTTTGACCGCAACCTGGAGTTCCTGAACGCCGCGCGGATTTTGTCACCCCAGAACGCCACTCCCAACACACTGAGGTTGCCTCTCGGTTTTACCGATCAGTGGAACTGGGGTTTTGGGCTGGAGTTCCATGCGTCGTCCCGTCTGGACCTGCGCGCGGGTGTGGAAATCCGGGATTCGGTGATTCCCGATGACCAGCGCCAGATTATGGCGCCGTTCGGCGGTGCAAATCTCTACAGTATTGGTATGGGGTATCGGTGGGATAAGGATACTGAGATCGACATGAACCTGAGCTATCTGCAATCCATAGAAACGATTCCTGCCAACGGCAGTTGTAACCTAAACTGTGACAATATTACCAATATCATCTACAACCCCTACGCGGGGCTGGATGTGAAAACCTCGCTACGGGTTGTCACGGCAGGTCTCAGTTTCCGTACCAAATTCTGACGCAAACGCGTTTACGAACAGGGTGTTTTGCCCCGATGTTGAAATGCCGTTATGTGTTTGTTGCTTGCCTGACGCTGGCGCTGAATGGTTGCCAGTTGTCAGGCTCCGACTCGTCCGGAAGCCGTGAAGGGTATTTCACCTGGGTGGACGAGCAGGGGCGGGTACGGCATTCGCCGATACCGCAGGGCTCCGGTGAAAGTGATGACAGCGAGTACACAGAAGCAACGGATGATCACGGCAGGGCCAGTTCCGCCGAATCATCCACACCTGAAGATGACGCATCTAGCAGGTATCATCAGGAGTACAACCTCGAGAACTACCCCGATGGCAATCAGCTCGAAAAAGACGGTTATGTTCGTCCGGGCGAACCCAAGCCTTATTTCACCTGGCGTGATGCCCAGGGCAACCTTCGTGTCAGCTACTACCAGCCGGATACCCGGACCGCTGTCGTGAAGGGGCGTATCAAGCCGCCGATTCAACTGACGGAGGCCAGTATCCACCAATCGGGAGAAACCGTGGAGTCGCCGGGGCTGCCGGAAGATGCTGACCCCGAAGCCATGGCGGTCCTGGGAATTGATCCCGGAGAGGAAAGTTTTTTCCAGCAATGGGCGGGGCAATGCTGCCAGGCGCTGGAACGGTCGGAGCCTGAGCAATGGCAGGAAGGTCGTGAATTCGGGGTATCCATGGGTGACAACGCCCCCCGCTATTCGTTCAGCACGGGTGAAAGCCGTTACCGTCTGGTCAGACTGCCGCCGGCGGATCAATACACCGATTTCATCCTCCACATCAGGTCGTTCAACCACGACGGAATGTTTGTGCCCTCGGTGGCTTTTCTTGATGCCTCGTTCGCCCCCGTTCGAATCGTGACCGACCTGGTGGCTAGCTATGTGCCTGAATCCTGGTATCAGTACGGCTACCTTCACGCTTACATTCCGGTGTTCCCGAGCCGGGGTGAGCGCTGGATGGTGATTTTCACCCGCGAGGCGGATCTGGCGGGGCAGACGGTTATCGAGGACAAGTACGGCCCCAAGGCCATCCCTCACATCGGTACTGGTGAGCTCAGTCTCTCCCGCGCTGGCGAGTGACGTTCAGTCTTCCGGCTGGCTCAGGTCAAGCCATTGCTGGGACAGCCAATAATAGCTGCCATCGGGTGCCGGATGGGTGCAGTTGTAGCGAAAACGGCGGCTGTTAAAGCTTCTCGGCGCCTTGAGAATGACGTTGTCTCCACCTGATACCTGGAAATCTACGCGCCCCTGGCCGGAGGCAAAGCAACTCAACCGGTCGATGCTGATGGTGTTCGGTACGGTAAACGAGAGGGTAGGCGGATTCTCTGAGATAACGCCGTCCGGCAGTTGGCTGGCATCGACTGGCAGAGCCTTGCTACGTAATTTGTCTTCAAGGCTGTTGAGCTGTCCGTAGGCGTTCGCCACCGGGAATCGGGGCAGACTTGTGGCAGCTGAAGTCTCCCCAATGGCACCGGATTGCTGTCCAAAGCCGAGCCAGCCGCGTGCTTCAATCTTGCGTAATAACGCCTCGTCAAACTCGCCGTAGGGATAGGCAAACATCGGAACGTTGATCCCCAGTTTTTCGGAGAGTGTTTCCTGTGCCCCATCCAGGCTGCGATCGACACGTGCCTCCCAGTCGCTATCGGATTCTCCAGGGCGTTTTGCAAGGTGGCCGTGGTCTTTGCTGTGGTTGGCGATGGTCACACCGTCGCGGTCTCTGACTTCCTGCAACTGATCCCAGGTCATATAGCCATGGCTGCCCACTGCCTCGGTATTGACGAATATGGTGTACTCATACCCCCGCTCTTGCAGGGCTGGCGCCGCCTGTGAGTAGACGGATTCGTAGGCATCATCAAAGGTGATGGCAATCTGGGACCTGTCGCTCAGCTCACCCGCCAGTGCTGCGCGGGTCCCCGATTCGAGCGGAACGACCTCCAGCCCGAGATTTTCAATCATATCCAACTGGCCCTGGAACAGGGATACCGACGTACTGGTGGATGACGGCGTCGAGTCACTGACATGGTGGTACTGAAGCACTACCAGATCGGCATTGGCAGCCAGCGTGAACGCAGCGATGGGCAAGAGCAGGAGAGATCGGGTCATCATTTTTGGTGCCATTGGAGTGTCCTTGAAATCGGGAATTCCGGTGCAATCAGGTCCGAAAATGTGCCTTGAGCACGGCGAAGGCCTGGTTCAGGTCCTGGATGGTTTCGGTTTCACCGCCCCGGTCCGGATGCGCATGCATAACCGCTCGCCGGAAGCGCTGTTTGACGTCGTCAAATCCAGGGGGAACAGTATCAAAGCCGAGGACGGCTGCGGCTTCACGCGCCTCTGTGGCGGCGGGTCGGTTGCCACTGCGCCCGGCCCAGAAATCGTCCATCATCCGGTTTATGGCGTCTTCCGGCAGTTCGTACTTGGACAGGTCCAGGTAGAAATTCCGCAACTCGTCCATGCGGTCGGGCACGCCTGCGCCTGCCACCACAGAACTTTTCCGCAGTTGAATCACCAGTGGCGAAATGGTCAGGGTTTCTCCGCCGGTGGCGAGCTGATCCCGTAGCCGGTACAGCACATGGAACAGCAGGAAATGAACCGGATAGAGCTTGTCCGGTTCGCCAAAGTTAACCTCACTGATCAACTCCCAGGGCGGCTTTTGCAGGGTTTTGATAAGGCCCAGTTCGTTGATTCCGGCTGGGTGCCGACGAAGGATATGCTCAGTGGCAACCAGCAGGTGCTGAATCTGAAAGTTTAGCGTCTCATTGGGAGCGTCAGCATCCAGTGCCGTTGCGCCCTGTGTTGCGGTATCGGGTCGATTCATGTCCCAATGTTAGGCGAGAGGGCGCCGTTACGGAAGAGGCACGTCCCGGTCCAGCCCCTTCAGAAACAGGTTGGTCGCAAACCGGGTGGCGTTCCTGGCTTCGGCCTCAGCCTCGGCGGGCCGGTCGTGGGCGCGGTAGGCCAGTCGCAGGCTAAGCTCATAACCCACACCGAAAAAGGCAGCGCACAGGTATTCTTCGTCCATCTTCGGCAACACGCCGCGTTCAACCGCGTTTTTGATATCGTCCTCGAGGGAAAGCATGGCAAGCCCGAGTATGTCCGAGCCGAACAGTTCACGAATGGCACGGTCGTTACGATGCGCGAGCTCGTAAACCAATGGGTCGCTTGCGGTGGCCCGAAACAGCGACAGATACGCAAAGTAGATGAAGTCTTCGGCGGAATTGGCGGACTTTCGGCACTCAGCGAGATTGTGATTCAGGCCACTTAAAAAGTCTGCCAGCAGGGCCGCGAAAATGTCCTGCTTGCTGGAGAAATAGTTGTAGAACGTGCCCGCCGCGAGACCAGTGCGACGTACGATATCGCGGATGGTGGAGTTGTCGTATCCGCGTTCACGGAAGCATTCCCGCGCTGCGTCAAGTATGGCACTGCGATTGCGAATACGGTTGAATTCGCGTTTACCAGTGGCTTCCGATTTTGTGTCTAACATATCCATGTCTGTATCCTGTCCCTGGAACTTTTGCACGCGTATAATCCGACGCTCACTGACCTTATGAACGACGTTTTCCTATGCCCGAAGCTATAACCGCCAACTCCGAAACCGCCCAGGCTCCTGAAGCGGAGCGCAAGCAGAAACTGGAACTGAACAAGCTGCAGAAGCGCCTGCGCCGGGAAATGGGGCAGGCGATTGCTGATTTCTCGATGATCGAGGCGGGTGATAAAGTCATGTGCTGCCTGTCTGGTGGCAAGGACTCGTATGCCATGCTCGATATCCTTCAGAATCTTCAGAAAAGCGCGCCGGTGCGCTTTGAGCTGATTGCCGTGAACCTGGACCAGAAGCAGCCCGGCTTCCCGGAGGAAGTGCTGCCTGAATACCTTTCGGCTCTTGATATTGAGTATCACATCATCGAGAAGGACACCTACAGTATTGTTAAGGAAAAAGTGCCGGAAGGGAAGACCACCTGCGGACTTTGTTCCCGCCTACGTCGTGGAATTCTCTATAATTTTGCGGAAGAGCACGGTGTTACCAAGATTGCGTTGGGGCACCACCGGGATGATCTTCTGGAAACGCTGTTCCTGAACATGTTCTATGGCGGCAAGCTGAAATCCATGCCACCGGTTCTTCACAGTGACGACGGCCGGAACACGGTGATTCGCCCGTTGGCATACAGTCGCGAGAAAGACATTGCCCGTTATGCGCGCTTGCGCGAGTTCCCGATCATTCCCTGCAACCTCTGCGGTTCCCAGGAAAACCTGCAGCGTCAGGTGATCAAGGACATGTTCCAGACCTGGGACAAGCAGCACCCGGGGCGGCTGGAAACCATGTTCCGGGCCATGTGCAACGTTGAACCGTCGCACCTTGCCGATACCGCCCTGTACGATTTTCGAGAGGGTCAGCGCCATTCTGCATCGGGCCAAAGTGCCGGGACTGTCGAGCCACAAACACCCGATTTCGGACGCCTGGACGTACTCAATATCTGACCGGTTCGAGCCGCTAGGCCGGCCCTTGTCTATCCGTGACCTGTGTGCAGAAGGGCGGTGACAGGAAGGGTCCAGATACCGAAACCAATCAGCAGCAGTCCGGCGAGCTGCCGAAAGTGTCGGTGTTCCCGCAGTTTTCGTATCCAGGTGGCGGCGTAACCGGTGGCCAGCATGGATGGTAGGGTACCGAGGCCGAAGAATAACATGGTGGTGGCGGCGCTACCCACCGAGGGTTGCAGGGCGGCCCAGCCCAGGGTGCTGTAGACCAGCCCGCAGGGCAACCAGCCCCAGAGTGCGCCAAGGGTGAGCGCCTGGTGAAAATGATGCACCGGGAGCACTCGGGCGGTGAGCGGTGATAGTCGCTTCCAGACCGGGGCACCGATGCGTTCCACGTAGCGGATGCCTTGCCACCACTGCCCCATGGACAGTCCCATCAGGATCAGCAGTATCCCCGCCATTGTTCGAAGTATCGGGCCAAGTTGCGTCCAATAGGCCGAGGCGCTGGTGCTCAGCAGCGCGATCAGGGCGGCGATCGCCGCATAGCTGCCAATCCGCCCGCCATTGAAGGCGAGCAGCATGGCGGTCTGGCGAACACGGAAGCCCCGGCCAACAGGCAGTGCCATGGACAGGGACGCGCTGATCCCCCCGCACATACTCAGGCAATGGGTGCTGCCGAGCAGGCCAATCAGGAAGGCGCTGGAATAACTCAGGTAAAGTTCTTCGCCCATCAGGATTTGTGGCTGTCGCCCGGCTCCTCGGCAGAGTTGGCGTCCTGCTTGGGCTGTTTGGCGT
Organism: uncultured Marinobacter sp.; assembly: GCA_913057975.1. GTDB lineage: Bacteria > Pseudomonadota > Gammaproteobacteria > Pseudomonadales > Oleiphilaceae > Marinobacter. The sequence continues at coordinate 39,674 of CAJXOQ010000002.1, forward strand.
CGTCCGGGATCATGTCTTTGTCATCGTCATAAAGGATGCGATGGGCCGGTCCATCAAGGTCATCGTATTGGCCGTTCTTGACGGCCCAGGAGAACAGCAGGACGCCTAGTGCCACCAGGATCAGCATGACCGGAACCAGGATCATTACGATTTGCACAGGACTACCTCAGACGTATTGGGTGATTCAGTGTTCACGGTATCAGGACGTTGCTTCGGCGCCAACCGCCGGGGTTTGAGATACCGGGTTGCCTCGCTGCCTACCAAGTCGCATGGCATTGAGTACCACCACCAACGAGCTGAGGGACATGCCGATGGCCGCCAGCCAGGGTGGCACCAGGCCTGCTGCTGCCAGCGGCAGGGCGCAGACATTGTAGGCCAGTGCCCAGGCCATGTTCTGGCGGATGACGCGGCGTGTGTCCCGGCCGGCTTTCAGGGCTTCGGACAGTTGCGTTAACTGCCCGCTCAACAGCACTGCATCGGCCTTGAGTTGGGTCAGATCGGCAGCGCTTCCCATGGCTACGGACACACCCGCACCGGCCATGGAGGGCAGGTCGTTGAGGCCATCGCCCACCATCATGATGTGGTGACCCTGGTCGCGGAGGTTCTCCAGTACACGGAGTTTCTCTTCCGGTGAGGCCTGGCCGATGGCTTCATCAATGCCGAGTCTGCCCGCTATCTGCTCAACGTGTCCTGAGCGGTCACCGCTGAGCAGGATAGTGCGCAGTCCTGCATTCTGCAGGGCCTGGACGGCTTCTCTTGCATCCGGCCTGGGTTCGTCGTCCAGTGTGAACCGGGCCAGCCATTCGTGGCTCGTGGCCAGCCATATCTCGATGCCATGGGCGGTGTCGGCTTCGGGCGCCGGGCTACCCACCTTGTCTTCCACAAAACCCCGGTGGCCAATATAGAGAGGAGCCCCGTCTACCTGTCCCGAGAGACCACCACCCAGGTGGTTTTGTACCTGCCTGGCGGCGTCACTGGGTATCCCGTGAAACACCCTGGCGATTGGGTGTTCCGAATGGTTCTCCAGGCTGGCTGCCAGTTGCCGGCACCGATCCGCATCAAGGTTACCGAAGGTTTGGGTATCCAACAGGCTAAGCTCACCTCGGGTCAGGGTACCGGTTTTATCGAAAATCACCGTGTCGATGGTGTTCAAGGATTCCAGAGTGTGTCCGCGTGTCGGAAGGATGCCCAGCTTGCGAAGCCTCATGGTCGCCGACGTTATTGCCGTTGGAGTGGCGAGTGACAGGGCGCAGGGGCAAGTCACTACCAGTACCGAGAGCGTAATGTCGAAGGCATTATCGGCGCCGGCCAGCCACCAGCCAATCCAGATGAGTGGGGCCAGAATCAGCACACGGCTGATAAACACGCCGGCAATTCGATCGGCCGCCAGCGCAACGGGTGGCTTCTCAGCCTGCACCCGGTCCAGCACCCGCAAAATGCCGGACAGCCTCGTCTGTGCGCCGGCGCGGCGAACCTCAATGTCCAACGGGTTCTCGCCGTTGATGCTGCCAGCATGGACGGGGTCACCCTCGCTGCGGGTTTCCGGCAGATATTCACCGGTCAACGCTGCTTCGTTAAGGGTGGAGTGGCCGCTGACGATGACGCCGTCAGCGGGCAATGTCTCGCCAGGCCGGATGCGGATAATGTCGCCGGCAGCCAGGTCATGGGTGGCCACAATGTCACTGCCGTCCCCCCGGATGCGGTTGGCGACCATGGGCTGGAAACCGGCCAGTGCGTTGCCTGTCAGTCCGGCGCGGTAACGGGCCTGCATTTCGATGTAGCGACCGAGCTGCAGGAAAAAGGTAAACATGCAGACGGACTCAAAATAGACTTCCTCACCACCAAACACAGTCACCCAGGCGCTGGCGATATAGGCCAGGCCAATCGCAGTAGCCACCGGCACGTCCATGGTCAGGTGATGGCTGCGAAGATCCCTGAATGCGTTAGTGAAGAACGGACGAGCACTGTAAAGGACAACGGGGGTGGCGACCAGAAGACTGAACCAGCGGAAAAAACTGACAAACTCTGGCGACAGGTCATTCACCAGTTCGAAATACAGCGGAAAGGCCAGCATCATGCTCTGGAACGAGGCTATCCCCGCGACGGCAAGGCGGATCAATGCGGAGCGATGTTCGGCTTTCAGGGCTTTTTCGGCCTCATCGGCCTGATAGGGGCGGGCACGATAGCCCAATTCATGGACGGCAATCAGTAACTGGCTGAGTTTTGAGTGCTCCGGGTTCCAGACCAGCCGCGCGCGTTGGGTGCTGTGATTGACGGAAAACGACACCACGCCCGGTTGCCTGGCCATGTGGTTCTCCAGCAACCATATGCAAGCAGCACAGGTGATGCCGCTTACAAGCAATGTGGCTTCCTGGCCAGCGGTAACGGGAGATACAAACGACTTCTGAACCAGGGGATGATCCACTTCGAGGATCCGGTTCCGCTCGGAATCGCTGAGTGCCTTCGGAGTGACGGCCGGCTCGGTACGGAACTGGTAGAACCCGGTTAGCCCTTCGGCACGAATGGTCTCACAGACTGCCTTGCAACCAAGACAGCAGAAGTGTCGCAACGCCCCTTCGAGTTCCAGGGTGATGGCTGGTGCTCCGGGTGCCGGCTCACCACAATGATAACAATCCAACAGGGTCACCCGCGGTCTTCTGTGACCGCACCGAGGCTCAGGGAGCGTTGCGACGGCAGGCTGGACTCACCCTTTAGTCGCCATTGGTTGTCGGGGCCACGCAGGTCAAAATACCAGCGGCCTTCAATCGGCTGATTCAGGGTGGCGCTGTACAGTCCCTCTCCGATCGTCCGGAACTGTATGGTGCGGTCGTACTCCGACATGGTCGGGTGATACAGGCTCAGTATCAGGTAAGGGTAGTTTGCAGGACCGTTGTCAGTATCCATGGAGAGAGTGATTTCCCGTTCGCCAAACGTCATATCTGCCGTCAGGCCCAGGTCCTCGGCTTTCTGGTCGCGAGCGATCGCCATGTTGATCCCCCGGCCCTCCTTGGAATAGTCATCGGTTACCATGGAGTTGTCGGTATTCAACGCGACTGTAATGGCGATGGAGCACCAGATAATAGCGGCGCCGGGGAATATCAGCAGGAACCACAGCCAGGGTTGCCGGTACCAGGGAATGATGGGTGCGTTTTCATTCATAGTGCTGTCTCTCAAGGCTGGTTCCCCTGATTGGTGTCAGGGAATCAGCGATTTGGACCGACAAACCGGCTTTCGGTTTCAAGAACGAGCGATTCATCGGATTGTGATTCAAGCGTGAAGACAATGGCATTGTTGCTTTCCGAGAGTTTTTCGGGCGCGACATCGACCACCGTCGGCAGTGCCCGGTTTTCACTGCTCGCCACAGTCAGGGTTTTATCGGTTAGCAGTCGGATGCCTTCCAGGCCTGAAACCGAGATCGTAAAGGTTTGCGGCACTTCCGACATATTGGCGACTTTGAGGGTGTAGGTATTCTCTATCCGGCCTTCACCGTTAAAGCTGAAAAGGGCGCCTCGATCCCTCAGGACATCGAGTTGCGCCGGAACCCGGGTGGCAATTGTGAATACGATCGCGCCAATCATCAGCAGCAGTACCAACCCGTAACCAAAGGTGCGCGGCCTCATCAGCTTCGAGGTCTTGCCTTCCAGTTCGTTTTCAGTGGTATAGCGAATCAGGCCGCGCGGATATTCCATCTTGTCCATGATCTCGTCACAGGCATCAATGCACAGCGCGCAGCCAATGCACTCATACTGCAGCCCATCGCGAATGTCGATGCCGGTAGGGCATACCTGAACGCACTGGCCGCAGTCGATGCAGTCACCGAGACCCAGTTCCGAGGGATCACTGTCTTTCTTGCGTCCGCCGCGGGGTTCTCCCCGGTTGGGGTCATAGGACACCACACGGGTGTCGGGGTCGAACATGACGGACTGGAAGCGGGCGTAGGGGCACATGTAGAGACATACCTGCTCACGTAGCCAGCCCGCGTTCAGGTAGGTGGCAGCCGTAAAGAACGCGACCCAGAAATAGGCCCAACCGTTGGCCTGCAGGGTGAACAGGTCACTGATGAGTTCACGGATGGGGTAGAAGTAACCCACGAAGGTCAGGCCGGTGGCCAGTGCAATCAGTAGCCACGCGGAGTGTTTTGCGGACTTCTTGGCGATTTTCTCTGCGGAACGGGGTGCCTTGTCCAGTTTCATCCGCTTGTTGCGGCTGCCTTCTATACGCTCCTCCACCCACATGAATATAAACGTCCAAACGGTTTGGGGGCATGTGTAGCCACACCACACCCGACCAAACAGCGTGGTGACAAAGAACAGGCCGAAAGCGGCGATGATCAGCATACCCGACAGCAGGATGAAATCCTGGGGATAGAATGTGGTTCCGTAGAGGTGGAATTCCCGGGCCGGGAGATCGAAAAGAATCAGGGGCTGACCATCCACGGTAAACCAGACGAACAGGAAGTACATGCCCATCAGGGCTGTCAGGCTGACATTCCGGATACGCTGAAAGAAGCCATTTTTGACCCCTTTGACGTAGATTTTCTTGCGGCTGGCGTATAGCTCGACAGTTCCGGTGTTTTTATTGTTGTCGGAGGTGTCAGAGGATGGGTCAATCTGTTTGACCGGAATCTCACTGCTCATCGTTACCTCCCGATGATGTGGCGCCCTCATTCACAGTGGACTGGGGGCAGGCGATCTTCTCAAGCCTTGGTCCGCAGGTGGCAGGCCAAGGGTTGAGCAGACCGGGCCGGGACAGAATCCCGGCCGGGTACTCAGTTGGACAGGCTGTAGACGTACGCAGCCAGGATCTGGATCTGGTCGTCGGAGAGCCGGTCACCCTGTGCGGGCATCTGGTTTGCGCGACCGTTTACCACGGTTTCCTTGATCCACTCGTAGGTGGAGCCGTACAGCCAGGTATTGTCGGTGAGGTTCGGGGCGCCCAAGGCCTGGTTACCCTTGCCGTCCTGACCGTGACAGGCCACACAGGCTTGAGCGAATACCTGCTCGCCCTTGGCAGCGGCCTCTTCGTCCTTTGCCCGGTCGCTGAAACTGAGCACGTAGTTTACAACCTGGTCGACCTGCTCATTGGTCATGCCCGGCATGGTGCCCTTGGCGGGCATGTTGCCGTTACGCCCCTGGTGCAGGGTGGTCAGGATGGTGTCCGGGTCGCCGCCATACAGCCAGTCGTCATCCGTCAGATTGGGAAACCCGAGGGAGCCGCGCCCTGCAGAGCCATGGCAGACGGCACAGTTGTTGGCGAACAGCCGCTGGCCCATTTTCATGGCGTCGTCGTTGTCAGCCAGTTCGGCCACCGGTGTGTCACCGAACTTGGCGTAGAGCTCGCCGTAACGGGCATCGGCCTGCTGCATTTCGGCCTGCCACTGATTCTCAGCGGTCCATCCCAGTAGACCCTTGTAGTTACCCAGGCCCGGGTACAGGGCGAGATAGCCCAGTGCGAAAACACAGGTCGCTATAAAGAGATAGTACCACCACTTGGGCAGCGGGTTGTCGTATTCCTCAATGCCATCGAACGAATGACCAACGGTTTTGTTGGTTTCAGTATCGGTGGTCTGGCCCTTGCGGGTGGCATACAGAAGCCACCAGCAGCCAAACACGGTACCGAGCACGATCACGCTGATCCAGATGCTCCAGAAGGTACTCATTGCTTTTTCTCCGTTTGTTCCTGTTCAAGAGTACGCTTTTCCACGTCGTCATCCTCGAAGGGCAGGTGGGCCGCCTCGTCGTTGGGCTTCTTCCGGTGGGCGCTGTAGGCCCACCAGATGATGCCAAGGAACATGGCCATAATAACCAGTGAGTGAATGCCGCGTAACTCGTTAATATCCATGGGGATCACCGTTTATCTGAAATCACGGTACCAAGCTGCTGCAGGTACGCCACCAGGGCTTCGATTTCGAATTTGCCCCTGACTTCGTCGGCCGCACCGGCAACCTGCTCGTCGGTATAGGGCACGCCCAGAGTCTGGAGCGTTTCCAGCTTGGACTCGGTGCTGGTGTGATCTATGCGATCCTCGAACAGCCATGGGAAAGCGGGCATGTTGGATTCAGGCACAACGCTGCGGGGATCGTACAGATGCTGGCGCTGCCAGGCGTCGGAGTAGCGACCACCGACACGGGCCAGGTCAGGACCGGTGCGCTTGGAGCCCCACAGGAACGGACGGTCGTAGACAAACTCGCCCGCAACGGAGTAATGGCCATAGCGCTCGGTTTCAGCGCGGAACGGACGGATCTGCTGGGTGTGGCAGACGTGACAGCCTTCACGGATGTAGATGTCACGGCCTTCCAGTTCCAGTGCCGACAGGGGCTCAAGGCCTTCAACCGGCTCGTTGGTCTCGTCCAGGAAGAACAGTGGAACCACTTCTGCCAGGAAACCACCACTGATGGTGAAGATGATCAGTACGATCATCAGCCCCAGGTTTTTTTCAACAATTTCGTGTTTCATTGATTCTGTCTCCCGTTACGCCGCTTGCGCTGCTGTATTGTCCTGAGCAACGGCTTCTTTCTGACGCACGGTCATGTATACGTTGTATGCCATCACCAGCATACCGGTCAGGAAAATCACACCGCCAAGGAATCGCACGAAATAGCCTGATTCGGACGCTTCAAGGGCTTCGACAAAACTGTAAGTCAGGGTTCCGTCTTCGTTGACGGCGCGCCACATAAGTCCCTGCATGATGCCGTTCACCCACATTGCAACGATGTAGAGTACGGTGCCCACGGTAGCCAGCCAGAAGTGGACGTTGATCAGGCTAACGCTGTACATGGCCTGAAGACCCCACAGCTTGGGAATCAGATGATAGATGGCGCCGATACTGATCATCGCAACCCAGCCCAGGGCACCAGAGTGCACGTGGCCAATGGTCCAGTCCGTGTTGTGCGACAGCGCGTTAACCGTCTTGATGGCCATCATCGGGCCTTCGAACGTGGACATGCCGTAGAACGACAGAGACACGACGAGGAAGCGGAGGATCGGGTCGGTACGCAGTTTGTGCCAGGCTCCCGACAGCGTCATCATGCCGTTGATCATACCGCCCCAGGAAGGTGCAAGCAGGATCAGTGACATCACCATGCCCGCGGTTTGGGCCCAGTCCGGCAGCGCCGAGTAGTGCAAGTGGTGGCCACCCGCCCATACGTAGGTGGCAATCAGCGCCCAGAAGTGAACGATGGAGAGGCGATAGGAATAGATCGGGCGGTTGGCCTGTTTGGGAACAAAGTAATACATCATCCCCAGGAAGCCAGCGGTCAGGAAGAAACCGACCGCGTTATGGCCCCACCACCACTGCATCATCGCGTCAGTCACGCCTGCGTAGGCGGAGTAGGATTTGAAGGCACCCGCCGGTAAGGCCAGGTTGTTACCGATGTGCAGAATAGCCACAGTCAGGATGAAACCGCCATAGAACCAGTTGGCTACATAGATGTGGGCAGTGGCGCGCCGCATGATTGTGCCAAAGAAAACCAGTGCGTAGGACACCCAGACAATGGCGATAAGGATATCAATTGGCCACTCGAGTTCCGCGTATTCCTTGGAAGACGTGAGGCCCATTGGCAGGGTGATGATCGCCGCGACCATCACGGCTTGCCAGCCCCAGAAGGTAAACGCCGCGAGTCCATCGGAGATCAGTCGCGCCTGACAGGTACGCTGAACAACGTAATAGGAGGTGGCAAACAGTGCCGAACCACCAAACCCGAAGATGACGAGGTTTGTGTGGAGCGGTCGTAAACGACCGAAGTGAGTCCAGGAGAAATCCAGGTTCATCGAGGGCCAAACAAGCTGGGATGCGATCAGCACACCCATGCCCATGCCAACAATGCCCCAGACCAACGTCATGATGGCAAACTGTCTCACCACCTTGTAGTTGTATGTCAGGTTAGCATTTACTGTGCTCATAGCCTTACCAATGGGTTTAGAGTGGGGAAAATATGCGGGCGCAAGTATGGAGAAACGATTAGCTGTTTGCAATGACGTAGATCAACTCTGAAACTCTGTCAACTGTGTCTAAATCAGTAACATGGCGAATCTACAAGGGTAATCACGAATGCTCCAAAAGCGGCTTTTGATGTTCGGTTGATGCATTGCTTCCCGGAACACTAATGATAGTCATAATTCGGAGGTTTGGTGAATTCTGTAACCGTATTCAAAACCAGGGCGCAAGGTAGTGTGGCCGCGCCGGTGCTTGTCCTTGCACATGGCGCAGGCGCACCCGCCGATTCGCCGTTCATGGAGCTCCTGGCGACAGCGCTGTCGGCGCAGGGCGTGACGACCGTCAGGTTCGAGTTCCCCTATATGAAAAAGCGACGGGAGGATGGCAAAAAAAGGCCACCGGACCGCCAGCCAACCTTGCTTGGACATTTCCGCACGGTAATTGCTGAGACTTGCGCCGGCGTCGACGGGCAGGCCGGCGTTTTTGTCGGAGGCAAGTCCATGGGGGGGCGAATGGCCAGCATTCTGGCGGCGGAGCCTGGTATTGATGACGCGGTCCGTGGTGCCGTGTGTTTTGGCTATCCCTTTCATCCTCCTGGCAAAAATGACCGGTGGCGGACGGATCATTTCCAGTCGCTGTGCCGGCCAATACAGATCATTCAGGGGACACGGGACCCTTTCGGCAAGCAGGCAGAGGTTGAGGCGCGTAACCTGGACGCGCTGGATAACGTGAACCTGGCCTGGCTGGAAGGCGGAGATCACGACTATCGGCCTCTGGCGCGGCAGAGTGAGAGCCGGGAAGACCTGATTCAACTGGCGGCGGCAACGGCTGCGAGGTTTATGAGCGGCCAGAAATGAGTCACGATACCTCGGGTGTTGATCCCCCGTGGTCATGGCTGGTTCAACGAGTTCACCGGAGCGCCTGAACGTCAGCTCGTCCTGCAGTGGTTAATTGAACTTTAGATACCAGAGCTTCTGGGGGCGGCCCGATGTGCGGGCTGTGTATCTGTTAAACAGATTCAAATTTAGGGGTTTCTGACGAGAAGCTCTGTCCAGGTGCCTAATGGAACAACTGATTGCAATTTGTCGTCCCGGGTTCGAGACGGAAGCGGGGCGGGAGTTGACCGACTCGGCAGCCGGCGGCGGGGTCTATGGATACTTCGAGCCCTCTGTAAACCAGGGATTTCTGACCTTTCATTGCCCGGGGCCAGAACAGGTTGAAACGCTGCTCAAAAGGCTATCCATCGACCAACTGGTATTTGTCAGGGACTGGTTTGTGGTTTTGGCGGACACAGCCTTGCCCACGTCTGACCGGGTCGGCGCTGTCATCGACGCATTGCGACCTGTTGATGGGGCGATTCCTGCCTGTGCCCGTGTAGAAATCCGCCTTCCCGAAAACAATGCGGATGCGGACCTTGGCAACTTCGCCCGTAAGTGGGTCTCCCCGCTGTCGAAAGCGCTAAGGGGCGCCGGGTTACTGGGAAAGGATTCGAAAGCTGAGTCGCCGGCACGGCTTGAAGTGTTACTGACGGGATTCGAGCGCGCCATTATCGGATTCAGTCTGGCCAGCAATCGTGCACGTTACGTCAGTGGTATTCCAAGGCTTCGACTGCCCGCGTCCGCTCCCAGTCGATCGGCGCTGAAACTGGAAGAAGCGTGGAAGGTATTCCTGCCCCCGGGCCAGGAACTGGACTACCTGGGAAGTGGCAAGCAGGCTGTGGACCTGGGCGCTGCTCCCGGTGGCTGGACCTGGCAGCTGGTCAGGCAGGGTATGATGGTGAGCGCCGTTGATAACGGGCCCATGAATGCCGAGTTGATGGCTTCCGGGCACGTAGAGCACGTTGAGGCAGATGGTTATCAATGGCGGCCCCGGCGCGGTGTGGACTGGATGGTGTGCGATATCGTCGACCATCCACGCCGAACCTCGGAGATGGTCGTGCATTGGCTGTCTGCCAAGCTTTGCCGCTATACCGTTTTTAATCTGAAACTACCGATGAAAAAACGGTACGACGAGTGGTTAGTGTGCAAGGACATCCTGGAAGAAGGCCTTGCACGGACGGAAATGAACTTCCTGCTGAGGGCCCGTCACCTCTACCACGATCGTGAGGAGATCACCTGTTTCATAGAACGCAGGGACTGAGCGCCTGTGAATAGCGTGCTTTAGCTATGCTGCCACACAGTGATAATCTCGTCCCGGTCCATCATTGGAATCAGCTCCGCCATCAGTTCCCGACGTTCCTCTGAGAGGAGCCAGCGCTGCCAGTCAGCTTCGGAGCGCCAGTTGGAGAGGGTAAGTCGATGGTTGGAGTCGTGGGTATCGACCAGCGTTTCACCGGAAACGAAGCCGGGGGCGCTTACCGCGTTCTGAAGGACCTTGCGGGATCTGTCCTCGTAGGCGGATTCGAGTGTTTCAGCAATATGACGTTCAATCAGCACCCGGATCATTGTTTACCTCGTTTTGTTTTTGACATCTATAAACAATAATTTAGCACGTATTTTCCAAAATTCAGGTGGAATCGCAGGAGGAAGAACATTGGAACAACCGGAACACGATGCAGAGCTGGACGCCCGGGGACTGTTTTGCCCGGAACCCGTCATGCTGCTGCACAACAGAATCGTGGATATCAGTATAGGGGGCGTCTTGAAGGTGGTTGCCACGGACCCGTCAACAACCCGGGATATACCGAGGTTCTGCCAGTTCCTGAATCACGAGTTGGTTTACAGCGCTGAGGACGACCAGGAATTCGTTTACTTTATCCGCCGGGGGGAATGACCGAAGGCCGTCAGGAGCCGCCGGACATGTCCAGTGTGTTCAGATGGCCGAGGAACTGTTCGCGGTCCATTTCGCCCAGTATCCGGGCGGTTTCCAGCTCAGCCCCATCGTTGCCATAGAACAGAATGGCTGGGGGGCCGAACAGCCCCAGTTCTTCAAGCAGTGCCTGCTGGGCGGGCGTGTTGTCCGTCATATCCAGTTGCAGCAGTGTGTACGGTGACAGCGCCTGGATCACAGAGCCGTTGCTGAAGACGTTACGCTCCATGACCTTGCAGGAGATGCACCAGTCGGCGTAGAAGTCTAGCATGACCGGGGTGCCGTCTCGCTTCGCCTGGGCCAGTTGATTGCGAATATCGGCAGGCGACTCCAACCGAAGGAATTGGGCGTGGGCCATCTGGGGCGCAGAGCCATCAGCAACCGCCGGGTTGGAGGCCGTGAACGGCGCTAAAGGCTTCATCGGGTCGTTGGCGCCGGATACGGCACCGGCCAATAACGCGATGCCGTAGGCAAACATCACCAGGCCCAGACCTTTGCGGGTGCGCTCCCAGCCAGCCTTTGCGGCATCGAAGGCTCCGAGTTGCACGCCGGTAACGGCAATCAGTAAACCCCAGAGTGTCAGCGCCAGCCAGGCCGGGACCAGCCGTTCCACCAACCAGATCGCGACAGCCAGCAGCATGACGCCGTAAAAGGCTTTGACCACGTTCATCCAGGGACCGGTGGAGGGCAACAGTTTACGGCCGCCCACCGCCACGAGTATCAGGGGAATGCCCATGCCAAGCCCAAGCGCGAACAGGGCAACGCCTCCGATGACGGCATCTTGGGTGGTACTGATGTACAGCAGGCTGCCAGCAAGCGGTGCCGAGACGCAGGGTGAAACGATCAGTGCTGACAGCGCACCGATGCCGAAGATGCTGACCACGCGGCTTCCGGTCAGGCGATGGCTGGCATCGTTGAGCGGCTCCCGGATAAACCGGGGAAGCTGGATCTCAAACAGGTTGAACATGGACAGGGCAAATACCACGAACAGTGCCGCGAAAACGCTCAGCACCCACGGCGACTGCAGGTGTGCCTGAAGGTTGAAGCTGGCACCCAGTAACCCGGTAATCACACCCGCTGCGGCATAGGTCAGTGCCATACCCAGGACATAGCTGCCGGAAAGCAGTAGTGCGTGGGCGGTGGTACTGGTGTTGCGACTGGACACCAGTGAGGAAATGATTGGCACCATGGGCAGGACGCAGGGTGTAAAGGTCAGCCCCAGCCCAAGTAGCAGAAAAAGGGCCGCGATGACCAAAACAGACTGGTTGGCTAAAAAGCCGGCGAGCCCGGTCGCCGAGGATGTATCCGTGGGTGCATTTGTCGACGATGACTGGGTAGTGCCTGATGACCCCGAAGAGCCGGACATGCCGGCAGGAACGGGGGCGTCGTTGCTTCCGGCGCTGGCGTAGTACAGCGCGTCACGGGTTTGCGGCGGGTAGCATAGACCTGCCTTGGCACAACCCTGGTAGGTAACCTGAAGCTCCGCCTCGCGGACGCCTTCAGGAAGATTGACCGGGACGCGTGCCTGAACCGGATCGTAGAAGACCGTGACCTTACCGAAGAACTCATCCTCCGTATCGGTACCGGTGTATGAGAAAACGGGCTCTCCCAGGGTGACGCCGTCTGTTTTGCTGCTTACCTGGATGCGGCCTTTGTAGAGGTAGTGTTCAGGGGTGACATCCCATGACAGCACAATAGCGCCGGTATCAACGGTGTAATTGAACGGCAGGGCTTCGTCCACCGGCAGGAAATCGTTGCTGCCGCCGAACAGCGAATTGCCTGCCCCGGACGCGAACAGCGATACGGTGGACAGTGCCAGAAACAGTAAAAAGCGGTTCAGTACCCGATGGGGAGCACTACTGCGTGAGGCTGTGTTGTTGCCGGTCATAGTCAATGGATTACCGTAGCTGGTTCCGGAAATATCTGCGCGGTCTCTGTGCCAGTTGAAACGTTGCATCCCAAGGTTGCAATGGACTCATTTGTCAGGCAAAAGTTCCCTCTGGTATTGAACGGTCTAAAGTCGCACAATAGCCGTCCCATGAAACACGATCCTGATGATCTTATCATGCTGTTCAGTGACCTGTTCCGGGGGGATTACCGGACCGTTCTGGTCAAGGGCAGCGATGAGCCTGAATACCTGCCCGCAACGGCGTCTGGCAATTACGCGCAGATTATCTTTGCTCACGGTTATTATGCCAGTGCTCTGCACGAAATCAGTCATTGGTGTATCGCCGGTGAGCACCGGCGCACACTTCGGGACTTTGGCTACTGGTACTGTCCCGATGGCCGCGACGAGGCGCAGCAGCAAGCGTTCGAAAAGGCTGAAATCAAGCCGCAGGCTCTGGAATGGCTGTTCTCTGCCGCATCGGGCACACGTTTCCACATCAGTGTCGACAATCTCTCCGGTTGCGGGGCATGGGATGAGAGCGCCTTTCGCAGGAATGTGCGGGCGCAGGCAGATTATTACCTTGAGCACGGCATGCCGGCCCGCGCGGGCCTGTTTTTCGAGACGCTCAAGACATTTTATGGAACCGGGGCTGACTTTAACGAAGTCTGGAAGAAAGAGACCAGGCGCTTGATGCCCGACGATTCCGCCACAGACATTGAGGTAGATTGAAACAACATGACATCTGACGCACCCGAAGCCGGCAAAACCTTTTTCAAGGATCTTAACCTTGACCAGCGAGTGCTCGATGCCATCACCGATATCGGTTTTGAGCATTGCACGCCTATCCAGGCCGAGACCCTTCCGTTCACCCTGGCGTGCCAGGACCTGATCGGCCAGGCTCAGACCGGCACCGGAAAAACCGCCGCATTCCTGATTACTGCCATCCAGAGCATGCTGGAAACGCCGATTCCGAAAGAGGACCGGTTCGCCTCGGAACCCAGGGTTCTGGCACTGGCGCCAACTCGTGAACTGGCCATGCAGATCGCCAAGGATGCTGAGCAGCTGTGCGGGTACACGGGGCACAATGTGGTCACTGTGGTAGGCGGCATGAACTACGACAAGCAGCGAGACCAGTTACAGAATGAGATCGTTGACATACTGGTGGCAACTCCCGGCCGGCTGATCGACTTCCTGGGCTCTCAGGACGTTTTTCTCGACCAGCTCGACATCCTGATCCTGGATGAAGCGGACCGGATGCTGGACATGGGCTTTATTCCCGATGTGAAGCGCATTATCCGCAAGTGCACGCCAAAGGAAGAGCGTCAGACCTTGCTGTTCAGCGCCACCTTTAACCAGGACGTCCTCAACCTCGCCTCGATGTGGACCAAAAGTGCGGAATTCGTCGAGATCGAACCGGAACAGAAGACCGCTGAGCGGGTGAAGCAAACTGTCTATCTGGTGGGCGAGGATGAAAAACTGCCGGTGCTGGTCAACTACCTTCAGCGCCCCGAGGTGGAAAAAGCCATCGTCTTTGCGAACCGTCGTGACCAGTGTCGTGACCTGGATGAGGACCTTCGCAACCAGGGCGTAAAGGTCGCGCTGATGTCCGGGGAAATCGCCCAGAACAAGCGGCTGAAGACATTGGAACAGTTCAAGAATGGCAGCATTCAGGTACTGGTTGCCACGGATGTCGCCGGTCGTGGTATCCACGTTGACGGTGTAACCCATGTATTCAACTATAATCTTCCGGATAACGCTGAAGATTACGTTCACCGTATCGGGCGCACCGGTCGGGCGGGGAAGCACGGAGTCTCTGTCAGCTTTGCCAGTGAAGACGATGCTTTTTCACTGCCGGCTATCGAGTCCTACATCAGCCAGAAACTGACCACGGCGGTGCCGGATGAAGCGCTGATGACCGAACTCGCCAAACCGCCGATCACTCGCAAGCGTGGTGGCCGGCGCCCCCAGGGCAACCGCAGCCAGGGTGGACGTGGCGGAAACCAGCGTCAACGCAGGAACTAACAGGTCGGGAAGCAGGATCATGCGGATAGTAGCGGACGAGAACATACCCTTACTGGAATCGTTTTTTGGCGATATCGGCGAGATACGACCAGTGTCCGGGCGCACGATGTCTGCTGCGGATGTTCAGAATGCGGATATCCTGCTGGTGCGTTCAGTCACTCGGGTTAATCAGGCGTTGCTTGAAGGAAGCCGGGTCCGCTTCGTTGGAACCTGTACCATCGGCACTGATCATGTCGACCAGAATTGGCTTGAATCCAGCCGCATCGCGTTTTCGGCGGCTCCCGGCTGCAACGCCAACAGTGTGGTTGAGTACGTGCTGTCTGTGATCTCGCTGCACGCGGAAAAGCGTGGCGTTGTGGATTGGTCAAAACTCAGTGTTGGTATCGTGGGTGCCGGCAATGTGGGTGGAGAGCTTGCACACAAGCTGGACAGGCTCGGTTTCAATGTACGCCTTTGCGACCCGCCAAGGGCGGAACGGGAAGGCGACGAAGGCGAGCAGTATGTCGGTCTTGACGAGGCCATGGCGTGCGACGTGGTAACACTGCACACGCCATTGACCCGCGAGGGAGAGCATGCAACGTTCCATATGTTCGGGCAGGAACGTCTGTCTTCGCTGACTGAAGACCAGTTGCTGATCAATACCAGTCGGGGCGAAGTTATCGACACCTCTGCCTTGCTGGCGCGTCTGGAGGCGCCAAACGCGCCCACAGTGGTACTGGATGTCTTTGAGCATGAGCCCCGGGTTCACGCTGAACTGGTGGAAAAAGTATGGCTTTCCACTCCCCATATCGCAGGCTATAGCCTGGAAGGTAAGGTGCAGGGTAGTGAGATGGTCTACCAGGCCCTGAGCCGTTATATGGGGCTTCCTGCCCGCAAGAAGGCTGGCCAGTTCCTGCCAGAGCCGGCGCTGAACAAACTGTCCTTTACCAGTGCGGCAGAAGAAATGGCGTCAGCCAATATTGCCATACGCTCCTGCTACGATCCGCGCCAGGATGACGCCCGCATGCGATTGGCAATGGCGTTGCCGCTGGAAGATCGGGCCCAGGCCTTTGACCGGTTGCGCCGGGATTATCCCGTCCGCCGGGAGTTTTCCAGCCTGAAGATCCAGCTCAAGGGCACCAGTAAATCCATGCAGGATACTTTCCGGGCCCTTGGCTTTAAACTGAAGCTCTGACGTTCCCGGCAACGCGCCTGTTCGCATCTATTCGCACGTATTAAAGTGGCGCGCTCTTCAGAGCCTCGATCCGGCTGTCCAGCGGCGGGTGTGTCATGAACAGGGCGCTGATTCCCGCCCTCGCACCTCGATTGATGCCAAACGCCTGCAGGCTGTCGGGCATTTGATCAGGCACTTCGCTTTCCTGTTTTAGCCGCGCCAAGGCGTTGATCATGGCCCCGCGGCCTGCCAGTTGCGCGCCAGCGATGTCGGCACGGTATTCCCGGCGACGCGAGAACCAGAACACGATGGTGCTGGCAAGGATGCCCAGCACGATTTCCGCCGCGATACTGACCACAAAGAAGCCGATACCGTGCCCGCTCTCGTTCTTGAACACCACGCGGTCAACGAACGAGCCGATCACCCGGGACGCAAAAATCACGAACGTGTTCACCACACCCTGAATCAGCGCCAGGGTTACCATGTCGCCGTTGGCCACGTGACCTATTTCGTGCCCCAGGACCGCACGAATCTCATCCTTGTTAAAGCGGTGCAGCAGTCCCTCGCTGACGGCTACCAGGGAGTTGTTCTTGTTCCAGCCGGTGGCAAAGGCATTGGATTGTGAGGCTGGGAAAATGGCGACTTCCGGCATACCGATTCCGGCATTTTTCGAAAGCTCGCGAACGGTGTCTACCAGCCAGCGCTCAGCCGGTGTGCGTGGCGATTCGATCACCTTTGCCTTGGTACTCCACTTAGCCACGGGTTTGGAAATCAGCAGCGATACAATGGCGCCGGCAAAGCCGAAGACCGCGGCAAAGGCAAGCAGTGAGCCGTACTGGATCCCGTTCTGGGCAAGGTAGCTGTCAACACCCAGAAGCTTCAGGGTGAAGCTGGCGACAAGAATGACAGCCAGGTTGGTGGCAAGAAACAGCAGAATACGCATCTTGAATCCCTTGTTGAATCATCGGCCGCAGACCGCGGTTCGTGTCTGGGTATTTATATGTGGCCAGCATGGCCACGTTCAACAGGTTTACGCCAATTTAATGATCGGACCGGTCTCGAAAGAACGTCGCCTGCATAACGCGGCTGATCCTGGCCGAACTGCCGCTTCGAAGGGCGCTGCGAAGCGTGTGAATATGAGTGGAGAAGTCCTCTCGAATGGCAGGTGGCAGATCCTGCCCGCTGTCGGAGAGGTTTTCCTCATGCAGGTCAGGACTGGCAGGTGAGCTCAGGCGCACGAACGCCTGCTGGGTCAGCACGGCCTGGTCCAGGGCTTCCTGGCGGATGGTATCCACGTAACGGAGCAGGCCTTCCTCGGCCAACCAGAGCAGGGTGCCGAAGCAGGCCATGTGCCGCTTGCTGTGGAGCCCGAACTCGTCTGGTTCGTCAGGGCCGGCAATGTCTTCCACAAACAGGTTCACCCGGCGGGGAAACGCATTATAGAGCTGAACCAGAGCGATTGCGGCGTCCTTGTAGAACTCTTCGATATGAATGTCCGCCATCAAGCCTCCTTCACAACTGGTAGGACGACAGGAAGTGTGCCAAACGCTTCATGGCATCCTCAAGGGCGTCCTCACGAGGCAGGAAGACGACACGCAGGTGTTGCTTGTCGTCGATGTTAAAGGCGGAACCCTGAACCAGAAGGATGCGTTCCTGCAGCAGCAGGTCCAGTACCAGTTTTTCGTCATTGACGATAGGAAAGCGCTTTGGGTCCAGCTTTGGAAACAGATATAGAGCGCCTTTGGGCTTAACACAGCTGACGCCTGGAATATCATTGAGCAGGTTCCAGGCGGTTTCCCGTTGTTCGAACAGGCGACCACCCGGTGCCACCAGGTCTTCAATCGACTGGTAGCCCCCCAGCGCGGTCTGGATGGCCAGCTGTGCCGGTACATTGGCGCACAAGCGCATGTTGGAGAGCATTTCGATGCCCTCGATCAGGTCCTGCGCGCGGTGTTTGGCGCCGCTGATAATCATCCAGCCGGAACGGTAGCCGGCGGCACGGTAGTTCTTGGACAGGCCGTTATAGGTAAAGAACAGCACGTCATCCGCCAGTGACGCGGTGGGAACGTGTTCAGTGCCGTCGTACAGGATTTTGTCGTAGATCTCGTCTGATAGCACGATCAGGTTGTGTTGCCGCGCCAGCTCCACCACCTGTTCCAGCAATTCGCGGGAGTACACGGCGCCGGTCGGGTTGTTGGGGTTGATAAGCACGATAGCACGGGTGCGGCGGGTGATTTTCTTGCGGATATCGTCGATATCCGGGAACCAGTCCTGTTGCTCGTCGCATCGGTAGTGAACCGGCTTGCCGCTGGACAGGGTCACGGCGGCCGTCCAGAGCGGGTAGTCAGGGGCCGGGATCAGCACCTCGTCGCCGGTATTGAGCATGGCCTGCATGGACATCACAATCATTTCGCTGACGCCATTGCCCAGGTAGATATCGTCGATATCCACCTTGTCGATGCCCCGTTGTTGGCAATAGTGCATCACCGCCTTACGGGCGGAGAACAACCCTTTTGATTCAACATACCCCTGAGCCAGGGGCATGTTGTGAATAACGTCCTGCTGGATTTCCTCGGGTACGTCCAGTTCGAAAGCCGCTGGGTTGCCGATGTTGAGTTTAAGAACCCGGTGGCCCTCTTCCTCCAGCCGACGGGCTTCACGCAGAACCACGCCACGTATCTCGTAACACACGTTATCCAGCTTGGCGGATTTGAGATAGTTCTGCATAAGTCCGGTAGTTCCTCAGATCAGTAAGGTGACAAGTGCCATGTTTCAAAGACAAGCCTGTATTCTAGCGGAGCAACGGCCGGCGGCAACAGGCCAATTGTGATGAATTGTGGCACAAATGCGGAGATTTAACGCCCAAAGCTCACAGATTCCATGAACTGAGCGTGACAACCGTGGCGGAATCAGTTGTAAATAGGGTTGTGCACAATATAATAGCGAAAAATACAAGGGAGGAATGTAATGAGCACGCAAAGCATCTACGACTTTAACGCGGCCGATATTCGCGGCGAGGAGCATTCCCTGGATGAGTTCCGTGGCAAAGTTCTGTTGATCGTAAACACGGCCAGCAAATGCGGTTTTACCCCTCAGTTCGAGGGTTTGCAGTCCCTGTACGTCGAGCTGAAAGAAAAAGGCCTCGAAGTGCTCGGCTTCCCCTGCAACCAGTTCCGGAATCAGGACCCGGCGGACGACAAGGCCATCAGCGAATTCTGTAGCCTTAACTACGGCGTGGACTTTCCCATGTTTGCAAAGATTGACGTCAACGGCCCTAATGCCCATCCGCTGTTTGAGTACCTGAAGCACAGTGCCAAGGGGTTGTTGGGTTCGGAAGCCGTTAAATGGAACTTCACCAAGTTCCTGGTGAATCGTGAGGGTGAAGTGGTGCGTCGTTACCCGCCAACCACCAAGCCGTCTGCCATTCGCGCCGACATTGAAGCGTTACTGTAAACCATGACTGACGAAGACGACGTCCTGGCGCTGGATAATCAGCTCTGTTTTGCACTCTACGCCGCCAACAGGGCAATAACCGCCCGCTACCGTCCGCTGCTGGCGGAACTGAATCTGACCTATCCGCAGTACCTGGTTATGTTGGTGCTGTGGGAAGCAGGGGAGAATGGACAGACGGTCAGGGTGTCTGACCTGGGTAAACGGCTGCGTCTGGATTCCGGAACCCTGACGCCGTTGCTTAAACGTCTGGCCGAGCGTGAGCTGGTGACCCGTCTGCGCGATACCACCGATGAACGGGTGGTCAGGGTCGCTCCCACGGAAAACGGGCGTGCCATGCGCCAGCAGGCCCGGGATATTCCCGACCGCCTGCTCTGCGGCACGGGCATTGATCAGGAGCGCATTGTGGAATTGAGGGAAGAGTTGCGATCGGTTCTCAGCCTTTTGGAGGCTGAGGAGGCGCCCAGCGGTCGATAATGGATTTGAGGTCAGCGCGATTGTACGGCTTGGTGATGTAGTCGTTCATGCCAGACTCGAGGCAGTCGTCCCGGTCTCCCTGCATGACGTTGGCGGTGACTGCGATCACCGGCAAACCCTGCCACTCGGGGTTTGCACGAATATTGCGGGTGGCCTCATAACCGTCCATCACCGGCATCTGGCAATCCATCAATACAATATCGAATGCTCCTCCGCTCTGCTGCAAGGCGTCCAGTGCCTGCCTGCCGTTTTCGGCCAGGGTGACGGTGTGGCCCAGCTTCTTCAGCATGCCGCTGGCGACCACCTGATTGACCTGATTGTCTTCGACCAGTAAAAGGTTGAGCGCGCGTGACGCGCTGGCTGGCGTGCCGACGGCGGCTGCCATACTACCGGTGGCGTCCTGCTCCAGCCCGGCGGCCCTGCAAAGAGCGCGGAACAATTGCTCACGCCTCAGTGGCATCGACAGTATCTGACGATCTTCGGAGGGCTGGGTGGTGCTGTCCCTGTCCACCAGGATAATGCCGGTGCCGGGCCAGGCCGACGCAAGCTGACCTGCGGTTTTGTCGCTTTCGTCGGCGACGATCATCAGGATTCCCTCTCCGCCAGGTGCCGCCTCGCGAAGTGGAATGCTCCAGGCTCTCAGTTGATGCTCGATGGGGCCGCGATGTGGATATTCCTGGGGCATGCCCATATCCACACCTAACTGCCGGAGTTGGTCTGGAATGGCAGGTATCGACGGTCTGCTCTCTTGCTCATCATGAACCGGGAGGGGCAGATTAACGGTGAAATGCGTGCCTTCATCTTCCTCGGAGTCTACCAGGATCTGGCCGTGCATCCGTTCCACCAGTTGACGACATAATGTCAGGCCCAGGCCAGTACCACCATAGAGCCGGGTGGTATCGCTGTCCGCCTGAGAGAAGGGTGAGAATATGCGATGCAGTCCTTCCTTGGACATGCCAATGCCGGTGTCAATAACGTCAATGCGCACGTTGCCGTTGTAGCGGGTGGCACGAATTCGAACGCAACCCAACTTAGTGAACTTAATGGCATTGCTGAGCAGGTTGTTGAGGATCTGCCGTGTGCGTGTCGGGTCGCCCAGGAAGGATTCCGGCAGTTCACAATCAATATCCGCCACCACATCAATATTCTTTCGCCTGGCTTGCTGGGCATGCAGCGTCGCGCACTCTTCCACCAGGTTGCGGAGCGAAAACGGGATGTTCTCCAGGCTCAGCTTCCCGGCTTCGACCTTGGATATGTCCAAAATGTCGTTCAATAGGCCGAGCAGGCTCTGGCCTGCGTTGAGCGCAATTTCCAGCCGGTTTCGTTGCGCCTGCTCCATGTCGCCTTCCAGTGCCAGGCCAAGCATTCCGAGAACACCGTTAAGTGGTGTGCGTATCTCATGGCTCATGCTGGCCAGGAAGTTGGCACGGGCCCTGGCACGGCGTACAGCATCCTCTTTGGCGCGAACCAATGCACGATTGCCTCGCTGCAAGGCTTCATTTTTCTCGGAAATTTCCCGTGTACGGTCTTCCACCTCCTGTTCCAGCTGGCTGGAGTAGTTCTTCATCGCACTTTCGGCCATCCTGAGCTGTGCGAGGCTGGAATCAATGGTTTCCAGGTGCTGATTGATAACACCCACCATCAGGCCGATCTCATCTTCACGATGATTTTCCGGCACTGGAAGACGGACCTTTTCGGGCGTCTCAGCCTTAACCCGACTAAGAGCGCTGATAACGTTCAGCATGGGCCGGGTCAACACGAAGAAGAAAATGAACAGCAGCGCAGCGGTCAGCACCAGGCTTTTCAGTAGGCCGCTGATGACCGTATAGGCTGCCCGTTGGAGGAACAGCAGGCCGTAGTGGTAGGTATCAATGGTTACCGTGAGACTGCCCAGGGGAAGATCGCTCAGTTGCGGCACCACCAGTTCCTGGCTGAATACGCGGCTGTCGCCGAACAACAGGTCGCTGATCCAACGATAGCGCGAATCAGGGCTACTCTGGCTCGCGGCAGCCATGGTTTGGCCATTGTTGTCGATAATGCGGGCGTCGATCGTTGCAGGGTGGCGAAGTAGGCCGTCAAGAAGCTCTTCCGCAAGCCGGATGTCAATGTTATAGGCGATCTGGGAAGCGGGGCTGTGGCTGATTTCGATGAGCGCACGGATCTCCTGCTCCATGGAGTCCCTGGCGCTGAAATAATCGAGAGTGACCTGGACAATGTTGAGCATAAGGCCCAACACCATTGCGATTAAAACGGTGTCACGGGTCAGGCGATAGGATAGCCGCTTTTGGAATGCAGTTGTCACGGCGTTTCACGGTCCCTGTCATAACGTTTCGGTGGTTTTGGCGCGGCGCCAGCCGATGTTTAGTCGTCGTAATCGGCTTTCTTGCGCCACTCATCGTCGTGGAGGAACGTGTCCCATTCCTTGTCCAGGCTGGACGGTCCTGCCGTCGCGGCACTGTGGGCGTCATCTCCCTTCAAGGCCTCCAGTTCCTTGATGCGGGTTCGGAAACTTTTTACGGCTTTTACTGCCATCGGATTGTCCCTGGACTTGCCCATTTCGGTACTGGCCAGATGATAGGCGTGAATAGCCTTTCGAATCTGGTTCTGCTTCACATAATCGCGTGCCTGGAACACATGCAGGTCGGCGTGGGTCTTGTGCACCAGAAACAGGACGAACTTCAGGTTTTTCTTGGCTGTGGCGCTATCAATCTTGCCAGCCTTGTGCATGCCCTCGATCATCTTGAACAGATTCTGCAGCAGCTCCTGGACATAGGTGGACTTTTCTGGGGAATCGATTTTGATCGGAGCGCGTTTGTCTTCGCCGTCCATGACGGACTTTTTGAGCTGTTGTACAGCACTCAGTCGTTCTTCAACGGGCTGATCAGATTTAAGGCCCTGGAGGTCTTTGCAAGCTTCCTCCATCCGCTTGATCAATAACAGTTTTAGGTCAGCGGTGAAATACTGCCCCGGGATCTCGGAGAGCAGGCGGCTGGCTCTGTTGTAGCTGTCTTCCAGGGCCGTTGTTTTGCGAATACGCTCGATACGTGCGCGCTCTCGCATCTGACTGGCCACAATAATAATGATCGAAACAGTAACGACAGCTGCCAGCAGCAGCACAATCATTGTGGTATCCATCTTGTTGCAAACACTCCGGCTAAATGGACAGGCCACTGGCCGCTCCGGACACAGAAAAAATCCGGAGAAATCCAGCAAGTCTCCGGAAGATTAGCAGAAAACCCGGGATGATTCCGTTCTGAAATGTGAAAGATTGCAGCTTCATATCAATTCGATGAATTGATACTCTGTCGACCATTATTCTAGTGAATAAATGGCGTTTTTTATGTTATCTCCGATAGGGGCCACTTCATGGACATTTCCCGGGTAGACCTCAATCTGCTTGTTTATCTCGATGTATTGTTGCGGGAGCGGAACGTCACCAAAGCCGCGAATCATCTTGGGATTACCCAGCCCGCGATGAGCAACGGTCTGCGCCGATTGCGGGACCTGTTCGGGGATCCGCTGCTGGTTCGTACCAGTGAGGGTATGACCGCGACCGAGCGTGCCACTGAGCTGCAGCCACTGGTGCGTAGCATCCTTTCCGACATTGAGCAGGCGGTTCACGAGAAAACCGCGTTCGCGGCTATGGAAAGTCAGCGCGTGTTCCGGATCATGGCCAGCGACTACGCGGAATCCTGCCTGATGCCACGGGTGCTCCGCCGAATCCGCCAGGAAGCCCCTCACGTGACTCTGGATGTTCTGACGCCCAGTGACGTGAGTTTCCTCGACGTCGAGCAGGGGCGTCTTGATATGGCGATCAACCGTTTTGACAAGATCCCCCAGTCGTTCCACCAGAAAACGTTGTGGACGGAATACTTTGCCTGTCTGATGAACGCACGGAACCCGATCCTAAAGGAGCCGTTTACCCTCGATACCTACCTGGACGCCAGTCATATCTGGGTCAGCAAGACCGGTTTTGGTGTCGGGGTGGGGGCTGTCTCTTATACACATCTCCGAGCCCACGAGACGGACTCCTATCTCGT
>CAJXOQ010000003.1 GCA_913057975.1 uncultured Marinobacter sp.
ATTCAACGGTGCCGATCGGAGTCTGGAAGGTGCCTTCGCGCAGGGCGGCAGCAACGTCGAACGGATCGGTGGAGCCGGCGGCTTCAATGCCTTCGGCAACCAGCTGGACAGCGGTGTAGGAGGTCAGAACGAACGGACCGGAGGGATCCTCACCTTTCTCTTCGAACGCTTCAACCAGCGCCTGGTTTTCGGCTTTCTGGTCGAATGCCGGTGGCAGGGTTACCAGCAGGCCTTCAGCGGCTTCGCCGGCGATGGTGTTGATGTCTTTGTTGCCGACGCCTTCCGGGCCCATGAAAGTGGCGTCAAGGTCAGCCTGTTGTGCCTGGCGCAGGATCAAACCAAGTTCCGGGTGGTAGCCGCCATAATAGACGTAGTCCACGTCAGCCTGCCTGAGCTTGGTAACCAGCGATGAAAAGTCCTTGGCACCGGCGGTAATACCTTCAAACATGGCCACTTCAACACCGGCTTCTTCGAGGGTGTCACGAACAGCCGTTGCGATGCCTTCACCGTACTGCTGCTTGTCGTGAACAACGGCGACACGTTCCGGCTTCTGGCTGATCAGGTAGTTGGCGGCGACCGGGCCCTGCATGCTGTCCAGACCGATGGTACGGAATACCAGTTCATAGCCTCGCTCGGTAATGTCAGGGCTGGTCGATGCTGGCGTCACCATCAGGATGCCTTCATCTTCGTAGATGTCGGAAGCCGGCTGGGTGGAGCTGGAGCACAAGTGGCCGACCACGAAGCGCACGCCTTCGTTGACCATGTTGTTGGCAACGGTGACGGCCTGCTTGGGATCACAAACGTCGTCCTGTTCAACGGCTACAAGTTTCTCTCCCATAACACCGCCATTGGCATTGATCTGTTCGATCGCCATGCGGGCACCGGAGAATTGCATATCACCGTACTGGGCGACAGGGCCCGTCATAGGTCCTGCGATGCCTACTTTGATTTCGGCAGCGGCCTGGCCAGCGCCCATAACGGCAATGGATGTTGCAACAGCGGATACGAGTTTCTTGACTGGTGTTCTCATTGGGTCTGTCCTGTTTTGTGTCAGGGTTTTTCTTATGTTCTCAGCGATGTAAACAAACACCACACCTGCCACCTTGTCAAGCGTGCAGCGTCAGTGAATGTGCCGCAACGTCAAGTTTGTTTTTCCGACAATAGACGAACAAAGTGCATGCCGGCCTGTCGCGTCAGGCGTCAGACTGGTCCACGTCGTCGGTAAAAATCAGTTTCCGGAAACTATCGTGATCCCTCAACTGTTCAAAGCTGGGGTCGACGGAGGCGTCGTCCTTATACGCCTCAGAGATATTAATCGCCTTTTGCAGCGTCGTCACTGCATCGTCCCAGCGACCGATTTCGGCATAGGCGCAGGCCAGCTGGTAGTGTGCATGACCGTTTTCAGGGGCCAGTTTCAGGGCGCGCTGGCACAGGCTGATCGCCCACAGTGGCTCCTGCATTTCCAGCACCGCATCGGCCTTGTAACTTAGTGCCTCCACGTCGTCAGGCCGCAGATCCAGGATCGTATCGTAGGCAGAAATCTTGTTCTGTTGAGAGGTTTCCTGACTGGCCTTCAACCAAAGAGAATGCACTTCGTTGGTGCGTTCGATCTCGGCCTGGTTCTGATGAATGATGTCGGATTTCTGCTTCAACTGATCTTCGATGAATTCCAGGCGCTTCTCATATTCGACGACCAGTTCGTTGACCCGCTTCTCGGCGAGGCTGGTGAGCTGGTTGCGCATGTCGCGAATTGAATTCCAGCCAATGACCACGAGAATGGAGGTGGCGCCAGCGATCAGGTAGAAAAAGTAGGTAACGGTATCGGTGGCGTACGACATGGTTTTGTCGGCCACCGAAAGCTCCTTGTCCACAACCTTTTCAATCAGCTCGGCGCGTGTGTTCATCATTTCCTTGCGCAGTGCTTTGGTTTCCTCCAGCAGGTACAGCTCGACAAACGGTGTATACATGGGTTCTTCCGCAGTGTCGATTCGTTGCCGCACGTCCTCGGCGGTAAGGTTCTCACCCGGCTCCTGGGCCATGGTGAAGGAACTGAATAGCAGTGCGATCAGGCCTGAAGCGAAGAAGGTTGTCAGACGCTTCCAGGAAGGGCTGTGCAGGAGGGCGTTGGGTGTTCGGGTGTTCATTGGGCCGTGTCCGTTTTTGCGGAAATTGAACAAGAGGATGACCTTAGCATAGTGGTTGGCGGAAAAATGCGAAAATTCGTAAAAGGACCGGCAGGTCAGTGCAATACGCACCGATGGGTGTGGGTAGTACTGCTTGCAAAATCAGGAGCAAGGACCTCTAATAGTTAGTGTTATAAATAATTCGGCAAAACGAAGCGGAGTGGTGCGTTGAACAATTATGAAGAGGTTTTGGTGGCGTTGCGCCGGGTGATTCGAGCAACTGACCTGCATTCCAAACGTCTGAGCAAGCATGCGGGGCTGACGGGGCCGCAATTGCTGATTATGCGCAGCATCCGCGATCTGGGTGAAGTGACTATCGGAACCATTGCCGACAAGGTGAGCCTGAGCCAGGCAACCGTGACCACGATTCTTGATCGGCTGGAGCATCGTAAACTGGTTTATCGTGTTCGCAGCACCCAGGACAAACGCAAGGTTCATGCGCATCTGACGAGTGAGGGGGCGGAAATTCTCTCGCGAGCACCGAACCCGCTTCAGGAAGACTTCACACGGAAGTTTCAGAGCCTGGCGGAGTGGGAGCAGACCATGATTCTGGCTTCGTTGCAGCGGGTGGCCAATATGATGGACGCCGACGATATTGATGCTGCACCAATGCTCACGGTGGGCTCGGTGCTAAAGGATGATGGCTGGAAGGCCGATGACAAGTCCTGAGACGATGGCATCGGCTTCAAGGACTATTCCGGCATTTTTGCGGTGATCTCAATGGATTGGTACCAAGCCGCCAGATCAGAAATTTGTTGATCGGTCAGGTTCTTGGCGACCAAAGACATCATCTCGTGCTCCCGTTTGCCACTGCGAAAAGCTTTGAGTTGTTTTTCAATATAAATCTGACTTTCGCCCGCCAGGTTGGGTGCGATTGGGATCTTTGCTATCCCGTCCAGGCCGTGGCAGGTTTTGCACTGGGTTGCGAGTTTCCGCCCCTCAGCAGGGTCTGCGCCCTGTGCCACTGGGCTCATCGCAAGAAAAGAGGCCAGAACCGTTATTGTTGAATAAGCGGCTCTGGTTTTTCTGGTCGCATGATGTTTCCAGAGGGCCGGAGGACGCCCACTTGTTTTTGGAATCATGAGCCGGAACCCGTGTAAGCGATTCGGTATACAGCCCCGGCCAAATCATCCGAAACCAGTAATGAGCCATCTTTCAACTGAGCCACATCGACCGGCCGACCAAGATACTCACCATTTTCATCCAGCCACCCTTCGGCGAAAGGAACCGTTTCGCCATTCATATTTCCTTCGGCGTCCACCGGCGTGAACATGACCCTTGCTCCGACCGGGACGGTCCTGTTCCATGAGCCATGTTGCGCTGAGAAAATCCCGCCCTGATATTGCTTCGGAAACATGTTTCCGGTGTAAAACATCATCCCCAGATTGGCCGCATGAGCCGTCGTCTCAGAGACTGGGAACACCACCTCTACCGGTACTTCATCTCCTTTGTATTCGTTTGTGCGAACATCACCGCCTCCGTACCAGGGATGGCCAAAATGCTGGCCCATGGCGGTCTGGCGATTGATTTCTCCTGGAGGGATGTCATCGCCCATGCCATCGACCTGATTGTCCGTAAACCACAGTTCGCCGGTATTGGGGTTAAAGTCCTGTCCTACAGAGTTGCGGACACCACGTGTGTAGATTTCACGTCCGCTGCCATCCTGATTAACCCGGATAATCCCGCCAATGCCCCACTCACTGAACGTGTCCAGGTGTTCTTTCGGCGCAACATTGTAGGGTTGTCCGAGCGAGATGTAGAGCTTCCCGTCCGGGCCAATATCGCAGACTCGGGCGGTGTGGTTGTAACTGACGAACTGCTCAGGGATCAGCTCGCCCCCTGGGATCACCTCTGAGGCGACAACATCGCCTCCCTCAAAGAAGAACTCCGCAGCCGGATACGCCAGTACCCGGTTTTGTTCGGCAATGTAGAGCACGCCCGACGGCGAAAAACAGGGACCGTTGGGGACGGACTTGGCCAGCGAAGGTGCGAAATTTTTTACTTCATCGGCCACGCGGTCTTTATCCCGGTCGGTCATTGCCCAGACTTCGGTTTTACGGGTTCCAACAAACGTAACGACACCCTGGGGGCCAACCGCCATGTGTCGCGCGTCGGGAACCAAAGCGTAAAGGCTGATTTCAAACCCTTCGGGAAGTTTTATTTTCTGCAGGGTCTTGCGAATAGCATCGGCGCTGTCGCTTTTCTGGTCGATCACAGTGAACTCGGCTTTCCCCGTAGTCTGGAAATTGCCAAGCTTCTTGAGAGTATCGTCAGATTGACTGTAGGCGAAGGGGATGAAGGCAAGGCCCGCAGCCACGCACAGGATCGAGTTTATTTGGTTCATTGTTCTACCACTCCCTTTGACTCGGCGAGTCGGAAGCCGGTGACCCTCGGGTCACCGGTGCTCGGTTTTTGCTCATGTCAAAGCGAGTAAAGACAACGGCTGCATAGGCGTCAAGGCAGCCCTGCAGTGGTCAGACCAGTAATATTAATGGACGCTTGATCCCTTGCGGGGTTTGTTCCCGAAACACACCTGAAACACGTCGTTGTAATGCTTGGCAAAATTCACCGTCAGGCCGTCTTTCAGGTATTCCGGTAGCTCTTTATAATCCCCCCGGTTTGCCTCCGGCAGAATCAGGTTGGCGATTTTCTGGCGGCGGGCAGCGATGACTTTTTCGCGGATGCCGCCCACGGGTAGTACCTGGCCGGTGAGTGTCAGTTCGCCGGTCATGGCGATATTCTGCTGTGGCGATTCGCGGCGGGCGATGGACAGCAGGGCGGTGGCCATGGTGACGCCAGCGCTGGGGCCGTCTTTGGGGGTGGCGCCTTCGGGAACGTGCAGGTGCACGAAGGATTTGTCGAAGAAGGTGGGGTCACCCTTGAATCGTTTAAGGTTTGAAGAGACAAAACTGTAGGCGATTTCCGCGGACTCTTTCATGACGTCACCCAGTTGTCCGGTGAGTTTGAAACCGCGCTGGCTGCTGTGGACGCGTGAGGCTTCGATGCTCAAGGTCGCGCCGCCCATGGCGGTCCAGGCCAGGCCGGTGACCACGCCAGTACCTTTCAGGGATTTCTCTTTGCGGAAGGCGGGTTGTCCCAGATAGGTTTGCAGGTCGGAAACGCCGACTTTTACGGGGTCGTCGGGATTTTCCAGTAATCGAACAATGCCTTTGCGAATGACTTTGTGCAGCAGTTTTTCCAGGCTGCGGACGCCCGCTTCACGAGCGTAGCCTTCGATGATCTGCTTGATGGCGGCGTCGGTAATGTTCATCTGCTTTTTCAGTAGGCCGGCTCGTTTCAGCAACCGCGGCATCAGGTGATGCTTGGCGATGTCGAGCTTTTCCTCAGTGATGTAGCCGGATAGCCGGATGACGTCCATGCGGTCCAGCAATGGTCTTGGAACCGTGTCGAGTTGGTTGGCGGTACAGATGAACAGGACCTTGGACAGATCCATGCGCACGTCCAGATAGTGGTCCAGGAATTCCCGGTTCTGTTCCGGATCCAGGGTTTCCAGCAAGGCGGAGGCCGGGTCTCCCTGGAAGGAGGCGCCGATCTTGTCGATCTCGTCCAGCATGATCACCGGGTTGGACACCTTCGAGTCTTTCAATGCCTGCACAAATTTGCCCGGCATGGCGCCGATATAGGTGCGGCGGTGGCCCTTGATCTCGGCTTCATCACGCATGCCGCCCACGCTGAATCGATAGAACTCGCGGCCGAGGGCGTCGGCGACGGAATGGCCGATGGAGGTTTTGCCCACGCCAGGCGGGCCGACCAGCAAGAGAATGGAGCCGCTGACTTCGCCCTTGAAGGTGCCTTCGGCCAGGAACTCGACGATACGGTCTTTCACGTCGTCGAGACCATCGTGGTCACGGTCCAGAATGCGGCGGGCTCCGGCCAGATCGAAATGGTCCTCCGACGTCATGCCCCAGGGCACCTGGGTCAGCCAATCCAGGTAATTGCGGGTAACGCCGTATTCCGGTGAGCCCTGCTCCAGCACCTGCAGTTTCTGAAGTTCGTCGTCAAAGCGTTCCTGAACCTGTTCCGGCGGGTTCAAGCTTGCCATGCGCTCGCGGAAGCGTTCAGCATCGGCGGTTTTGTCGTCCTTCGCCATGCCCAGTTCGCGCTGGATGACCTTGAGTTGTTCTTTCAGGAAGAACTCACGCTGGTGCTTTTGCACCTTCTCGTTCACTTCCTCGCTGATTTCGCTCTGCAGGCGGGCGACTTCCTGTTCTTTCGCCATCAGCAGAAGTACTTTCTCCATGCGCCTGAGCAGCGGCACGGTATCGAGCACTTCCTGCAGTTCCTGGCCAGGAGCGCTGGTCATGGAGGCGCCAAAATCCGCCAGGGGAGAGCTGTCATCCGGCCCGAATCGGGAGAGGTATTGCTTCACTTCCTCGCCGTATAGCGGGTTGGTGCGCAGCAGTTCCTTGATGGAGCTGATGATGGCAAGGGTATAGGCTTTCAATTCGTCTGCGGCTTCTTCCGGTTCGTCCGGGTATTCCACTTCCACCAGGTAGGGTGGCCGGCGCCGAAGCCATTGAGTAATGCGAAAGCGTTGCAGGCCCTGGGCAATGAACTGGACTTTGCCACTTTCCCCCTGGGCGTGATGGACGCGTACGGCGCAGCCTACGGTTTCCAGTTCCTCGCTACCGGGAATGCCCTGCTCGGGGTCGCTGTCCTCCACGAAGCAGATGCCCAGCACCTTGTGGTCGGTTTCGCCCACGCGCTTGAGGGTTTCCTGCCAGGGGTTCTGGTTAACCACAATTGGCTGCACCTGGGCGGGGAAGAACGGCCTGTTCGACACCGGCAATACGTACATGCGGCGGGGCATCTGCTGTTTTGGCAGTACCAGGCTTTTGCTGTTCTCGTCCTTGCCGATGTACTCGGTCAGGTCTTCTTCGGGAGCATCAAAAGAGTCGTTGCGGTTGTCGTCGTTCATGCCGTACACGCATCCTCCAGGGAATTTGATCCGGGCTGTCGCCCGGGTCCTATTGCCTATGTAACGGCAAAGGGGATTATTTCAAGGCAGGTGTGGGTATTTACTGTCTGGGAACTGCGCGGGCGCCAAAACCTTGAATTTCGGCTCTCAGCCCCCACTACCAACAACAATCCGTTAATGACATTTCAGGAAAACACTTTCAGGTGCCCTCCATGAGCAATTCGCCATACATTTTTGAAGCCACCATGGACAACTTCCAGCAGGATGTGATGGAAGCGTCCTCCAAAACGCCCGTATTGATCGATGTCTGGGCGGAGTGGTGCGCGCCCTGTAAGCAATTGATGCCCCTGTTGGAAAAGCTGGCGGAAGAGTACAAGGGCGGCTTTATGCTGGCCAAGGTAAACGCCGACGAACAGCAGCAACTGACTGGCAGCCTGGGCGTGCGCAGCCTGCCCACTGTGATCCTTGTGAAAGATGGCCAGGCAGTGGATGGCTTCAATGGTGCATTGCAGGAGAGCGAGATCCGCAAGGTCCTCGACAAGCACATTGAGATACCGGAAGACGAGGAATCGCCTTACGATAAGGCCCACAGATTGTGGGAAGAGGGTGACGTAGAGGCGGCGCTGGCCGTGCTGACAGAGATGAATCGTAGTAACCCGGACGACCTGAAAGTATTGATCGATCTTGCACAGTTGAAGGCTGAACTCGGTGACCTGGAAACCGCTGAGCAGGTGCTGGACAGCCTGCCGCCGGAAGAAAAGATGCAGCACCAGGCCAAGCAGCTGGCGGCCCGGCTGAAATTCCTCAGAGCATCAGCCGAGTTGCCCCCCATCCACGAACTGGAAGATGCACTGGATAAAGACCCGAAAGATCCGAATGCCCTGCACCTGCTGGCGTTGCATCATATCCTTCAGGAAAACAACGCCGAAGCGATGGAATTGCTGATTCGCCTGATGCGGGTGGACAGCAAGTATAAGGATGAGGTGGCGAAGACCACGTTGATCGAGTTGTTCGACAAGCTGGGAAATAACAACCTGGATGTGCGTACCTATCGGCGTAAGCTGTATACGTTGATGCACTGAGCTGCCCGAGAAAGTAACGCACTAGCCCCAAATGAACTGAGCCACGCTGTAGTGCCCCTCCCCGGCCAATAAACTGCTCTCGGCCTCGGCTAGGTGTTTTATGAGCGCACTTTGATGTTGCTTGTGCACAAGTTCATCACATTGGCCGTGGATAACCTGAATCGGAAGGTCGAGATCCTCCGGCAGGAAGGGCCATTGGTCGGCAATCAGGCGGGAATCCCGGGCAAATGCCTGGGCTGACTCTGTGGAACCTTGCTGTAATGCTGTTCGAGTGCTTTTTCGGAACGCTTTGTAGACAGGCTCTGAAGATAGGTGTTCAGCTTCATCCGGCCCGGTGGCGCTAATTAAAGCGTCCGCTAGAGTGTCGGGGGATGCCGTAAGCGTCTGCAGTTCAATGGCGAGTTTGTCCGGGTCTTCGAGTGCAGCTCGCCAGACGTTGGCTGTAAGGTCCGACGCGTAATCAAACGGATTGCTCATCAATGGCACGGCCGGTGTTGCCGCGACTGTAAGCATTTCTGCCCGTTCCCCAAGATCATGGGCGGTTGCCATGGCGAATACCCCACCTCCGGAAAAGCCGGAAACGGAGAAGCGTTCGAGGCCAAGGTGGTCAGCCAGCTCGCGCAGGTCAGCCGAGTGTTGGGTAAATCCGTATTCGGCATGAGGCGTTGAGTCACCATAGCTTGGCCGGTCGGGAACGATAAGCCGCAGGCCCGAGGAACAGAGATTGCCACTGATATGGGCGAGCTCATGCCGCGAACCCGGAATGCCATGACAGTGGATCCAAACGCCGTTGTCGCCCGATCCCCCATCTGAATAGCTCAAATTACGACCATCAGACAACTGCAAGTGTCGGGTACCGAAATCAGTCATCCTGATTCCTCAGCGTATCCGCGCAGAGAAGGAGCTTCCGTTGCAGGGCAGACTGTCGATTAACACCGGTCTTTTGCATGATGGATTTCAGCTGCGTTCGCCCCGTGTGCGGAGAGATTTTCAGTAGCGCGCTGGCGTCATTAACATCCAGGCCGCACACCAGCACATTGGCCAGCCGGTACTCTGCGGGAGTCAGTTGATACAAAGTGATCAGCCGGTTCCTGTCCAGCCCTGACTTGCGTTCCGGGTCGAGCAGAAAACACAGGACGTCGCAGCTTGAAGAGCGGCCGATGTGAAAGCCAGTGCCTGCCTGGCGGGCCTGGATCATTACCAGGCAGGCGCCTGAACGGTCCAGTTTCAGGGTTTCTGTGCGGGATTTATTCTCAACGATTCTGCGGGCCATGGTCCGCAGCGCATTAAAATGATCGCCGGCAACAAGGTTGAGGTGGTTCCCTGTCAGCCCCAGACCATAGGTGCGGGCGGCCAGTGCTTCCTCGGCCGTCGAGTTCATCCACTGCATTGAGAGTTTAGCGTTTGTGTGCCAGACCCCGAACGGCAGTTTGTCCAGAGCCTGGCGGGCGCCGCTCAGTGCCTGATTGAGGTCGCCCATCAGGCGGGCGAGGCCGCAGGCTCTGCGCAAATGGGGACTGAATAGCTCAAGAATGGACTGTTCCTCAATGCTGAAGGCGCCTTTGCCTTTTGGCCGGTGAACGCCGATGTGCATTGCCTGGCCATTCTGCCGCTCGAATTGGGTGCCCAGGGCGTAGAAGTTGCCATTGGGCCGGAATATTTTCTGGTAGTGATCAGAGCGCTCAAAATCCCGGTCCCTCATGACTGAGGTGCTGACAACAGCCTTGCCGATAGGGCTTGTCGCCAGGATGTCCCGGAACGGGTCCTGTTCGACGGCAGCGGTTTCGTAGACCCGATTAATGCTTTGGCGAAAGCCGGTGGTGAAAGACTGGTACACCACGGGGTCGTTCAAGTCGGTCAGCCTGATTGTGGCCGTGTCTGTGCGAAAAAGCCCTGCGAACTTCTCCAGAAAACCTGGCCACTGGTCACGCACCGTCGCGTTTTCGTAGAGGTCGTCTAGCAGTAGGGGCACTGCCGAAGCCAAGTCTTTCAAAACAGCACTCTCCTGTTGCTTTTTTGTACATATTAAGTGCGTTACTCAAGTAAAGCATAGGGCGAAGTGATACGCCAAAAATCCATAAAAAAGCCCCGCTCGGGGCGGGGCTGAAGTGAAAAGAAGAAACTGTCTAGTTGCAGTTATTGCAGATGGCGTAGGCTATATAGGTGCCTGCGGGTCCCATTGGCGTGCCACCGGAATTGTCGTAAAAGCGTGAGACCAGAATCAACAACCGGTTGTCCGCAGAGGAATAACCGAACTGTTCACCATAGGCGACATCACCGCCGGAATAGGTGTATTGAGGCGATTCCATCCTGATCAAACCGGTTGGGGCGTCGACCTGATAGGTCCAGTCGTTGGGGGTGAGGCCGGCAGATTGCCGGGTCACATCCACAACGTCTGTGTTCAGCCCGAAATTCGAAAAGGCAAAGGTCAGGCCCCGCTGTGAGGTGGCCATGCCACTTCCGTCGAAATCAAGCGTTGCTCCCGGCAGGAAAATGTCTGTCTCATAGTAATTCTGACCGGCGAAGTAGCCTTTCAGCATCAGGTCGTAGGACTTTCCGGCGAGATCGCCGGCCTGGAAAGTCGGGTCCAGTTTGACGCCGATGAGGGACGACGATTCCTTGGTTCCTACGGTGTAGGGTGTGAACGGATTAGGAAGTGCCAGCGTCATGACGTCTGCACTTTGGGAGGCAAAACCGCCGAGCTCGCCGTTGAGCAGGCTCAATGTGCCATCGGCCGCGATGCTGAAATCGCCAAGGTCATCGCTAAGGCCGTTTTCTTCTATAATCGGATCGATTGATACACCCTCGGCCTGTTGCGGTTTCAGGCCCTGCAGAAGCTGTAGCTGGACTGTGTCGGTCAACGTGGTGTTACCAGAGCCGTCAACGGTAAAGTTGATCGCGCCGGCGCCATAATCCATGAAGTTTGGCTCAAGCACAGTGGCATCGTTAGGGTCCATCGTCTGGTTGATGCGCAGTGTGACGAAGCCCCAGTCTCCTGCCAGTGCATCGACAGTCAGCGAGGGGTCTTTTTTGCTCAGCACGTGAGTGTTCATGTCACGACCTTCGGTGAAGCTACCGTCACTCTCCTCGTACTGAAAGGTATTTGCCTCGTTGGCAATGAAAAGGCTGCGCTCGGCGTCAAGCGCCCGGAAGTCGATCTCGGTAGCGCCGTTGATAATCTGAGAGCCGTCTTCCGGGTCGATGATGGTACTCTCTGCAATCGCTGCGAAGAGCCCGCTTTCCGTGAAGGCCAGGCCAAAACTGTTGCTTAGGCCGAGGCATTCACTGACGGAATCGAACACTGCGTCCCGTCCGTCTTCGCTGGCACCCGAATCGATCAGCAGGTCGCCGACACAGAGGTCTGTCCAACTGAGTGTCCCGGTACCGTCAGCGTTATTCGCAATGCTGGCATCGGTGTGAGCGTAGTGTGCCTGAAATACCGTCGGTGGATTGTTCAGTCGTGAGCTTTCAATGCCAACGGCGGAGCGCAGGTAGTGGAAATCTCCCGTGACGGCAGGACCTGGCGTGGTTTCATCGTCCGGGCTCACGTAATTCACTGTCACGGTGCCGTCACTGGGCGCTACGCCCGGAGCGATTTCACTGAGTTGGAATTCCTCTCCATCGTCAATGATCAAGGCGTCATCAATCACGGTGGCATAGTCGAAGCCCTGCATCGGATCCGATAGGCCGTATTCACCGTTCTGGTCAATAACGGCGGTCGGGTTCAGTACGAGGGTTTGACTGTCATAAGCGAAGTTGCCGAACTCGAGGCCTGGCATTCCGGTCTGATCGGCTGGTTGAGTTGTGCCTAGGAAGTAAAAGCCATCGGCCAGAATAGTCAGGACAGAAACGTTTGTGGGGTCTACCGAATCCTGAATAATCCAGCTACCGGTGATGCCGGACTGGTTCAGTGGGACACGGGTGAACTCGGTGGTTTCGGTCAGACCGAAGTCCGGATCGAAAGCGGTGAGGGTGTCACCATCGACACGCAAGGACAGTCGCTCTTCCCCATTTGCCACGGAGGTCAGTCCCCAGTCGCCATTATCATCCCGAAGGATTTGCGGAACGGTTATCTCGCCGGTCTGGTTATCCCACTGATACTGACCGAATTCGATGCCGGTGTTCCCCGAGGTGTCCTCTGCCGGGCGGTAAGGCAAATCCAGCTCCTGATGCATGTAGGAACCGTCTTCGAGGAAGGTCAGTTGGACCCAGGGCGCGTTGTCCCCACGATCGGTATTACGGGCAATCCAGCTGCCAATCAGGGCATCTTCTGGCATTGGGGGCGGTACCTGATCTGCAAACGGATTGAACAGTCTGACCGCGACGTACAAGCCAAAGGGATCCCGGACAATTAACTGTAGTTGGTCTGTTGGGCTGGGAATATAGTCTGCGGGTAACTCGCCGGTGAAGCTGGTGGCGTCGTTTGCCAGGGGGTTGCCTACGAAGCCTGGCTCTTCAGGTGCACCTACGCCGCCTGACAGTTGGCCTGTAAAGTTGTTGCGCACGACGTTGGCATCATACCCGGGTGGTAGCGTCCACTCGAACGCATACTCATTGCCCGTCAGGTCTGCGGAGGTGGCAGTGATCTCCGGCGCGCCATTTGTCAGATCAGGAGTTCCACGACGCACGGTAAAGGAAGCTTCAGAATCGACCACTCCCTCGACCGGGTTGTTCCAGGTGAAGGTGAGTGTATCGCCGGAGGCAATGGCATCCGGGTTCAGAACTTCGTATTCAGCGAATCGGTCCTCTTCTGCAACATAGGGAAGAGGGCCGTTGAAGATGCTCAAGTCCCCGGATACGTCCACCGACGAATCAGTTGCCGCTCCAAGGCTTGGTGCTGGAAAACCGGCGTATATCAGAGTTCCGACGTTCAGAACTTCCGGGGTTTCAGCGCCATTTTCAATCAGATGGGTTGCTTCAACAAAGACAAAGAATTCAAGCTGGTTGCCCTTAACTTTCCAGTCGCCATCAACGTTAACAAGGTTCCAGGGACCCTGAGGGGCGCCGATGTTCAGTTGTGCGGTGCCATTGGTGCTGTCCAGGTCAACAAGAGACCAGTTACGGACGGCATCCGCCAGCTCGCCGGCGTCTTCAATGCCTGGAGCCGAGTTGAAAAGACGGGTCTGAAGGCCGGCGATGTCTTCGCCGTTGTTGAGGTAGTCGGCGGTGGCCAGAGCTTCCAGGGCGGTGCCATCCTGGTTGTCCAGGGCGGTTGCAAAGGAGTTTGCAAGCGCGTCCAGTTTCTGAAGTTCGGACACGCCATTGCTGATTTCGTTTTCGTCAACGGCGAGCTCGCCTTCTTTCGGCTGCATGAACGTATTTTCGATACTTTGGGTGCGATTGAGACGGTTGGTGATGGTTGCTTTTTCAGTGCCCAGGTCAATCTGGACGTCAAGCACATCCAGCACCGTGTCAAATCCGGTACGGTTGGCGGTAAACGCGGATTTGAGGAGGTCGAAGTCCGGCTCAACACCCAGTTCGTCCAGCAGTGGCTGCAGGCGTGCTTTGAGGGCCGCCTTTTGAGCTTCAACTTCCGCCTCACGAATCAGGCTGAAATCCGGGTTGTTAAAAAAGGTCTGCGGCGGCTGCCCAACGGCGTTGCCAACGATCAGGTCGGTCAGAGGGGTGATGTTGACTGTGCCGTCCAGGTCGTTTGCAAAGACCACGGACAACAACTGGTAGGCATTACCGCCCGCAATGCCGCTGGCATAGAGCAGCACGGGCGCATCGAGCGATGAGAGATCAATCTCGAAGGAGCCGTCGGCATTGATATCGGCGGGGGGAGCGGTTTCATCGTTGACGTCACGTGCACCGACAAAACCAACGAGTGGGGCACCGGCCGCAGCCGTGCCAGATACAGTTGAGGTGTTTTCGGGCTCTGCAGGAGTGGAGCTTCCACCGCCCCCTCCGCCACAACCGGTTAGAACAAGAGCCGCCACTAATGAATAGAGTAGCAACCAGAGGCGATGCGTGTGATGCCTGACCATGGGAAACTCCTTACCGTTTTTCTGGTGTTCGGGACTTTCAACCTAGATAAACCGGCAGGCATTGGCATCACCCATATGGTGTATGACGGTGTATGTCGGGAAATTGACAAAATTTAAATTTTAGCTCGTGAAGACGATCAGGAGTCTTCAACTGCGGCAAAGCCCCGGCGGGTGCCCCTGGGAAGATTTGTTTGTTTTCTGGTCGATCCATACCTATGGTTGATATATCGATATGTACACAAAGATGGGCTATGTCGGTTCTACTGAGCGTCTGCCACGGATGGGTGCCCCATGAGCGACAGCCAGTTTACCGGCTTACTGGAGAAACCTCGCCGTATAACGATTAATGCCAGGCAGCTACCTGATTTTATAAAGGGAGGGCACAATTGGAGGAAGGAATAGTCTTTGAATCCATTGACCAGATATATGCAGCTGCCGGCAAAACCGAGGGGTGGTCAGATGTTCTGCAAACCATCATCAGAGCCACGGGCGCCAGCTCAGGCTGTATCCTCTCCACTTTTAAAGGTGGCTCGAGTAAAGGCGGCTCCAGCGGAAATGTCAGTGTCTCGCATGAGATCGACCCTGACTGGATTCAGTGCTATAACAACGAGCTATTCCGCTACGACCCGTCTCCCGCTTTGATCCAGGACAACCCCGGAAGGGTAGTTGTCGATGCCGTGACCGGGCCGCGCCCGGCTGACCTGACTGGAGACGCGCGGCTCTTTTATAACGAGCTTATGCTGCCCCAGAGTTTTCGGCATACCCTGCATTCAGGCTTGTTTGATGAAGGGCGCCGGAATCTTGGCATTATTCTGCAACGTCCTCCGCGCCCCGGAGCTTTCAGCGCTGCCCAGGTCGCGATACTTCAAGCCCTGACTCCACATCTAAACCGTGCCCTGATCCTTCACGCCCGACTCCAGGCAGTTGACCAAATGGTCTCGGGACTCGCCGTTTTGCTGGATCGTATGCCAGTGGGGGTGGTCTTGCTCAATGGCATGAGCGATATCGTGCACGCCAACAATCGCGCCGAGCAGGTGCTGCGCAATTCTCCCTTGCTACGGACCTTAAATCGAAGGTTGCAGGCGTCCGGCGCACGAGACAATAGGCAACTGCAGGGCCGTATTGCCGCTGCGCTGGCCAGAGAAAGCGCATTCACCGATACGACGCTCCGGCTCCTGTCCAGAGGCCCTCCCGGCCTTTATATCCAGGTCACGCCAATGGAACTCCCGGAGCCCTCAGACAGCTTTTTTCTTGATGGCGTGCGCGCAGCGGTATGGATCGGCACCTACGAGCCAGGTCGACTGTGTCCGCGATCCCTTGCCCAGCTCTACAATTTGTCCCCCACCGAGTCAGAGTTGCTGGCTCGCTTGGTGGAGGGCAGAAGCCTGTCCGAAATTGCGGATCTCAGGCAGGTGAGTATCTATACCGCCCGAACCCAACTGAAGACGATCATGAACAAGCTGAACATATCCCGCCAGGTGGATCTGGTACGCCTGGTCATGTCCGGCCCGGGCGCCATAACACTGGATTGATTGCCTGCCCTGCCTTTTGTTCTCTGGCGCCGCCGATTGGCTGGTCAAGGCGGGCTTGTCTATCAGCCGTTCCCTTTTTTCATCTGCTCATACTCATCCTCAAAGAAGAACTTATCTTCTCCAAGGGCCGGTTCCAGCTCATGCAGCCACGTGGCGGTTTCGCTGTACTTGGCGAAGAACGGGCGCTGTACCCAATCCGGGTTGCGGGCCTGGATGAACCGGAGCACGAACACTTTCTCGCCGTTGATCTCGGTGATGCCCTGTACCTCAACCTTGCCGGGGCCAGCGCTCATTGACGGGCCGCGGGCGGTGCGAGCCAGGCCTGAAACCTGCTTCATGGCTTCGCGGTAGATATTGAAGGCGTCTACCAAAGGCACTTCGAAGTAGTTCTTGGCGCCGGTGTCCCGTTCCACAAACATGTAGTAGGGGATGATGCCCAGCTGTACTTCCTTGTCCCAGAGCTTCGCCCAGTCGTCCGCGTTATCGTTTACGTGTTTGATCAGCGGGCCCTGGGCGCGGATTTCGGCACCGGTGGCGCGCAGGCGGCGGATGGCTTCTTCCGCGATATCGGTGGTGATTTCCTGCCAGTGGTTGTAGTGCGCCATGATGGCCACGTGCTTGCCAGCGTCCACAAGGCGGGCAAACAGGTCAATCAGTTCGTCCGCATCCTTGTCGGTCACGAAGCGGTAGGGCCAGAAGGTCAGGGCCTTGGTGCCGATGCGGATGGTCTGGATGTGGTCAAATTCCGGCTGAAGTAATGGCTCCAGATATTGGACCAGGTTCTTGGTTTTCATCACCATGGGGTCGCCGCCAGTGACCAGAAGGTCGCTGACTTCGGTGTGTTTCTGGAGGTAGCCGTGAAGCTTTTCCGCTTCGGTACTGGCCATCTTCAGGTCCTTGTCGCCCACGAACTGCGCCCAGCGGAAGCAGAAGGTGCAATAGGAATGACAGGTCTGGCCCTGGGCCGGGAAGAACAGAACAGTTTCACGGTATTTGTGTTGAACGCCGTCCAGTACTTCGCCGTTCAGTTCCGGCATGTTCATTTCCATCTGGCCGGCCGGGTGCGGGTTCAGTTCGTCGCGAATTTCTTTAGCCACGGTTTGTATTTCTTTCTTTTCCGCGCCCTCACGATGCATCTTTGCCATGCGCTCGTAATGCTCGTCCTTCAGCATGCCCTTCTGGGGAAACACCAACTGGTAAAGTGGGTCATTCGGCACCTTGTTCCAGTCGATCAGCTCATTGATCACGTATTCGTTAACGCGGAAGGGCAGCACGCTGGCCACCACCTTCATTTCAAACAGGGTCTCTTCAGGGAGATTCTGGATAACGTCAATTTTATCGAGCTGGCGGTCTGTGTAGACCTTGAAACGCCGCTCTTCGAACTCGGCGGTTGGAATCCGGTTCGGGAACGTGACGATGGAGTTCATAGATCGCCCTCTTTGGTTGTGAGCCATATTCTGGAGGGGTGGGCGTTGCCACCGCTCCGCTGGTCAAAAAACGGGCAGGCGAGTATACATAAATCTGAAAGTATTTTCAGGTCTAATCAAATTGGTAGGAATCCTACGACCTTGGTCTGAATGTGCTTGTTTGAGAGAGAAAAAGGCGCCATTCTTACGTAAGTAACCGAAATAGTCCGACAAGCTATGGTGAATTTTCCTCAAAAATTGAACTTTCATGCCGAAATGTAGTAAAAATACTACCTAATCGTCGGTATGGTTGTGCCGGTATGTGAATGCTACCTGATTCGCCTGGCCAAAAGCCGAGTGACGCAAGGGTGCTTCAGGCAGTAAAACTGGCGATCGTGTTCTATGCTTGTTCAAGGTAACGAACTGGCGGATACCCATAATAAAACGCTCTGCATTTCATCGCAGCTTATCGATATTGCAAGGCGCTCAGCTGCTGATCGTGGCGTGCGCTGCACTTTTTAATGCCAAGGGGAGGTTTGATGTACCAGGACGATGATCCCATAGAGACCAGTGAATGGCTGGATGCGCTGGAATCTCTGATCGAACAGGAGGGCGTTGATCGCGCCAAGTACATTCTCGAAAGGCTCTCCGAACGAGCCAGCCGCGACGGCACTGAGTTGCCCTATTCCATCACCACGCCCTTCCGCAACACGATTCCTGTCACCCAGGAATCCAGAATGCCGGGTGATCTGTTCATGGAGCGGCGTATTCGCTCGCTGATCCGCTGGAACGCCATGGCCATGGTGCTGCGGGCCAATCAGCGCCCGGGTGATCTTGGCGGGCACGTGTCATCCTTCTCCTCGGCGGCCACATTGTACGATGTTGGCTTTAACTACTTCTTCCACGGCGGTGACGAGAAGCGTGAATCGGATCTGGTGTATTTCCAGGGCCATTCCTCTCCGGGCATTTATGCCCGTTCCTACCTGGAAGGGCGTTTTGACGAAGCTCAGCTGGACAAGTATCGGGAAGAGGTTGACGGCGACGGCCTGTCATCCTACCCGCACCCCTGGCTGATGCCGGATTACTGGCAGTTCCCCACGGTCTCCATGGGGCTGGGGCCGATCCAGGCGATCTACCAGGCCCACGTGATGAAGTACCTGGACAGCCGCGAGCTGATCGACATGGGTGACCGCAAGGTGTGGTGCTTTGTCGGTGACGGCGAATGCGATGAGCCGGAAACCCTGGGGTCTATCTCTGTGGCCGGCCGCGAAAACCTCAGCAACCTGATTTTTGTCGTTAACTGTAACCTGCAGCGTCTCGACGGCCCTGTGCGTGGTAACGGCAAGATTATCCAGGAACTGGAAGGCGTGTTCCGGGGAGCCGGTTGGAACGTACTGAAAGTGGTCTGGGGCCGCATGTGGGATCCCCTGTTCGAGAAGGATCAGGACGGCCTGATGCAGCGTGTCATGGACGAAGCCGTTGACGGCGACCTGCAGAATTTCAAGAGCAACGGTCCGGCCTACACCCGTAAGCACTTCTTCGGTAAGTACCCGGAGTTGTCCAAGATGGTGGAGAACCTCACCGACGAGGACATCAACAAGCTTAACCGCGGTGGCCACGATCCTTATAAGGTCTATGCCGCCTATCATCACGCCATTCATAACAATGGCGGGCGGCCGACGGTGATTCTGGCCCATACCATCAAAGGTTATGGCTTCGGTACGGCCGGCGAAGCGCAAAACACGGCACACTCGCTCAAGAAGCTCGATATTGAGCAACTGAAGGCCTTCCGTGATCGCTTTGCGGTGCCGCTGAAAGACGAAGAGCTCAAGGACGTGCCCTACTACCGGCCTGCGCCGGACAGTCCGGAAATTGTCTACATGAACAAGCGCCGGCAAGAGTTGGGTGGTTTCTATCCCAAGCGTCGCAAGGACTGTCAGCCGTTGCAGACGCCGCCACTGGATACCTTCAAGAACCTGCTGGAAGGCTCCAACGGTCGTGAGATCTCCACCACCATGGCGTTCGTGCGATTGCTGACGGCTCTGACCAAAGACAAGCGCATCGGTAAGCGAATTGTTCCGATCGTACCGGACGAGGCCCGTACCTTCGGGATGGAGGGCATGTTCCGCCAGATGGGTATCTACACCTCTGAAGGCCAGAAGTACGTGCCGGAAGACCGTGACCAGATCATGTACTACAAGGAAGACAAGAAAGGTCAGGTGCTTGAG
Organism: uncultured Marinobacter sp.; assembly: GCA_913057975.1. Taxonomy (GTDB): domain Bacteria; phylum Pseudomonadota; class Gammaproteobacteria; order Pseudomonadales; family Oleiphilaceae; genus Marinobacter. The sequence continues at coordinate 19,358 of CAJXOQ010000003.1, forward strand.
GAAGGGATCAATGAGGACGGCTCGATGGCGGCCTGGATGGCAGCGGCGACCTCCTACAGCACCAACAACTTCCCGTTGATACCGTTCTACATCTTCTATTCCATGTTCGGCTTCCAGCGTGTGGGCGACCTGGCCTGGGCGTCGGGTGACATTCAGGCCCGCGGATTCCTGGTGGGTGGTACCGCCGGGCGCACAACGCTGAACGGTGAAGGCCTGCAGCACCAGGACGGTCACAGCCATATCCTGGCCCAGACCATTCCCAGCTGTAAGGCCTATGACCCGGCTTACGGTTACGAAATGGCCGTGGTGGTCCAGCATGGCATCAAGGAAATGTTTGAAGACAACCAGAACGTCTTCTACTACCTGACCATCGAAAACGAAAACTACGAGCAGCCCGCCATGCCGGAAGGCAAGGACGGCAAGAAAGTGGAAGACGGCATCATCAAGGGCATGTACCTGCTGGATTCCGTTGAAACCAAGGGCCGCAAGAAAACGCCACGGGTTCAGCTGATGGGCTCCGGCGCCATCCTCAACGAGGTGCGAGCGGCGGCCGAACTGCTGAAAGAAGACTTTGGTGTTGCCTCTGATATCTGGAGCGTGACCAGCTTCAATGAACTGGCCCGTGACGGCCTGCACATTGAGCGCTGGAATCGCCTGCACCCGGACGATACGCCCAAGAAGTCGTACCTTACTCAATGCCTGGAGAAGCAGCAGGGGCCGGTGGTGTCGTCCACCGACTACATCAAGCTGTTGTCTGAACAGGTGCGGGCGTACATTCCGAAAACCTATCTGACCCTGGGCACCGATGGTTTCGGTCGTAGTGATACGCGCGAGAAATTGCGCAGCCACTTCGAAGTGGATCGTTACTACGTGGCGGTGACCGCGCTGGCGGCCCTGGCAAGGGATGGCGAAGTCAAGAACGACGTGGTTCTCGAGGCTATGCGTAAGTACGGAATCGATCGCAACAAAACGAACCCGGTGCTGAGCTAAGGAGACCGCCATGAGTGAACAGGAAATCAAGGTTCCGGATCTCGGCGGTGCAGACGAGGTCGAGGTTATTGAAGTACTCGTCAGTAAGGGAGATTCGGTTGAGGAAGAAGATCCGATACTGACGGTGGAGTCCGACAAGGCATCGGTGGAGCTGCCGTCACCGGGTGCCGGAAAAATTACCAAGATCACCGTCAAAGTGGGTGACAAGGTCAAGGAAGGCGACGTTGTCGGGATGATGGAAGCCAGCAGCGACGCCGGTGACTCGGATGACGGCAAGGATTCTGGCGAAGACGCCAAGTCCGATGAGAAAGACGAGGCGGAAGCCAAGTCGGACGACAAAGACGCCAAGTCCGAAGAGAAAAAACCGGCACCGAAGAAATCCGGCGGTTCCCGTAAGGAAACTGTGAAGGTGCCCGCGCTGGACGGCTTCGACAATGTGCCAGTGATCGAGATCAACGTCAGCGAAGGTGATGAGGTTGAGGCGGACGACGCACTGGTGACCGTGGAGTCCGACAAGGCCACCATGGAGATTCCATCTCCCTATGCCGGCAAGATCGGCAAGGTTCTGGTGTCCGAGGGCGACAAGATCTCCGAAGGTCTCGATCTGGTTGAAATGACCATCGTGGAAGAGGGTGGTGACGAAGGCGAAGAGGACGCGTCGTCCGAGGCGTTTGAGTCTTCCGGTAAGGAAAAGCAGGAGGGTGAGCCTGAATCGAAAGGCAAGCCTTCCGAACCGAAGCCGGAGCAGTCCTCGGCAACCTACGAGCCACCGGCACCGGGTGCCAAGGTTCACGCGGGCCCGGCGGTGCGTAAGCTGGCCCGTGAATTCGGCGCAGATCTGACTCGCATCAAGGGTTCCGGCCCGAAAAGTCGCATCCTGAAAGACGATGTCCAGGCCTACGTGAAAAGCCAGCTGCAGCAGACGCAGCAGGGCAGCACCGTGGCTGGTGGCGGTGGCGCCGGTATTCCTGGCGTGAAACTGCCGGACTTCAGCCAGTTTGGTGAGATTGAGCGTGAATCCATGTCGCGCATGATGTTTGCCACGGCGAACAATATGCAGCGTAGCTGGCTGAACGTGCCTCACGTCACCCAGTTCGAGGACGCGGATATCACCGATATGGAAGACTTCCGCAAGGCCCAGAAGGCGGCCGGCGAGAAGAAAGGTGTGAAGATGACACCGCTTCCGTTCCTGCTGAAAGCCTGCGCCACGGCGCTGGCGGAGTTGCCGCAGTTCAATGTGTCGCTGGATATGGACCGCAAGGAAGTGATCCGCAAGCAGTTCATTCACATTGGCATTGCGGTGGACACGCCTCACGGGCTGATGGTGCCGGTGATCAAGGATGTCGACAAGAAGGGGCTCTGGGAGCTCGCGGCGGAAAGCGCCGACCTGGCGCAGAAGGCGCGGGACAAGCAGCTCAAACCGGCCGAGATGCAGGGTGCCTGCTTTACCATCACCAGCCTGGGCGGTATCGGCGGCACGGCGTTTACGCCGATCGTGAATACGCCGGAGGTGGCGATTCTTGGTGTCTCAAAGGCGGCGATGAAGCCGGTCTGGGATGGCAAGGATTTCCAGCCACGGCTGATGCTGCCGTTGTCGCTGTCTTACGACCATCGCGCGGTGAACGGGGCAGATGCGGCCCGGTTTACCTCGGTGTTGAGTCAGCTGTTGGGGGATATTCGGTCCCTGCTTCTTTAAGGCTGGCAGTTCTGTTCCGTAGCCTTCGGGCTGCGGAGCGGTCGTGAGGCCGGTCAGGTTATTCAGAACACGCCCGTGGATACGTCCCTGTAGGGCTCGGTCGCGCCATCCCTGGCGCTCCACGGTTCTGAATAACCTGACCGGCCTCGCTTGTTTTGGCTTTGTAGATATCTCCTGTTTTCCTACTGACTTGTTTGTCACCTCAACTTTGCGAATGGCGCGACGGCCAGCACCGTTGCCCGGGAGGCCTATTTCCTGGAGTTTGCGGAGAAGATGTGCAAGCGGGTGGATGTGCCGTTGAGGGAGGTGCTGGCGGTGATGACGTCGCGGGGGGTGCGTACCCGACTACGGGCTGGCGAGTGACGTTTTGAAGGTTTCCAGCTTGTGGTTGAAAATCGCGCGTTGGGCTTCTGCCTCTGCGACGTCCGCAAGGTAAAAACGGATCCGTGCCCCGGGCCCACGTTGCGCCAGTTGGCCAGCATCCAGGGTGCTCAGGCAGCCTATTTTCGGGTAGCCGCCGATGGTTTGCCGGTCTTTCATCAGGACGATCGGCTGGCCATCGCTCGGCACCTGAATGGCGCCATAGGCAATGCCTTCGGAGATGATGCCGTCCAGCTCAGAGTGAATGGGATCGCCCGTTAACCGGTAGCCCATTCGATCGATCCGCTGGCTGACCTCGTAAGAACCCGTGAAAAACTTCATACGCTCACCCGGAGAAAAGTGCGGGTATTGGTAGCTGGGGATCACACCGATGTGGAGGTCCTGGTTATAGTCCGGGATTTCCCCGGCTGGCAGGCGTGTCATGGTCTTCGGATGGCTGCGGTCAAACCCGATGCAGTCGCCTTTGGCCAGCTTTTGCCCGCGTCCATCCAGTCCTCCAAGGCCTTCGCGCACGACGGTGGCGCAGCTACCCAGTTTCACGGTGGGCTTCAGCCCCCCGGCGACGGCAAGGTAGGCCCTTAGTCCGGCCACCGGCATGCCGAATTCGATATGGTCTCCCCGGTGGATTTGATAGGTATGCCAGGGTGCTGCCGCCTCTCCATTGATCTGCGCTCCGAGGTCCGCACCCGTGAGCGCGATGCAGGTATCCTCATGGGCCAGCAGGCTCAGTTTTCCAATATTGATCTCGATCTGCGCTGCCTCCGGTGGATTGTCGAGCAGGCGATTGGCCCAACGAAAGGCATGCTCGTCCATGGGACCGCCGGTGGTCACGCCAATGTGCTGATAGCCATACCGGCCAGGGTCCTGCAATAAGGCCAGCATGCCGCCATCCAGAACTTCAAAACTCATCGAGGCTGCCTCCCAGGTCCAGATATTCCTGGCGGTCAATCGACCGGAACCGCACCCTATCCCCTACTGATACCAGCGCCAGGGAATCGCTGTCCCAATCGATCATTTTTTGAGGCGTGCGACCGACTATCTGCCACCCGCCCGGCGTGGCGCTGGGATAGATGGCGGTCTGCGAGCCGGCAATACCAACGCTCCCGGTGGGTATTTTCTGTCGGGGCGTGGCTTTGCGGGGCAGGGCAATTCGCTGGTCGGTAATGCCGAGGTAAGCGAACCCCGGGCTGAATCCAATGGCGTAAACGCGGTAGGTCTGCTCACTGTGGATGCGCACCACTTCGTTCCGGCTCAGGCCTGAATAGTCACACACCTCGTCCAGGTCCAGGCCTACTTCGGCGCCGTAGTAGACCGGCAACTCGATGGTGCTGGAAGCGCTTTCATCCGGCGCCTCCTGTTCGCCCTCGCTCAATGCCTTGCGCAGCCGGGACGCGATGCCGAAGCGGTCGGTCCTGTCGGCGTCATAGCACACCAGCACGGAGGTATACGAAGGCACCAGGTCAATCACCAGGTCCGACAGGTTCTGGCGAATGGCCTCCGTGGCCCACTTGACCTGGCCGGCGATGTCATCGCTGATACGGTCACCAAAGTAGACGATGCACGTACTTTCGTTGACGGCTTCAATGATCATAGCGACTCGACGACCTGCCGCATGTGCCTGGCCGCTTCTACAGCATGCTGGCTGTCGCCATGAATGCAGAGGGTGTCGGCCTTTATCGGGATACGTTTGCCGGAGATCGACGTGACGCTGCCTTCGGTGATGATCTGTGTTACCTGCCTTTCTATGGCTTCCCGCGTGTCGTGAACCGCGTTCTTCACCGAGCGTTTAACCAGTCGGCCTTCGTCGCTGTACGCACGGTCGGAAAACGCCTCGAACCACACATCGATGCCCACGTCGGCGGCCAGTGCCAGAACCTCGTCGGCATCGGGTGTTGCCATGACCACCAGGGGGCAGTGGGGCGCATAGTTGCTTACTGCAGCCATCACCGCTGTCAGGGTTGTGCGGTCTACTGCCATTTTGTTGTAGAGCGCGCCGTGGGGTTTGATGTATTCGATGGCTGTGCCGTGGGTGCGGCAGATGCCGTCCAGCGCAGCGATCTGATACACCAGCAGGGCCTGGAGTTCCTCGGGTGCAAACTCCATGTCACGCCGGCCGAAGCCCAACAGATCCGGATAGCCGGGGTGCGCGCCGATGGCGACCTTCTCGACAATCGCGGTTCTGACGGTGCGGTCCATGGTCAGCGGGTCTGAGGCATGGAAGCCGCAGGCAATATTGGCCATATCAATGTAGGGCATGACCTCGGCATCCATGCCCTTGGTCCAGCTACCGAAGCTCTCGCCCATATCGCAGTTGAGTTTCATTGGTTGTCTCCAGAAACAAGTGAATGTGCGCTAGCCTCGGCTCATGGTTTGAGGGAGGTAGGTGACAATTTCCGGGAACCAGCCGATCAGAAACAGCGCCGCCATGATCAGCAGGAAAAAGGGGAGCGCAGCTCGGGCAACGTAGAGGATGTCTTTCCCGGTCAATGCCTGGATCACGAACAGGTTAAAACCCACCGGCGGTGTGATTTGTGCCATCTCAACCACCAGAACAATAAAGATGCCAAACCAGAGCATGTCGATGCCGGCCTGCTGGACCATGGGCATGACCACGGCGACGGTAAGAACCACCACGGAAATGCCATCCAGGAAACAGCCCAGTAGAACGAATAGGGCAGTCAGGCAGACAAGCAGTTCGAAAGAAGAGAGCGACATGCTGCCAATCCATTCCGCCAACTCTCTTGGAATGCCGAGAAAGCCCATGGACAAGGTAAGAAAATGCGCGCCCACCAGAATCAGGCCAATCATGCAGGAGCTCTTGACCGCGCCCAGCAGGCTTGCCTTGAAACTGTCGGCGTTCAGGGAACTGGTGACAGCCGCCAGCAACAGGGCGCCAAAAACGCCGAGTGCGGCAGCCTCAGTGGGTGTGGTAAAGCCGGCATAGATCGAGCCAAGCACAAATACAATCAAGCCCACGATGGGAAGCAGCATTCGCAGTGCCTTGATCTTGGCTGAGAACGAGATGTGCTCTTTCTTATGCTTGGGCATCTCATCCTTGTTCAATGTCGCCCACACCATGGTGTACCCCATAAACATGACCACCAGCATGAGGCCAGGAAGAGCGCCGGCGATAAACAGACGGCCGATGGACACTTCGGCCGCCACGCCGTAAACGATCAGAATAATAGACGGTGGTATCAGCAGCCCAAGGGTGCCGGAACCGGCAAGGGTACCGACAGCCATGCGGTCGCTGTAACCCTGAGCCTTGAGCTCGGGTAGGGTCATGCGGCCAATGGTGGCCGCCGTGGCGGCAGACGAGCCGGACACCGCGGCGAATATACCGCAGCTGAGAATGTTTACGTGCAGCAGCTTGCCCGGTAAACCACCCATCCAGGGTGACAGTCCCTTAAACAGGTCCTCGGACAAGCGAGTACGGAACAGAACCTCGCCCATCCAGATGAACATAGGCAGTGCGGTCAGAGACCAGCCGGTGCTTGCGCCCCAGCTGGAGGTTGCGAACAGAAGGCCGATCTGGTCGTTGCCGGACAACAGTAGCCCGAGGACGCCAATGCCAACCAAGGTCAGTGATACCCAAACGCCAAGCGCGAGCATCAATATCATGGAGGCAGCGAGGGCGATGGAAAGCAGCGTGGTATCCATCAGACTTCCTCCAGATTGACGTCACTTTCGTGTTGTTGATAGGAAGGCACACGTTTACGCAGCACCGCGATCAGGTCATCCAGGATCGCGATGGTAAGCGCTAACGTGCCCAGCCCTACCGGGATCTGAGGAATCCAGATCGGAATGGGAATGTAGCCGTGTGAGACCTCCTCGAAAACGTAGGACTCCCAAACCATGTGCCAGCAATAGAACGTCATGAAGCACGCAAGGCCGAGGCCAAGTATGAGTACCGCCAGTTCCTGAACGAACCGCGCCCGGGCCGACCACTTCTGGATAACCAGGGTCACCCTGATATGGCCACCTTCATGGAAGGTGTAGGCAAGCCCGAAAAACGTAGAAGCCGCGAGAGCATACCCGGACACGTTTTCAGCAGAAGGGATGATAAAGCCGAACAGCCGGCCGACAATCTGCACCAGAATCACGACCATGATCAACGCAATGCAGAACCCCGCTGCGTAACCAGACGCCAGGTAAAACTTTTCTCGAAGGGTACTCATGGAAGATGCCTCCCAAGGCGGCTTTCCCGCTGGAATACCAGGGGAAAGCGTCTTGTGAATGGACCGTTAACGGTAGTTTTGCAGAATAGTGCCGACTTCCTTCGGAGCTTCTTCTTCCCATTCCTGGATCATGATGTCGCCGATCTTCTGGAATTCCTGCATCAACTGCTCTGACGGCTCAGACACTGTGATGCCATTCTCGGCCAGCGTTGCGGTGTCTTCGGCAGCGGTCACTCGCACGCCTTCCCAGCCTTTGGCTTCAGCGGTCGCTGCGGCGTCAAGAATGACCTGACGCTGTTCATCGCTCAGTCGGCGGAACGCACGCTTGTTGACAACGACAACGTTCTTGGGAATCCAGGCTTTGATGTCAGTGTAGTGAGAGAGGTAATCCCAGGCCTGGCCGTTGGCGCCGGTGGATGGGGAGGTAATCATCGCGTCAATGATGCCAGTGCTGAATGCCTGGGGGATCTCAGGTACCTGAACGGTGGTCGGGGTGGTGTTCATGAGATCAGCCAGCCGTGAAGTGGACGGGCTGTAGGCACGCATCTTCAGGCCTTCCAGGTCGCTCATGGTGTTGACCGGAGCCTTTGTATACAAGCTCTGGGCGGGCCATGGCACCGTGTAAAGCAGCTTCATGCCCTCTTTATCGAGTTGTTTTTCCACCTCGGGTTTTGCCGCTTCCCACAGCCGTTTTGCATCCTCAAAGCTGGTTGCCAGAAACGGAATGTTGTCGTGTTTGAACACCGGATGGGTGTTGCCCATGATGCCGATGAAGATCTCCCCCAGCTGAACCTGCCCTGTGCGGACGGCCCTCGGGATTTCTGGATGTTTGACCAGTGAGGCGCCGGAGTGGACGGTGACGGCTATGTCGCCATTGGTGCCTGCCTTGATGTCTTCAGCAAACTCATAGGCGATTTTGGTTGGCAGGTTCGCATCGCCGTAGGGCGTTGGCATGTGCCATTGGGCAGCGTTGACTGCGGTGGTGAAGAAAAACCCTGCCATCAGGGTGGCTGTCGCAAGTTGTTTGAACATATCGATTCTCCCGTTCTTTTGTTGTTGTTGCTTTGATCATCAATTGGCAGTTGCTACAGCACCGCCAGTTCTTCGTTGAGCCGCTCGGTGAGCAGCATTTTTCCCGGTACGTGAGTGATCGCGATCGGGGGGCGTGCATTCTCCAGGGCGACCTGCGGTGTCACGCCACAGGCCCAGAAGACGGGTATCTCGTCACCGCCGATGGTGACGGCGTCGCCAAAATCCGGAGCGTGGATATCGTTGATTCCGATCAGGGCCGGATCCCCGATGTGCACCGGCGCCCCGTGCGCTTTGGGTAGCCGGGTGGTGATCTGAATCGCCCGGATGGCATCGGCAGCTTTGAACGGCCGCATGGATACCACCATGTCGCCGTGGAACCGGCCGGCCGATTGGGTGGCAATGTTCGAGCGATACATGGATACGTTCTGTCCCTGCTCGACGTTCCTGATGGACAGGCCGGCACGGACCAGCGCATCTTCGAACGAGAAGGAGCAGCCGAGTACGAACGTCACGAAATCGTTGCGCCACACATCGCGAATGTCAGTGGCAGTCTCAGCCCGTTCACCGTCGCGGAAGATCTGGTACTCGGGGATGTCGGTTCGGATGTCCAGATCACGCCCAAGGCCCGGCAGCATGGGGTCACCGGTCTGGGAGACGCCGATCAGGGGGCAGGCGACAGGATTGTTCTGGCAAAACAGAAGAAAATCGTTTGCCCAGTCGGCCGGCAGGATGACGACATTGCCTTGAACCAGGCTCTGTGCCTTGCCGCTGGTGGTTCCGGTATGGGTACCGGAACGTATGTGTGCGCGTAGCTCAGATACCTGGTCAAGCAGGCCTGTTTTGAAGTCTGAATAATCGCCGGTCTGCATCTCGGCTACCCCTGATTGAATTTGTTATGTGGTTATGGATCAGGTTATTCCTATTGGCGAAAAAGTCTAATTATGGTTTTTTACGTTTGGTGATAAGTTTTCGTGATGCCCGGTTCCACGTACTGTTTCGAAACGTTGACCGCCAGGTTGGCGGCCAGTTCGGCTATCGGATTAAACGGCACGCTGGGGTACGAGGCTGTGAACGCCAGTTGTGATGGTGTCCAGGCGGCATCCAGAGTGATCAGGCGCCCGCTTTTCAGGCCGTCAGATATCACGCTCATTGGTAGTGCCGACACACCAATGCCATCCAGCGTCAGCCGGCGACATGCTGCCAGTGAACTGGATGAATAGAAGCGTGCTGGCAGTTCGTCCAGTTCGCTGAATTTCTGGCTGATTTCGGCAAACGGCTTGGTGTTTCTGGCGTAGGTAATGATGGGCCACTGGGCCAGTTCCTCGAGCTCCAGTTTTCGGTCTGGCAGTTTCAGCGAGGGACTTGCGACCCAGATCAGGGGAAAGCTGCACAGGTCCAGGTTTTCAATTTTAGGTTCGGACACCGGGCCCATCAGGAAGGCGAGATCGAAGGTCCGGTCCATCAGGCCGGTGCGGAGGTTCCCGGTGACGTCGACCGTGATCTCCACGTCCAGGTTTGGTGTGTTTTCATTCAGCTTGCGGAAAAAGTATGGCAGCCAGGAGTGGACGATGGTCTCGGAAACGCCAAGTCTCAAGATGCCGGACAGCAGCGCGACCCTGTCGGCGCGTTTGCGCAGCTGCTGCGACATGGAGACGATTTTTTCGGCATAGGGCAACAGCTCCTGCCCCCTGGTCGTCAACATGGTGCGGCCGGAATCCCGCTCAAAAAGCTGAACGCCCAGTTCCTCTTCAAGCGCTGCTATTCGGTTGGATATTGCGGGTTGCGTGGTGTTTTGCCGCTCCGCCGCCTTGCGAAAGCTCCCGAGGGTAGCAACCCAGATAAAAGTTTCCAGACGTTTAAAGTTCATGGGCGTTCTTTGTGGGGTAAAGGATGCAGTGTCAACCAGTTCTGAATGAAGAGTGTGAATACATACTGGAAGCTTAGCTCAGGCTAGCTAAAGATATAGAAAAGATTGTGGGTCGCCTGAAAGTGACCTTCGAAGGCCTACCCGGCAATACAAGGTCTCGCCGGACTTATTACGACCGCTTGGGGATGTGGGGTAAGTCAACTACGTAGTGGGAGGGACGCTTACGCTGGATATCAATCCCTGGCGCGCCAGAGAAATAACGGCCGGGCTATTGCCCGGCCGTTATCGTAAGGATCATGAGATTACACGATCATCAGTAGCTAATGTTGACCATAGCGACAACCTTGTAGGTGTCCTCAGGGTTGTCTCCGTAAAAGTCTCCCATGAAGCCATAGGATCCACGAAGGCTGAGGTCATACACGCCGGCGAATTTTTTGCCGAACTGGGCAGCGACTTCAGTGCCGAGGCTCGAGCCGTTAGCCTGAGTGGCGCTGTCGGGCGCGTCGTCGGCAACCCGGAAGTAACCGGTGCCGTACTTCAGGTAGTAGTCGTTAGAAAGCTTCTGATCACCCGAGACCATTAGCCCCATCAGACCGTATCCCTGGTAAGCTGCATCGTAAACTGACTTAGCCCCCTGAGAACCATTGTTGTAGTAGTAGTCTGTTCCGAAGATTTGCAGATTACTGCTATTCAGCTCCCAGCCTGACTGGTTTGCAGCGAAGCGATCTGCACCATTGCTGCTGTCGTCAGCCGGAATGTAGATGCCGTGAATCTTGAGGCTCGCGTTGCCCCAGTGTCTCTGGGCGTACAGGTTCAACATGTAGGTGTCGCCATCTGTTGCGTCAGAGTCGAGCCCGGACGACTTTTTGTAAAGTACCGAGCCGCTATAGGCCATTTGGTCATAGGTATAGTCGGCGTAGGCACCGAGATAGTTGTCATCCGTTCGAGCCGCCGTACCATTCAGAGCAACCTGACTGCTGTTGCTGATCTGGGCTCCGGTGAGGCCGTAGTGGAAAACCTCGCTGGGGTGAAGCTCGGCGCTCACCGTGTAGAAGTCCACGTCGTCTGCGGAATCTCTATCGTTTTCTTCCCACTTGAACCAGCCACCTGTCAGCGTGGCCATGCCAACATTGCCCGCAAAGGAAATGCCATTCATGTCGTCGTTGGTGACGAAACTCTCGTACTTGCCGAAGCCATAGCCCTGGATGCCCGCCCGTACCTTCCAGTCGCTGTTTGGCACCTTCAGTTCAGCGTAAGCATTTTTGGTTTCAACGCCAACGCCATCGGCGCTGAGCTTGCCGCAATTGTCACCCTGGCAGCTTCCCGTCTCACCCCACGGAGAATCGAACTCACCGTACCAGACTACAGTCACGTTATCGTTGAGGTCGCCGCTGATCTTTGCGCGCAGGCGCTGATCTACAAAGGCACTGCTGTTGTCGTTGGTCTCGTCCAGGCTCTGCGACGTGGCCTGAAGGCGGTAATAACCGTTCACTGTGAAGGGCGAATCGCCATTCTTAAGTTTCTCCATTTCTGCTGTCAGTTGATTTATTTCAACCTTCAGGTCTTCTACAGTCGGTGACGCACGTCCGACCGGCTCTGCGGCCAAAGCCGGCGTTGTTGCTACAGCCATTGCCAGCGGAGCGGCGAGTGTTCTCAGCTTATTGCGCATGTGCACATTCCCTTTTAGTCTTTTTGTCAAGTCATTTATTTTTTTCGAGCCACAACATAGTTGTTTTTCTTACAAAAAAGACATTAGATTACTGTCCGTCGAATTGCAACATTTTGTCTGTTAGACTTTTGGTTACCAGTCGCCGTGTGCGGAAACCATGCAGGTGCGGCGGCTCTCCGGGCATTTGTGCCCCAGCAAAGCCCGGTGAAGATAGGAAAGCGCGCGTTTTTTGGCCCCATCTGTGTCAGTGCGAGCCGTGTGTTGAGGGTGTCTTCAGGGTAGGCAATGGATGGCATCGCCGGGCTCTGAGCCTGTCAATATATGTATATTTTTCTTGCGCCCTGGTTATCACTTTCTTCATTAGTTAATACGAGTAATCGAAACGCTCCCCTATTTTTCACATATGAAAAATCAATAATAAAAGAGCTTATTTCATGCATGGGTGAAATCGAAAACCCGGATTCGGGCGTATCACTGTCCCAGCTTGCTTTGATTAACGAATCTGGTCCTGAAGCGGATGTTAAGCCAGAAAGCCCCGGCCTTCTTTTTCTGAGATAGGTTACAACCGATCCATTGTTCACAACCGCTTTCCTGGGAATGGACAGATGTTCTTCGTTAACGGAAAAGGCGTAATCGGGTGATGTAATGATTTTCCTGTCCTTCAGGCGTTTCGTTAGTCTTGGCGAGGATACCTTGCCGAGCCCGAGTTGTGGCGAAGACTTCCAGCTTGAGTTCCGCAATTCAAGATTGGCTTCATTTACTATGATTGAGGTAGCGTTGTCGATAGGGAAGTAGGAAAAAATCATGTTTCCAGCATCGGCCGGGACAACGGAGTCATTTCGAGCATTGGTCTGTTTCCCGGAAGTAACTGCTATTTTTCCAATGTCACCTTGCAGCAACTCGTATCGTTGGGTGTGCAGTTGATTATTGATAAACCGTAACGCCACATTCTCGGCTTTTTCGGATTCTTCCTGCAGCGTTTGCCCCGAGATTTCAAAAAGCTGAGAGTAGATCTTTGTGTATTGTCCCTTGCCTGAAATATCCCGGTCCTGACCCCATACTACGGCAACCTCCGGGTTCGGATCTGAGTCTGACTGGCCAACTGACAAGAAAATGGCTTTCGAATTTTTGATGCCTGATGTCAGTTCATCAATTCTTTTAACCCTGTCGCCATCGAAGAGTCCCAGTACCAATGCCGAATCTGACAGGAAAACCAGTTGACTGTCTTTCTGGCTGGGCCGAGGCAGTGCCTCAATCATTTTAGGGCTGAAATCTTCCGGCAGTGGGAGAATACTCGGAGTGTAGGCTTCGGCCCGTATTTCACCCCCGTCCTGATTGGCTTTGTCAATCAGGACGGAAAGAAAGTATTTTTGAGAATCGGTGGACTTTATAGAGAGTGCAGTCTTATCTCTGACCTGGAGAACCTCAAGAGTCAGGCCTTCGTCGATGGGTCCGGAACTGCCAAACTTTACATCGAATCCCTTGACGGTGAGGCGCCCCAGCAGTGCGAGAAATTCTTTATCGGTGTTCAGGCCCTCAATATTCGATACTACCCTGATGCTCTTCTCTCCTGTCCACTCCGACAGCGAATCCAAAGGTGCATCGTAGCCTTGGGCCTGAGCATTGGATGCGGCAAAAAAAATCAGGAAGATCACGAAAAACAGCTTCATAAAATCTATGCCCCCTTAAAAAGTTGAGGCCCCGGTTACCGGCGCCTCAACTTGATTGCTTCCAGTCGTCATTTATCAACCGGGCTCAGTAATTCCAGTTCAGCTCGAGCATTGCAACATAGGCCGCATCGTCTGCGCCGGTGGCATCCTCAACGCCCTTGCCGGGCAGGAAACTGGAGAGTACCAGCCTTGGAGCAAAGTACTGGTTGGCCTGGTATTTTACAGCCACATCAAGTTCGGTGCCGGCATAACTGTTCACCGATCCGCTGGCGGTGCTGAGCGTTTCAAGGCCACCCGTTTGCTGGAACCACATGGGGAAAACCTGTGCCTGATATGACAGTTTGGGCGAGATCGACGCTAAATTTCCCGAACTGCCAACAGAGAGCATGATCTGGCCTGGGTTGTTACCGGTGCCCGCATTGGAGATACCGCCATACCCAGCACCGCCAGGGCCAGCCTGGTCAAGGGCGAGACCGAAAAGGCCCGATGCTATCGCCTGGTTAGAGTTTGGCCCCCATCCCAAAAACTGGCCATCAATACCAATCAGGGGCGAATATCTGCCGATGTCGGTGATGCCCAGCCAGCCCTCTACATCATTATCGGTAGGGTCGTCGTCTCCGCTGGTAATACGCAGGGCTATAAAGGGGTTGAAGGATTCGCTAACCGGGTACTCAAACCCCGCGTAACCGGCATAGGCACTGATGTCATCGCCATTGTCGAAACTGCCGGTCACGCCTAACGCCTCGGCCCGTACTTTTATGGCGCCAATATTTCCTATGTATTCGACACCGTAATAGGTTGCCTTGGCGCCTTGCTGCTGGTTGTCGCTGTATGTCAGGATCGGAGAGATACGACTACCTTTTCCCAGATCAAAATCAAACTTTGAAGCAAACACGTCCCAGTCCAGTTCACCGTTAGCAGGATTTGCTCCAGGAGCCTGGATGTTGGAAATCAGCCCATCTGTAATCGGCATCCAGAAAACATCGTAGCTACCGAACGAGGTCTTGCCGGTGGCGCCGAACAGGGGGTGGTCGTCGCCGTATAGAAGCCCGCCCGAGGCGAGGTCCAGATTCTTGAAGGTCCAGCCGCCCTGAAGGGTAAATGCCGGATCAAAGGTATAGGTGAAGAAGGCCTGCTCCAGGCCAAATCTCTCGCCTCGGAATGCACGATCAACAGAATTGGCATCAAGGGCAAAGTCATTCTCAAGAAGTATTTTGCCTGTCCAGTTATCACCCGTCGCCACTACTCCAAGCCTGACCTCAGCCCTGACGTGCTCATCTCCAACCTGAACAGCGCCAGCAGAAGTGCCGGTAGCGCCATCGTCGACGCTGCTGTCCAGATCGAAATTAGAAAAATAGGTTGGTTGAAACTTGCCTTGGGTAAGTATATCCAGCTTGACTCCTGAAGCTGTCGGGACCTCCACCGCTAAGGCAGCAGGTATGCCGTTTGCGGCTATCAGCGCCCCCAAAAATCCCTGACTGATTCGCTTTTGTATTGTTTTCATCAATCCTCCAACGTCTCTAGAACGAGATTGTAGTTATTGCAGCCCAAAAACAATAAGGCTCTGGTTTATTTAGCAGAAAAGCCTGAAATCGGCAAGTTTACGGCACGGCATAATGTGTCTGGCAGTGTTGCACTAAAACAAATTTACAGATGCTGGCAGTCGGCGCCCGAAAGCCGGCTGGCAGGGGTGCGGGGCAGGCATTAAAAAAAAACAGGGCAGGCCAGTGCCTGCCCTGAAAATCAGAGCACGTCATTAATGATCGACTTGACTCGACTCGGGTAAAGCGTATCAAGCTAAACTTAACCAGAGCTGAATTTTCCGATTATTTTTGATGGTGATGTTTTCTGCATCGGTTTCAGCCAAATATAAGTTTGATCGGGGATTCCGTGCGGTCAAAATGCATATTGCAACCTTGCACGGATTTCATCTCCGCTTTCGCCATTGGCTTCTTCGCCATCCATGTAGCTCATACCCAGTCGAACATTCTTGTTGGCGTAATAGTTAACGCCCAGTGTTGTTTGCTCGCCGTCGGTCGTGGCCAGCCCCACGTCACTGTATTTTCCGTCACCATCTTCAAAGCGGGCAACAACTTCCCAGGCCCCTTTGGGCGATGCCGGTTTTACCCGCTTGAATGCTCCGGCTTTGTAAGGACGGCTTTCGCCGGTGATGATCCAGCCAAGCTGTACGTAATAACCATCAACATCCACCTGGCCTTCCTCGGAATCGAAATATTCGGCCTGGGCATGGAAGGGCCCGGAAGCGCCGGCCAGTTCCAGATTAAACGTGTCGACCTCATCGGCCTGGACATCGGCGTCACGCGTGGTATAGCCCGCACCAAGATGAGCAACCATATTATTCGTTTGAATCGGTGCAAACGTGCCCCGTGCGGTTACTGCCGTGTTATTGAAGTCGTCGCTGCCATCGCCGTCTGCTTCGAAATAGCCGATACCGTAGGTCCAGTTGCTGCCTTTGCCGCTGAGCTGGATGCCGCCGCTGCGACCGGGGGCATAACGCTCGGTCATGGCAGATCGCTCAAGCGCTGAGATGTCTTTTGAGCTCGTTAATTCTTCCAGGCCGAATGGCTCTTTCTGTTTACCGATAGTCACGGTTGCAGCTGAGCCAAATCCCATGTAGCGAATGTACAGGTCTTCAGCAGTACCGCCGTCGGCGCCATCACTTTCAGCGACGTTGAACTGGGTCTTGTACGCCCAGTCGCCAAAGTGGCCCTTGGCGTAGAGGCGTGCCCGGCGCACATCGAAATCGGTAGTGTCAACACCGTTGTCGTCAGACTGCGTGGCGTCGTAATCCCATTGAAGGCGCCCGCCGAGCTGAAAAGACGCTGACTTATCCGACGTTTTTACCTTGATACCGCTCTCGGTATCGATCACAAGGTCTTTGCCGCTGGTCGTAACGTTTCCGGCCTGTGCAGCAGAAGCGGCAGAAGCGGCAGAAATCGCCAAAGCCAAGCCCAAATATTTCTTGCTCATGATCTGTCTCACCTTTTTGGTTTGCTTGTGTGTTGAAGCGCTATTAAAGCCTATTTGGCAAAGATTACAGAATGGTTACAAAGAATGCATCAAAACAGCGCGCGGGTTCGGGCCGGTGACAGGTTTTGGGGCGCTACGTGTTGCGGTCGTTTTCCGGGGGGCAAGCTAAGAATGTGCCGATTTGTCTCTATAATCATGATAAATATAAATAAATAATATATGGCAGAGATTTTGCTTAGCCAAATTTGGAGCAATGAAACCCAACCGAAGGTATCCATTATGAAAAAGCAGTTCTCTGCCAAGTCAGGATTTATCAGTATCACTTTGCTTGCAGCATTTCAGGCTGCGCCCGCCATTGTTAGCGCTGACGTCAGCTCAAATGTAAGCGCCAGCAGCAACTACCTGTTCCGGGGCGTCACCCAGACAGACGGGGCTGCGGCCGTTCAGGGAGGGTTGGATTATGAGCATGCGTCGGGCTTCTACGCCGGTGGTTGGGGCTCCAATGTCGATTTTGGCGACGGCACCAGCTACGAGCTTGATCTTTACGCTGGGTTCTCAGGCTCTGTGAATGAGCTGGGCTATGACGTTGGGTATATTTATTATGCGTACCCTGACGCGCCGGACGCCATCGACTTCGGCGAACTGTACGGCGAGATCAGTTATGGCATTGCTGCCATCGGCCTGGCCTACACGATCAACAGCGACACCAGTGGTGATGGGTTGTTCGTGCAGGGGGATGCCTATTACTACGCCTCTGTTGGGGTGCCTCTGGAGGACAGCTACAGTGCCGGTGTGACGCTTGGCTATTACGACTTCGCTGATGACGGCAAGGCTTCTGTCGGCGAGGCAAGTTATTCACACGTCGCCGCCAACGTTACCAAGGATGCGGGAAACTTCGGTTCCTTCAGCGTTAACGTGGAGTATGCGGACATTGGGTCAACCGACGCGCTTGGCTCTGTCAACTCCGATGACCCGAAGTTCTGGCTGGGTTGGAGCAGGAGTTTCTGATCGGACCAGCGATCACACGCAATTCACATCTTAAATAAAAACCGGCCCGCCATTTGGGCCGGTTTTTATTTATATTGCAGGAACCCACCATCGTACGCCTGCCTTAACGCCGGGTGACTCGACATCCTCGCCCTTACCTCTGCCTCCTGCTGCCAAAACTCACATATTATCTGGTGTCTGAATTTCAAACTGTATTAAAGGTTTGTCTGTAAGGTCGTTCCAGATTCCCACGCAAAAATGCTGACTCACTGACCTCAGTCAAACAGCCAGGATGATACTAAATGAACAAACGATTGTTGTTGTGCGCGATGATAGTTCCGGGAGCCTTGGCCGTCTCTCCCATGGTGTCGGCCCAGGCAAAAGAGAGTGTGTCGCTGAAGGAATATCAGCAGGCCAAAGCCAGCCAGGCTGTTTCCCTGAACCAGGCCATGGTGATGGCTTTCGAGAATAGCCCGGTATTGGCTTTGAGGCGGGCCGCGGTCTCGATACAGCAGGGACAGCTTGATCATGCCAGCCGCTGGGCGCCGAGCAATCCAGAGTTTGAGTTGGGGGCCCGTCAGGCCCCGGATCAGGCCGACGAGTCCCTGGAATATGGGGTGAGGGTTACTCAGGAGATCTGGATGGGTAATCGCGGCGACCTTGGGCAGTCGCGTGCCCGGAGTAATCTCACGTCCCGGCAACAGGAGCTTGAATACCTGAAGGTAGCCACCAAGGCGCGGGTGCGGGCCGCCTATTTCCGGATACTGCTGGCTCAGAAAGAGTTGGAAACCGCAACCCGTGCCGTTGAACTTATGCAACGCACCAAAGACCTGGTTGAAATGTCCGTAAAACAGGGTAAACAAACCCGGATTGATCTCAATACCGCAGTCATTGGGCTTGCCAGGGCCCGGAATCAAAAAGCCTCGGCGGAACAAAAGCTCGAGCAATCAAAAATTGACCTTACCGAAGTGCTCGGGGTGTCCCCCTCCGATGCCGTTGGGGTGACCGGCGAGCTTGATGTGACGCTCGAAGACCTGCCTCCGACCAGCCAGCTTGTCGAGATGGCACAGAGTCAGAGAGCGGACCTGAAAGCGGCGGCCGCCAGAATTGCAGCGGATGAATCTGGCCTTGAAGTTGCGAAAAGCCTGACGATTCCAAATCTGAAAGTCTTCGGATTTTATGATCGTGAGGAAGGCTCCAACCTTTTCGGTGCAGGGGTGTCGATGCCTTTGACCGTTTTTCATGATTATTCCGGTGAGCAGAGACAAGCTGCTGCGCGGCTGAAAACCTCCGAGCTTGAGGCAGAGGCCTTGCGCCTGGCTACAGAGCGTCAGGTTGTGTCAGCTGTGGCCCGGTACGAATCCACCGCCGTTCGGCTGCGCCAGATGAACGAGTCGATCCTGGAGCGTTCAGAGGAAACATTACAGTTGATGCAGAAAGCACTTCGGGCGGGCAAGGTCGGTGCCTCGGATGTTCTGGCGGCACAGGACAATCTCCTGTCGGTAAGGCAGGAATACGTTCAGGCGCAGAATGATTATATCGATGCCGTCCGGGCGCTGGAGATAAGCACGGGAGGTGCTCTGTCGATGTCAGCCGGTTCCTGAGGGTATGAAACTCAAAATTGACCGTTCTCTTAGTACCGTTCTCTAAATATTGAGGGTGAATGAATGATTCGCAATCTGAAGATACTGTTAATAGTTGTCGGCGCTCTGAGCTTGCAGCAGGCATACGCTGCCGGAGAAGCCGAGGGTGACCAGCACGAAAATGAAGAAGCCGAGCATGCCGGAGAGGAAAACCAGTCCCGCCAGATCCATCTGACGCCGGAGCAGACAGAGTTACTGTCGATTCAGACTGTGGCGGCTGCCAAGGGGCGCGCTGGCGCAATTGTTACGGCACCTGCCGAGATTCAGTATGTGCCGGACCGCGTGGCCGAGGTTGGTCCGCTGCTGGAGGGAAAACTGACAGGGTTGGCGGTTGATCTGGGGGATCGTGTCAATAAGGGGCAGTTACTGGCAACCCTGAACAGTGTGGAGCTGGCCCGGATTCGCTCCCGGTTAATCTCGCTGGAGGCCCGCAAAGAAGCGGCCGAGTCTGACTACAATCGTGAAAGGGAGTTGCAGGGACAGGGTATTTCCAGTGAAGAAGAGTTCCTGGATGCCAAGGCTGCCTTTCTTGAAACAAAAGCGGAGTACGATTCCGTGCGGGAACAACTGGCGGTTTACGGCAGCGAGTCGTCAGGTGACAGTGGGGGGCTGGCGCAATACGCGCTCCGCTCACCCATTGAGGGGCGTGTCGAGCAGATGCATGTTCGTCTGGGGCAAACGCTGAGTCCGTCGGATACGCCTTTCATCGTGGCGGATGCCTCGGTGTTGTGGGCCATTCTTCAGGTGTCCGAATCCGATATTGACCAGATTTCAACGGGAGACGAGGTTCAGATTTCCTCCAGGGATTCAAGTTCTGACCGGTTTCACAGTGGGCAGGTATCCTGGGTGTCGAGCATGCTCGATGAAAAGACCCGCACCATCCCGGTTCGCGTTGTGCTGGAGTCTCCCAGAGGCGACCTTCGCCCGAATACCTATGCCACGGCCAGAATCATGACGGAATCGGAGGCCTCACTGCCGCTGGTTCCGGATGATGCGGTTCAAACCATTGGCGATGACTCCGTTGTGTTTGTTCCGGGCGATGAGAAAGGGGCTTACATGGCGGTTCCCGTCACGCTTGGCAAGGAGGCAAACGACTGGATCGAGATCAAGTCCGGCATCAGCGCAAACACGGAAGTGGTTTCAGTAGGCGCTTTTGATCTGATGTCGGCCATTACCGCCAGTGGCCGCAGCGCCGCTCACGGACACTAAACCCCGGGGGGAGCATGATCAACGCAATTGTGAATTATGCGCTGAACAATCGTCTGATGACGCTTGTTTTTGCTATCGCCGTGATCGTTGCCGGCGTATTTTCATTTCAAAAACTGCCGGTGGATGCGTTTCCGGACGCGACGCCGACCATGGTTCAGGTGTTTACCACCAGTCCTGGTCTGTCGCCGGTTGATATCGAAACGCTGATTTCCTATCCCGTTGAGATCAGCATGTATGGAATTCCCAAGCTGGAAAAAGTGCAGAGCACGTCGATTTTCGGGTTGTCGCGGGTGACCATCTATTTCGAAGATGGCACCGATATCTACTTCGCCAGGCGGCTGGTAAACGAACGGCTTTCCGAGGCCAAGCGCCAGATTCCCGAAGGGATGGGGCAGCCGGAACTCGGGCCCATAGCGAGCGGTCTTGGGCGCATCCTGATGTATTCCCTGGAAGCTGAGGATAAGGATCAATACAGCCTGCAGGAAATCCGCACGATCCAGGACTGGATTGTCAAGCCCCAGCTCAGAACCGTTCCGGGTGTAACCGGTGTGCTGTCCATCGGCGGCGAGGTAAAACAGTATCAGGTCAATATCGATGCGCAGAAGCTTCAGGCAAGGAACCTGACAGTGTCTGACGTTCGCGGCGCCCTCACCCAGAATAATCGGAACGTCGGCGCCTCTTTCATTACGCGAGGAGGTGAAGAGTATATAGTTCGCGGCTACGGTTGGGTTAATTCAGGTACCGAGGGCATCGAGGACATCCAGAACATCATTGTGTCCAAGAGTGAGGGAGAGTCTCCTATTTATGTCAGGGATGTGGCAGAGGTTAGCCTTGGACCGGCAATTCGCCGCGGCGCGGAGGTGTCCTCGGGCGAGGAGTCCGTGGGCGGCTACGTGATGAAGCTGATCGGAACCAACACCAGTCAGGTACTCGAGGACGTCAACGCAAAAATCGATGATCTGAACAAGTCACTTCCCGAAGGGCTGAAAATAGAGGCTTATTACTCCCAGGCGGAGTTGGTGGGCAAGGCCATAGGCACTGTCGAGAAAGCATTACTTGAGGGCTCGGTTCTGGTGCTGGTGTTCCTCTATCTGTTCCTCGGAAATATACGTTCCACACTGATCGTGGTGGCGACCTTGCCGTTGTCTGTGCTTTTCGCATTCATTGCGATGCGGATTTCGGGCCTGTCCGCCAATCTGATGAGTCTGGGGGGGCTGGCTATCGGCATCGGTATGATGGTGGACGGCGCCGTTGTGATGATAGAGAACATCTTCCGACATCTGGAAGAACGATCAGAGGAAAAGGTCAGTGTTCTGAGGCTTGTAGGTGAATCTGCCCGGGAAGTGGCTCGTCCGATTGTGTTTGCCATTGGCATCATTATTATCGTTTTTCTGCCGCTGTTTACGCTGCAGGGCGTTGAGGGCAAGCTGTTTTCGCCCATGGCCTACACCATCAGTTTTGCGTTGATCGGTGCGCTGTTACTCGCGTTGACGTTGGTGCCGGTTCTGGCCTCGCTGTCATTCAAGATGGGTGGACAACACAAAGAGCCGAAGCTGGTTCTGTTCCTGAACCGGCTATACAAGCCGGTGGTGAATACTGTCGTCAAAGCCCCTAAAATTGTAATGGGCGTGGCCGTCATTGCCTTTGCCGGCAGTCTCCTGCTGTTTCCCTATCTCGGGAGCGAGTTCGTGCCCACGCTCAGGGAAGGCACGTTCCAGATTCGCTCGACACTGCCTCCTGGAGCCAGTCTTGAATCCGCCATCAAGTATGGCAAACGGATTCAGTCCGTTGTCGATGAATTTCCAGAGGTCACCGGCACCTATGCCAGGATCGGTCGTGCCGAGGTGGGCGGTGATCCTGAACCCGTGAACGTTGTCGCGACGCTCGTCAATCTGAAGCCTCTGGATCAGTGGCGAGAAGATGTGAGCTATGAGGACCTTCAGAGCCGGATTGCGGAGTCTTTGGATGAGCGGGTTCCCGGGCTTGCCAACAATCTGTCACAACCGATTCAGCTCAGAACCGACGAACTCCTCTCAGGCGTTCAGGCGCAACTGGTTGCCAGCATTTTCGGCGACGACCTCGACGAGTTGGGCCGGATCGGCAAGGAAGTGGCGGCCCTGGCGAATGATGTGCCGGGGGCAACGGATGTGCGCGCTCAGCAGAGCGCAGGTAAAAAACAGATCGTTATTCGCCCCGACCGTGAAGTGCTGGCGCAGTTTGGCATCAGCATTGATAACCTGATGAGTACGGTCGAAACCGGGATTGGCGGTAAAGGCGCGGGGCTGGTCTTCGACGGTGTCCGGCGATTTGAGATCTTCGCCCGGCTGCAAGAGTCCTATCGCGGGTCCATCGATGAAATCAGAAAGCTTCCCCTCCGGGGTAATAGTGGCGAGCTCATCCCGCTTTCACGGGTGGCCGATGTTGAAATGTACGCTGGCCCCAAGAAAATTTCGCGCTCCAATGCCAGTCGGCGACAGTACGTGCAGATGAACGTACGTGGTCGCGATATGGGCGGTGTTGTTCAGGATTTGCGCAAGCGGATCGAGGAGCAAGTGGACATGCCGCCGGGGTATTTCGTGGAGTTCGGCGGTCAGTTTGAGAACCAGGAAAGGGCCATGGCGCGGCTGGCGATCGTTGTGCCCATTACCCTGGCGCTTATTTTCCTGCTTCTCTTTTCGGCATTCAGTAGTCTTCGCTATGCGGCGCTGATCTTCATGAATGTGCCCTTTGCGGTTACTGGTGGCATTGTCGCGCTGTTTGTGACGGGGCTTTACCTCTCTGTGCCCGCTGCCGTGGGATTCATCGCGGTGTTCGGCGTAGCCGTACTGAACGGTGTGGTGATGGTGAGCTACATCAATCAGTTGCGGGACGAAGGCTACGAAGTCATTGAAGCAGTCAAGTTGGGTGCTCAACGCCGTTTGCGGCCAGTTCTGATGACCGCCTCTGTGGCTATTCTGGGGCTGATTCCCCTGCTGCTGGCCGATGGCATTGGCTCTAATGTCCAACGGCCACTGGCAACGGTTGTGGTTGGCGGTCTGATCACGTCAACGTTGCTGACGTTGGTAGTGTTGCCCAGCGTGTATCAGTGGTTTGCATCCGAACGTCGTGACGTTGAAGTCTGATAGGCAGGAGAAGGCTTATGTATGAAATAAAGGCTTATGTCAGAGAGGTTATGGCAGAGCATGTGGTTGATGCTCTGGCCAGAGTCAAGGGCGTGACAAGCATTGCTGTCGTGCCTCTCAGCGAATTTGGTCATCTGGTCGGCGATGAGTCGCCTCTGGAGAAAGTGAAGATGGTCAAGCTGGAAGTAGACGTAGCGACCGATGATGTCGCTGGTGAAGTTGTGGAACTCATTGTCAGAACGGGCAGAACCCAGGATGGGCACCCGGGTGACGGCAAGGTACTTGTATCCCGCCTGGTTCGGGCTGTTCGTATCGAGGACGGCGAAACCGGTGAGAGTGCACTGGAGCCTGCTTCAAGCTAGTGCTCTGGAAACTGGATGGCGGTTCTGCGGCTTTTGGTTGCGGGCCGCCATCACAGTTCTATCTCCAGTTCCCAGCGATAGATCATATCGTCTGAGTCCGTAGTGAGGCCAAATGCAACGCCCGCCTGGAGTTCCAGAATACTGGAACCCATTCTGAACTCAGCCAGGATGGCAGGTCCCATCAAATGGTTGTTTTCGGCCCCGTAATACTCCAGCCCTGGCTGAAACGTGTCAGACTTCGTGTAGGCGAACTGTAATGAGCCAGTGGGCTCAAGCTGCTCGTCGTCTTCGCCAAATGAGCGGCTAACCAGAAGGTTCGTCAGGATGCTGTAATGCGCGTATAGCTGTCTCTCGTAAAGTGACCCAAGGGTCACTCCACCGGCTTTTTGGCCATGTTCTTTTGACAGTTCAATGAACAAGCCCGCAGCGCTCTCAGTGTCTTGAAAAAAGTTTCCAATCAGTTCGATTTCGTATTCCTCAAGTGAATACGCTCGCCCCGGTCTCTTGATTGCGTTGAAGTTAAGTTCGGCGCTCAGGCGTTCAGATAGCCCGTAACCCACCTCCCACTGATCGGCACGAAGGTTGTCAATTTCGCTCCCCTCACTGTCCAGAAACGCCCCAACCACTCCGATTTCGAGATCCCCCGCAGTTACCCGGGGGGAGTAAATTTCATCGACTGCGAGCTCTGATTTGACCGTGAGGGGCCATAACAGAACCAGGAAAGCCAGTTTGAGTTTGAATCCGTGGCGCGGTGCGCCTGCGTTATTCGTTGCTCGAGACATAGATCACCTTGAAGAAGTGACGGAAAGTAAGGGGCATCGAATGACAGGCTATTGATCTGAGCGCTACAGAAACATAAGTCTTTGGTACTCATTTTGTCCGTCAAAAGGACAGTCCGGGAATGCTGGTGGAGTTGGAGGGCGGTTTCTTTTGTGGATGACGCTTCGAATTCAAGTTCATTTCAACCTTTTCACTTACTATCCTGGCCTGTTCCTACCTTGTCATGGACGCCTCGCGCCCATGAATTGTGGCTATTTACCCCTTCGGGAGAAAGTCGATGAAGGCAAGCAAGCACTCGCCCAGGGCGTTGCTGTGTTCAGTACTATTGTCTATTCCTCTGTTCGGTCAAGCGGAGACTGTGAATTGGACAAATTGGCTCACTGGCCAGATAAGCAAGCATCCGGATGTCATGGCGGCGACAGAGCAGGCGGCAGCCCGGAATCAGGATGCTGAGGCAAGCGAACAACCGCTGTATAACCCGGAGCTGTCTGTTGGAGCAGACAGAACGGGCAGTGAAAACAACTTTGAGGCAGGGCTGTCACAAACGATCGATTGGTCTGATCAACAGGGTGCGCTAAAGGACAAGGCAAAGCTGATCAGGCTTTCCGCTGAAGCTGATTTGAACGAGGCGGTTTTGGCACAAACGTCCGAGTCGCTGTTTGCGCTTGTCGAGTGGCGCGCGGCGACGCGTGCCGAAGAAATTGCGGAATCCCAGCAACACCGTCTGGATGCCTTGCTGGAGCAGGTTGAGCAACGCCAGCAGGCGGGCGACCTGGGTCGTACCGATGCAGAGTTGCTTTTTTTAAGCCTTTCTCAGCAGCTCAGTGAGCTCGCCCAGGCAAAGGCTGCGGTTGATCAGGCGCAAGCCCGGGTCAGAGAGCTTCTGCCGGATTGGCGGCCTCAGGATGGGGGGATCCCCGGGCACATTTGGCCGGCTCTTGCTTCCAGGGTCGATAACGACAATTTGCTGGCTCATCCGTCAATTGTTGCCGCCCGCGCGAGGTGGCAGGTGCTGCGGAGCGAAGCCGAGGTGGTCAGTCGCAGAGCGGCGGCATCTCCCACGGTCGGGCTGAGCGGAGGGCGTGATGGCGGTGAGAACCTGGTTGGCCTGACGTTCTCGATCCCTCTGAATGTCCGTAATAACTACGGTGCCGAAATCCAGGCTGCCAACCGACGATCATTAGAGGCCGAAGCTCGGTTTCAGGCACTTTATCGGAAGCAGCAGTATGGTCTGGCGGGCGCCCGAGCTGCCTGGAAGCGATACGACACCCAACTCAGCCGATGGACAGAACTCTCCCAGGGGCGTGTACAGCGAAGTGCTGATTTGCTTGAGAAGCAGTGGCAGGTCGGCGACCTCTCCACCTCTGAGTATCTCCAGGCGCTGGGCCAGCGCGCGGAGAGCCTGAAAACCGGTATTGAACTGGAAAAGCAGGCGCAGCTGGGTCTGATTGAGCTCTTGAGTCAGTCTGGCGAACTGATCACCCCCTTCCAAAAATAGTCTGGAAACTGGATATTCATTATGAAAAAAACTCTGATTTCTGTATTCGCATTGACGTTGCTTACAGCCCCACTTTCTTTTGTACAGGCAGAGGAAGATGCTCATCAGGAAGCCGGCCATGATCATGCTGCCAGTGGCGACGATCGTCAGGAAGTCACCGGTGAGGAGGGCGAGCATAAGGAAGATCATGGTGAAGAAGGTGAGCATGAAGAGGAAGGGGGGCACGGCCACGAAGACGAGAACGGTGGCCATGAAGAAGCGGCCACCGCAAGCATCAACGCCAAACAGAAAGATCTGGCCGGCATTGAAGTGGCAACGCTCGAAAGCCGGCTCGTTGACTATGAAATTTACGCGCCCGGTGAGCTGCTAACCAACGGTTATACCAGCTATCACGTGTCCCCCCGGGTTGCCTCAGTGGTGCTGCGGCGTCACGTGGAACTGGGTGAGCACGTAACCAAAGGCCAGCTGCTGGTAACCCTGTTCAGTGAGACAGTGGCACAGGCGCAGGCGGATTACAGGAAAGCTTTTCCTGAATGGAAGCGAATCAGCGGGCTGGGTCGTTCCGTGGTTGGCGATCAGCGGTTCAATACCGCGAAAGCCAATATTGAGGCGGCAAGCGCGACTCTGCTTGCTTACGGGCTAAACGATGATGACATTGGTGCACTGAAGGCCAGTGGCGTGGGTAGCCTCGGTGAATACATGCTAAGGGCTCGCGTGGATGGCGCAGTGCTGACCGATGACTTTGAGCAAGGACAAAGAGTTGAGGCTGGCCAGCCGCTGGTGACTCTTGCTGACGAGAGTGAACTTTGGGTAGAAGCCCATCTGCCAGCAAGCTCCGACATTGTTCTTGAGAAGGGCGCGGAAGCCGAAGTCAGGGCAGCTGGTCGTGTGGCCCTGGCAACGGTGTCCCAGGAAGCCCACACCATTGATCCTGTGACCCGCACCCGGATTGTCAGGCTGGAGCTGGACAATCCTGAAGATCGTTTTCATCCAGGAATGTTCGCAGATGTGTATTTTCGTTTTAAGACCAGCGAGCCGGTGCTTGCCGTGCCGGAGACTGCATTGATGCGTGGCGCGGACGGTGACTGGACGGTCTATGTGGAAGAGGCCGAAGGCGAGTATGAACCCGTGGAAGTGGAGCTGGGTCGCTCAATTGGTGGGCTCCGTGAGGTTTCCGGCCTGGCTGCGGGCCAACGAGTCGTTTTGCGGGGCGCATTTTTTGTGGCCTCTGAGATTGCCAAAGGCGGCTTTGATCCGCACAACCACTGATTCCGGGAGCCATTATGTTCAACCGAGTAGTCGACTGGGCGGTTCAGAACCGCCTATTGGTTCTTATTGCACTCGCTGTGCTTATCGCCACGGCCGCATTTCAGATCCCAAAACTGAATCTTGATGCTTTCCCTGACGTTACAAACGTCCAGGTCGCTGTTAATACTGAGGCGCCCGGACTAGCGGCTGAGGAAGTCGAACAACTGATCACCTATCCAATCGAAGCGGTAATGTATGCCTTGCCCGATGTCGAGGAGGTTCGGTCCATCTCCAAAACCGGGTTGTCCGGTGTCACCGTGGTCTTTAAAGAGGGCACGGATATCTATTTCGCGCGCCAATTGGTGTTCGAACGGTTACAGGCCGCGCGGGAGCTGATTCCGGATGGCGTCGGGGTGCCTGGAATGGGCCCGAATACGTCCGGTCTCGGCCAGGTCTACCAGTACTTGCTGATAGCGGACCCGGATTCGGGGTACGACGCAATGGAATTGCGCAGCTTGCACGACTGGCTGGTCAAGCTGTTGCTGATACCGGCTGAAGGGGTTACGGAAATCCTGTCGTTTGGCGGAGAGGTTCGCCAGTACCAGGTGAATCTGAATCCGGCTCGGATGCTGTCCTATGACCTATCACAGAATGACGTCATGGAAGCCCTGGAGAACAACAACTCCAATGTCGGTGGTTGGTACATGGGCCGCGGGCAGGAGCAACTGGTTATCCGTGGTATGGGCTGGTTGGGCAGTGGCGAGGAGGGCCTGGAGCAGATCCGACAAGTACCCGTGAAAACCAGTGATGGCATCACGGTGACCGTGAGCGACGTCGCTCAGGTGGCGTTGGGCACTGAGATTCGCCAGGGTGCGGTGACCATGACCCGGAAGGATGAAGCCGGTCAGGTTGAACAACTGGGTGAAGTGGTTTCTGGCATTGTACTCAAACGAATGGGGGCCAACACAAAAGCCACCATCGACGGCATCGAGGCCCGCATTGATCGCATAAATCAGGCGCTTCCGAGTGGGGTTCGTTTTGAGCCCTATTACAACCAGGCGGATCTGGTGACCAAGGCCGTAGAGACGGTGACCAATGCGCTTTTGTTGGCTTTTGTGTTTATTGCGATTGTGCTTGCCCTGTTCCTGATGAATCTGCGGGCAACAACGCTGGTGCTGCTTTCAATACCGATTTCCATCGGTATTGCACTGATGATCATGGCCTGGTTCGGTCTCTCGGCCAACCTGATGTCTCTGGGCGGTATTGCTGTGGCAATTGGCATGCTGGTGGATGGCTCTGTTGTCATGGTTGAGAACATGTTCAAGCATCTGACCCATCCCGATGCTGAGCATGACGCCCACCGGAATGAGTTGGCTGAAGGCGACCCCGATCCGCTGGATGCATCGCACGATGATCGTGGCATTGCACTTCGACTGCAGGAAGCGGGCCGGGAAGTGGCGCGGCCGATCTTTTTCGCGACGGCGATTATCCTGGTCGTTTTCATGCCTCTGTTCAGCTTTGAAGGTGTGGAAGCCAAGCTTTTCCAGCCAATGGCGATCAGCATCATGCTGGCCATTGTGTCCGCTGTGATCGTCGCTCTGGTGGTTGTACCCGCGCTGGCGTCATACATGTTCCGTAAGGGTATCCGGGAGCGGGAAAGCTTCATTCTAAAACCCCTGGAAAAGCTCTATCGCATGGGGCTTGCCTGGTCACTGAAGCATAGCCGCGTGGTTGTTGGCGCGTCGGCTGTTCTTGTTGTGCTGGCGGCGCTGATTGTGCCACGACTCGGTACTGAGTTCGTGCCTGAACTGGAAGAGGGAACGATCAACCTCCGGGTGACTCTGGCTCCCTCATCAAGCCTCGATACGGCGCTTGAAGTGGCGCCAAAACTGGAGGCCATGCTGATGGAGTTTCCAGAGGTGACTTACGCTCTGTCCCGGGCGGGGCGGGCGGAAATAGGCGGCGATCCGGAGCCCGTGAACAACATCGAGATCTATATCGGCCTTAAGCCAACAGCCGAGTGGACCAGCGCCAGTAATCGCTATGCATTGCAGGCCCTGTTTGAGGAGAAGCTCGAACAGCACCCGGGGCTACTGTTTAACTTTTCTCAGCCTATCGCGACCCGGGTTGATGAATTGTTGTCAGGTGTTCGTGCGCAGTTGGCCATCAAACTTTTTGGCCCGGATCTCGACGTACTGGCGGAGAAAGGTCAGCAGATTGAAGCGGCGGTCCGAACAGTTCAGGGAACACGGGATGTGGCCATGGAGCAGATTGCCGGTGAAGCGCAGTTGGCGGTTCAGCCTGATCGTCAGGCACTCTCCCGGTACGGACTCGCCGTGTCTGATGTGATGAGCGTCGTCCGGGACGGACTGGGTGGTGCCGCTGCGGGCCAGATCATCAACGGCAACGAGCGGTATGATATCTATGTGCGTTTGGCCAAACGTTTCCGGGAAGACCGGGATGCTATTGCCGATCTCAGGTTACAGGCGCCGTCCGGAGCCTGGGTGAGACTTGGTGATGTGGCCGATGTGTCTATTGAGTCTGGCCCGCCCCAGGTGCGCCGCGACGACGTTCAGCGCCGTGTGGTCATTCAGTCCAATGTGCAGGGTCGTGACATGGGCAGTGTGGTTGCCGATATTCAGGATACCATCGCGTCAGACGTGAACCTTCCCCCCGGATATTCGGTGGATATTGGTGGTCAGTTCGAAAACCAGCAGCGAGCTCAGAAGCGATTGACCATTGTGGTTCCTGTATCTCTGGGCCTGATCGCGCTGTTGCTGTACTTTGCTTTCAGTTCGGTCGGTCAAGCATTGTTGATTCTGGTCAACGTGCCGCTTGCCGTTATTGGTGGCGTCTTTTCACTCTGGATCTCCGGCCAGTATCTCTCAGTGCCCAGTTCCGTTGGATTTATCACTTTGTTTGGTGTGGCGGTGCTCAACGGGGTCGTTATGGTCGAAAGCATCAATCAGCGAATACAGGATGGATTGAACGTGGATACCGCGGTGTTTGAAGGTGCCGTCTCCCGTTTGCGTCCTGTCTTGATGACAGCAATAACCTCGGCGCTCGGTTTGATACCGATGCTGTTGTCGACGGGCGTGGGTGCTGAAATCCAGAAGCCACTGGCCAGCGTGATTGTTGGCGGCCTTATCACCGCAACTTTCCTGACGCTGTTTGTTTTGCCGGTTCTGTTCGGTCGCTTTTCGAGAGCCAAGGTGGGTGATATTCAGCGGTAGAACATAGGGAAGGCCGCAGGGAGTCTGTAAGTGGATGAGTTCATGTTGTCCGGTGAGCTCGTTCACGGGCAACCTCCGGAGCAGAGCCGAGAGCCTGAAGGCCGGATGTGTCATGATGAGTGGCCTCGCTAGTCCGGAAACGGCAGTAAAATCATAATCCTGGCTCCTCCGTTTTTCGAGGATCCGATTTCCAGGTGTCCGAGGTTGTCTTCGACAATCTCGGACACGATGGACAATCCGAGCCCAAATCCGGCGACCGTTTCATCCAGCCTGGTGCCCCTGTCCATGACAGTGGCTGCCGCCTCGGGAGAAATTCCGGGGCCATCGTCCGTTACTTCTATGGAGAGTCCTGATGACGTGCGGACGATTGTAACGTCGACGGTTGTCTGGCACCACTTCCCGCCATTTTCGAGTAAATTGCCAAGTAGCTCTGAAAGATCCTGTCGCTCCATTGGCCAGCTGAAGTTTTCAGGTAAGTTGGTGTGGAGGCGAAAAACCGTGTCAGGGAAGATTTTTTCCATAACGGTGATGACACTTGCCGTGATTTCAACCGGCATGCACGTCCGTCCCATCTGTCTGCCTGATATGTCTGCCTTGCTCATCCTGTAGTTCAGGGATTTGTCAAGCTCCCGCAAGTTAGAGGTCATAAACACAATATCCTCCCGGGACGGAGGCAAGGTGTCGATGTCCGACAAAATGGCAAGATTGGCAGAGATAGAGGTTTTGACCAGGTGAGAGAGATCAGAATTCAGGCGGCGGTGGCGGTCCAGACGACGGTTTGACAGCTCAAGCAAATCATTGAGCTGGCGGATCAGCGGACGAAACTCTTCCGGTACGTGAGGGTTCAGGCGACTTTGTTTCCCGGATTGGAGCCGTCTCAGGTCCTCTTTTATCTTACTGATGGGCTTTAACGTCAGATGTGTAGTGGTTCCAATCAGGGCCAGCAGTATCGCGAGAAGAACGGCCGAGGCGCCGAGCAATGTCAGGTGGGCCTTCAGCGGTCGTTCAGAGAGCGCCCCCTCGGTTTCAAGAACGCTGATTGAGGCCAGTTTTTCACTGGCGGAGAAAATGCGTTTGAGCCCGAAAAGCGTGTTCGCACCCTGCGCTATGTGGATGAAACCCTCGGGCTTCTCTGCAGCGCCCTGCAGTTGGCTCTGGTCAAAGTTCGGGCTCGCCAGGACGCTTCCGCTAGCCGTTTCGATGACGATGGCATGCCCCAGAAGCATTTCAAACTGATTGATCATGTTGCTGAGGTCGTCGGTTGTGGGGGATTCAGCCTCAATGATTGCCTGAAAGTTTCCCAGCTCTTTGTTCAGGTGTTGCTTCCTGGACTCGTCCGATAGTTGCTTTATCACGTAGGTGTGTGAAAAGAATATCAGAGTAAAATATACGAGGCTGAAAACAGCACCATACTGAATGGCTGTTCTGCGGATACTTTTCGGAGCAGACATATTTTAACCTGGTTGGTTCACTCGGGCGTTCAGCGGTTAGGATCTTTTTCGAAGTAGTAGCCCTGGCCACGCAATGTTTTTATTTTATTGACCCCTATTATTTTTCTAAGCCGGGTTATGTAAACCTGAACGACATTTCTGGTGGGGCATCTTTCTATGTTGTAGAGGGATTCAACCAGTTCGTCCTGGGAAAACACTCGGTCCGGTGAACGGAGGAAACACTGTAAAAGGCGGAATTCCGTAGCTGTCAGTCTGAACTCTTTCTGGTCGGGCGTGGTAAACGTTCGGTAGGTGGCGTTGAGACTGAATCCGTCAACACTGATCTGGTCTGTCGTTCTGCCGTCCTTTCTTCGGATAATCGCACTGAGCCGGGCTTTCAGTTCATCAAACTCAAACGGTTTGGGAAGGTAATCATCAGCTCCCGCATTCAACCCTTCTACTCTCTCAGTCCAGTTGGAGCGTGCGGTCAGAATAAGGATGGCCTCTTTTTTCCCGTTTTTTCTCCATCTTTGCATTAAAGAAAGTCCATTTTCATCGGGCAGTCCGATATCGAGAATAACGGCCTGGTAGGAGCTTGTTTCAATCAACGAGTCCGCTTCTTTGCCGGTTTTGGCGATATCTACTGTGTAGTGCGCCTGCGCAAGCCAGTCCGATATTTTTTTGGCAAGTACAGCATTGTCTTCAACAATCAGAATTTTCATTTGTAAGCGCCGTTTTTCGTGGTGGGAAAGTTTCGCTCGTCCGCTATGGATTGTAACAGTAACGAAGGAATCAGGATCTGAAAAGCCGGTTATTAGCGTTGTCCAGGTTGGCTCTTCCGAGGTTGGCGACGCTGCGGTCCAGATCATCAATGGCGCGAAGTTCTCAGGCGAAGTGGCGCCTGAGTGTGAAAAAGGGATTATCGGAGTGCCCCAAAAATCCGGCTCCCGAGGAGTGGAAGCCGGATTTTCAGCAACCTCCGTTCACTCATCAGAAATTGACACTTACCCCCAGTGAGGCAGTGCGAGGCAGGTTTGCCATGGCACCATCAGGCAAGCGTGAAACAATTTGCTGCTCATCGAACAGGTTGTCCACTTTCAGGAAGACATCGGCACTGGCGTTCAGTGCGTAGCGGCTGATGAAATCGACCAGGAACAGGGACTCGGTCTCGTCCAGTTTCGTGGCGGTGTTGTTGCATCCCGCGCTGACACACATCTCATCGACGTAGGTGGCCACAAGGTAGTTGTCCCAGCCACTCGGATGTTCCATGCCTGTGCGGAAGCTCATCTGGTTTTCAGGTACGTCCTTGAGCTGCTCACCTTTTCTCAGGCCAGAGGCGGCATTGTCCTTGCTGATCTCCGCCTGGGTAAAGGTGTAGGTAAGGCTGACCGGAAGGTAGAAATCGCCCGCCCGGGTGCCGGTCTGGAGCTGGAATTCCGCACCGGCAATTTCAGCCTCGCCGGTTATAAAGCTGCCAGAGGTGGCGCCATTGCTGCACGGCGAGCCCACGGAACAGTTTTCGGCCTTGTTGGAGAAGTCGCTGTA
Source organism: uncultured Marinobacter sp. (assembly GCA_913057975.1). GTDB lineage: Bacteria > Pseudomonadota > Gammaproteobacteria > Pseudomonadales > Oleiphilaceae > Marinobacter. The sequence goes on from CAJXOQ010000003.1 coordinate 52,889, forward strand.
GAAGCCGATCATTTCCGCGAAGAACGCATTGCCAAAGTACCGGAGGCCGGCCTCCCAGTTCTTGCTGGTTTCCGGTTCTTCGTTTGCCCTGGCACCACCCCCGAGAGGGGAGAAACCTCGGTGCACGCCGCCCAGAACCTGCCAGCTTTGGGTCAGGTCGTAGGTAAAGGAAGCGCCGGGCAGGAGTTCAGCGCTGTCATTCGCGCGGGTGCTGTCGATGGTTGTGCGGCCGGGATCCGCGTATTGGATGCGACTGGTCTGCACATCCTCGTAGCGCAGGGCCAGATTAATGCTGAGCTTGTCCGTCGCCTGCCATTTGTCGAGCGCCCAGAAGCTCAGGGCTTCGCCGGTCTCGAAGCGGTTGTTGCTGCCCGTTGGGGCAACGCTGTTCTGGAACACCAGGGAGCCATTGACCTGGTCGTACACATCCACCGGCTGGAAGCGATCCATTTCATCTTCGTGGACGCGAGCGCCGAAGTCGAATTCGTGGTTGCCAATGTTTACATCGAAGTTTGTCTGTACGCCCTGGGAGACGTACTCCCTGGCGTTGTTCTTGTAATCCAGGCCACTGGCGTCAACGGTACCGTCGAGAATACCCTGGGCATTGGCGTCTCCGGCGTTTGCCGCATCAATGATGTCTCCACCGCCACTGAGCTTGAACCAGTTCCGCTTGAAGTCGTTGCGGTAGAGGGTCGAGGTGCTGCTTACATTGTCGCTCCACTCGAACTGGTGGGTCAGGCTGGTACCGGAGTGGGTATTGTTCATCTGATCGATGCTGGACAGCCCGTAACGCCGGTTCGGATCCTGGCTGAAGTCCGCATCGGTCAGGCCGAGGTAACTGGAGTTGGAGGTTTCCTCGGAGTATTGCAGCTTGGCGGTCACGCTCTGGCGATCTCCCTGCCAGCGCAGCTTACCGACATAATCACTGATGTCGAAGCCACTGTTGCGGTTGCTTCGGTCAATGTCCTTGAAGCCTTGCGCTGAGCGCTGGACCGTTTCAACCAGATAGCCCCAGTCACCGTTCGTATCGCCATAGGTTGCATGAACATCGGTGGAACCGCGGTCGTTGGTGACGGCTTCGACGTAGCCCTTTTGCTCGTCGGGAATGGGTGTGGAGATCAGGTTGATCACACCGCCGGTGGTTTGCGGGCCATAGCGCAGCAACGGGGCACCCTTGAGTACTTCCAGCGAGGACATGCGTTTGAGCGTCGGGAAATAATAGGCGGCCGGATTGGAGTAGGGCGCCGGTGCGATCAGAACGCTATCTTCCATCAGTGTGACATTGCTGCTGCGTTCGGCGGTGGCACCGCGAATGCCAATGTTAGGGCGCAGGCCCTGACCTTCCTCTTCCCGTACATACACGCCCGGGACGGTTTTCAATACCTGGTTGATGTCGGTCTCAACCTCGGTTTTCAACTGCTGATCGCCAACTACGTAGCCTGACCCCGGCAGAGTTTGGGCTGCAGACGCATCGCCAATGATTTCCATAGGTTCAAGCATCTGGGGCTGGTCATCGCCGGCGGCCCAGCTCATGCCCGGGGCAAGGCTGATCGCCATAGCCAGTGATAGTTGGGAAGGTTTAAACATGTGTTTCTCCGCAATCATTCGTATTTGAAGATATAAATAGCAATGATTTACAATTGCAAATGAGAATTTACGGATTGTTCATGATTAAGTCAATAATTAGTGTTAATGACCGGGAAAAGTGTCAACAGGCTAAAAAGGTTGAATTTCTGTTAAACGGGCGATCCGAAGGTCAGTTCGGGTTGGGAGGAGGGTATCAGCTGGCCCGCACCCCGGGGCCAGCTTTTTCTATAGGGCTTTATGGTGTTAAAACCACCACCGGACGCCTGCCACGAAGCTGGAGGATTCGACGTCTTCTCCCTCGCGCTCACGCAGATCCTTTGTGTTGCCCAGAAAACGGGTGTAAGAAACACCTACGTAGGGTGCGAATTCCCTGGAGAACTGATATCTCAGGCGGAGCCCCAGGCCCACATTGTTGATGCCGCTACCGACGCCCCATTCCTCGACATCGCTGAAGGCAACGAGCGTTTCGCCGCGGCCCTGCAAAATGAGCCTTTGGGTCAGCAGCCAGTCGTACTCGGCTTCGAGATCGTATGACACGTCACCGTCGTCGGTCACTCTGAAGTTTGTGTCTACCTCAAACCAGTAGGGGGCAAGCCCCTGCAATCCAACGATGGCCGAATAGCGCTCCTTATTAGGGCTGGGACCAAACGTTGTCTGGGCACCCAATCCTGTCTGTAAATCCCAGAAGCGATCAAAGCGATAGCTGTACTGCACATCAAAATTTTCGATGTCGCCGCTGTCGCTGGATAGATCGGTCTCACCTTCCGTTTCGACCCAGAGCCGATTGCGATCTTTGCCAATCCATCCCTGGGCATCCCACAGGGCCATTTCGTTGTTGCCGTCACGCTGGTATTCCAGCCGGTCAAACAGAACCTGGCCAAACACCTGGTTGTCGTGTATTGGCAGTGTCCAGTCCGGTTCGGCCTGAACGCCAGTACCGGCGGCGCCGGCTCCTGAGGCAATCGTGAGGGCTGAGGCGCCCACAATCCACTTGATGCGATTCATCATAATGCTCATCCCCTATCCCGTTAAACGACCGACACGACACGAAACATGCCTGCGTCCATGTGGTACAGCAGGTGGCAATGGAAAGCCCAGTCACCCGGTGCATCCGCCGTAATCAGCGCGGATACACGCTCGCCGGGTTTGACGGAAATCGTGTGTTTGCGTGGACGATACTCACCCGCACCGGTTTCCAGTTCCATCCACATGCCATGCAGGTGAATGGGGTGATCCATCATTGAGTCGTTGACGAGGATCAATCGCAGGCGCTCGCCATGGTAGAACTTGACCGGGCCATCGACTTCAGAGAACTTTTTGCCGTCGAACGACCACATGTAACGTTCCATATTGCCGGTAAGGTGCAGTTCCACTTCGCGTTCGGCCGGGCGCTTGTCAGGCCAGCCATCAATGCTCTGCAGCTGGGAATAAGTCAGCACCCGATGATTGGCTGTTTCAAAACCTACACCAGGGTCATCCAGGCGTGACTGCGGGCTGGAAGCCACCATGGCCGCCCCGGGACCGTGATTATCAGTGCCATGGGATATCGGCCGACCCGCCGTCGGGACCTCATTCATCGTTGCTTTGTCCGAGCTCATCTTGTTCATTCCCGAGCCGGCGCCATCCATCATCATTTCGCCATGGGCTTTGTCGTTGCTGCCCGACATCATCGCCATCTTGCCACCCATGTCCATGCCGCTGTCCATGTTCATATCGCCGTCCTTGCCCATGGCGCCCATGCTCATCGCGCCCATGCCCATGGCGGCCATACCGCGCTCGGTTCGCGGATACATGGGCGGCACTGGCGCCTCTATTCCCTTGCGGGTGGCCAACGTTCCGCGCACATACCCCGACCTATCCTGTGACTGGGCAAACACGGTATGGGCCGTGTCGGTTGGCTGTACGATCACGTCGTAGGTTTCCGCCACGCCAATGCGAAATTCATCCGTTTCTACGGGCTGCACTGGCTGGCCGTCAGCGGAAATAACAGTCATCGGGAGTCCCGGGATACGGACATCGAAGAAGGTCATCGCCGAGGCGTTGATGAATCTCAGGCGAATTTTCTCGCCGGGACGGAACAGCCCGGTCCAGTTGCTGGCGGAAGGCGACCCGTTCATCAGGTAGGTATATTCAGAACCGGTTACATCCAGGATATCCCGGGGACTCATTCGCATTCTGCCCCACATGCCGGCTTTGCTCCACGCGGCATCCCAGCCCACGGTTTCGACGTCCTTGAAGAAGTCGCCAACGGTGCGCTGGTTGTAGTTGTAGTAGCCCTCCGCCACTTTCAGATTGCGGAATACGTCGTCGGGGGAATCAAAGGTCCAGTCGGAGAGGACCACAACGTATTCGCGATCGTAGGCCACCGATTCCGGCTCGGCAGGATCAATGATAATCGGCCCATAATGGCCCAGCTGTTCCTGAAGGCCAGAGTGGCTGTGGTACCAGTAGGTGCCGTGCTGTTCGACCGGAAAACGGTACTCAAACGTTTCGCCGGGCATGATGCCGGGAAAGCTGACGCCAGGAACGCCATCCATCTGGTACGGCAGAATCAGACCATGCCAGTGAATGGATGTTGCCTCCGGTAGCGTATTGGTGACACGCAAGATTGCCTCGCGCCCCTGCTTGAGGCGCACCAGAGGCGCCGGCAGAGTGCCGTTGATGGTGATGGGCTGTTCCGAGACTCTGCCCCCTATCTTGAGAGGTGTTCTCGCGACGGTCAGGTCGTAGATGTCAGCGCCATTACGCACGGTGTGGTGTGCGTTAGAGTTATCGAGTTTGCCTCTTGCAAACGCAGGCAAAAGGCTGTCGTAGCCGGCAAGAAAACCCATTGCAGCCGCGCTTTGGATAAGTCGCCTTCTGGACAGTCCCATACCCTGATTTTTCAAGCTCATGCTTTGCTCCTGTCTTTGCTGGCTTAACTGAAAAACGGAGAGCTCAAATCACTAGGTTAACAGTTCGTTCATTGGATCATATGCAAGCTCTTGCGTTTCACGCCTAATGGTATGTTAGGCGAAGCTACTGAAACGAAACTGAATACGCTTTTCAGCATTTATTTCGTCACTTACAGTTTCGCACGCAAACTAGGAGTTATGGTGATTTCTGGCGTGTGAAAGCAGGTTGAAGAGGTGGCGTATCGTTCCTCTGTTGGTTGATCTCGCCAGATCACAACCAACAGAGGAACGATACGCCATGCCAAAGTCTACCCTGCACGCTCTTTCACAACCAGAGCCTGAACACGATCTCTTGCTCAAGACACTGCGCTACGGTGCCCGCAAGCCGATTGCCGAAGCGGTGAATACCGAACTGGAGTCTCTGCTTGCACAATATGGGGATCTCACGACACCTGAGGGCCGTCAGGCCCTTGTTCGTAACGGTCGCTTGCCAGAGCGTAACGTTCAGACCGGCCTCGGCGATGTGGCGGGCGGGACCGCAACGGCTCCGGTATTCGCTTCAACAGCCAGTTGTTACCACCGTACAGAGACCCGGCACCAGCGTGCTGGGTTCACAAAACCGCCAGTGTACTGGATAAGCTGCCCAAGGCGATGCAGCCCAAGATCAAATCGGCCTTGCATGAGCTCTACCTGTGACCCTGACCCAGAATTCTTAACCGTTTAAAACTGGAAAATCCGGCATGATAGAGCCTT
>CAJXOQ010000004.1 GCA_913057975.1 uncultured Marinobacter sp.
ATCTACACCTCTCTATTCGTCGGCAGCGTCAGATGTGTATAAGAGACAGTCACAATACTGTCGTCGATGCCCCGCAGGCCGGCTAAAAACAGCGCCATCACAAAGCCGGATGCCTGCCAGACCGCCGCCATCACAATGGTGTAGATGGCAAAGTCAGAGTTCACCAGCCAGTCGAAGCTGAAGGACGTCCAGCCCCAGTCGTGCATCAGTTTTTCCAGCCCCAGGCGCGGGTTAAGAATCCAGCGCCAGACGGTGCCGGTGACAATCATGGACAGCGCCATGGGATAGAGATAAATAGTCCGGATCGCGCCTTCCTGGCGGATGCGCTGGTCCAGAAAGATCGCCAGCACCACGCCGATCAACAGGCAGATGCCGATAAAGAGCCCGCCAAAAATTGCCAGATTCCATGAAGCGACGATCCAGCGCTCGCTCTCCATCAGCTTGGCGTATTGCTCAAGGCCGACGAAATTGTAACTGGGCAGGAAGCTGGAATTGGTAAATGACAGCACGCCCGTCCATAGCATGTAGCCATAGATCCCGATGCCAACCAGCAGGAAGGTCGGGGCCACCACCAGTTTGGGCAACCAGCGCTGCAGGCCATCCATCAGGCCAGACGATGCCCTGGCCACCCCGGTGGGGCGACGTTGAGTGTGTTCCATGAGGAATCCCCTGAAGAAACCCGAAGGCCGCCCACCGGGCGGCCTGATACGGCATTACATGGCGGACTTGATGGCGGCTGCCAACTGGTCCGTGGTTTTTGCCGGGTCCGGGTTGTTGGAGTTTACGAAGTTGGTGACCACATCGAAGATCTGGCCCTGGATGTAGCTGGTGGTCGCCAGGCCGTGGGAGAAGCTTGGCACCAGACCGCCGTCATCCGCGCTGGACTTGAAGGTATCCATCGACGCCTGGGCACAGGTATCGAAATCACTCATGTCCATGTCGGTACGAACCGGGATTGAGCCCTTGTTCTGGTTGAACAGGGTCTGGAATTCCGGTTCCAGGATGGTTCGGGCGAGATCCTTCTGTGCCTTGATGTCCTCTTCCTCGGACAGCGTGAACATGGCGAATGAGTCCACGTTGAAGGTGAACTGCCCGGTTGTGCCTGGAGCCGGCGCGCAGACGTAATCCTCTCCTGGCGTCAGACCTGCGGCGGTGAATTCACCCTTGGCCCAGTCGCCCATAATTTGCATGGCGGCCTCACCGCGAATGACCATACCGGTGGCGGTGTTCCAGTCTCGGCCCGCGGCATCGTCATCCACGTAGCTCATGACCTTGGCGAACTGTGCAAAGACCTCTTCCATTTTGGCGCTGTTGATCACGTCCATGTCGTGGTCGACAAAGGCCTTGCGGTAATCATCGGGGCCAAGCTCGGCAAGTGCCACGGCATCGAACACCGTTGCGTCCTGCCACGGCTGGCCACCATGCGCCAGGGGAATGTAACCCTCGGCCTTGAGTTTGTCGGCCACCTCGAAGAACTCATCCAGCGTGGTGGGAACCTCGACACCGACGTCCTTCATGACCTCTGGATTCACCCACAACCAGTTCACCCGATGTACGTTGACCGGCACAGCCACGTACTTTCCTTCGTATTTCATAACGTCGGAGATCATCGGCGGTATAAGCTGATCCCAGTTCTCCGCTTCCGCGACGCTGTCCAGGCTGGTCAGAAAGCCCAGTTCCGCCCACTCACGAATGTCCAGGCCCTTGATCTGGGCGGCGGCGGGCGGATTGCCGGAGACGGCGCGGGTTTTCAGGACGGTCATGGCGGCTTCACCACCGCCACCGGCCACGGCAAAGTCTTTCCAGGTGTGGCCCTGCTCTTCCATCATTTTCTTGAGGGCGGCCGCAGCGCGCGCTTCCCCACCAGCGGTCCACCAGTGCAGAACCTCAACCTCTCCGGCCTGAACGGCCGCTGTTGGCATCAGGGCGGCAGAGACCGCCAGAGCTGTAAGATGACGTTTGAACGATTTCATATAATGACTCCTTATTCTTGTCGTGGAGACGTTTGTCAGGCTTAGAACCAGACTTCCATCTGGGTGCCAAAGGTCCATTGGCTGCCGCCAAAGTCTTCCTGCCCCAGGGCATCGCCACCGTCGTAGCGGTTTAGCTCGTCATCCCAGGTGGAGTAGCTGGCAAAAACCCGAATTTCCGGGCGGTTCCAGAAGCCGCCTACCTGGGGCTTGAAGGTCGGGGCGATGGTAAAGCGGGCGTAGTCGCCATCCACGTCACCACGGCCTTCGTAGCCTTCCGTTTGCAGGTCCATCACCTGCCAGGAGGCTTCGTACTGCATCTCAAAGTTGGCGCCCAGTTCGTTGGCCAGGCGGGTGTTGAAGGTCAACCATTGGTACTCGTCCCCTTCCACATAACGGTCTTTGCTGGTTTCCGCCATGATCGCCGTGGTAGGCCAGCATGGTTTGCACACCTGAGTCAACGGCCTCCATAACGCCCCCTACGACACGCTCATCGTTATCCGCAGCAGACATACCATTGATCAGCCACTGCACGTTGCCGAAATAATTATTGGCGGTAAGGATGGCTTCGAGATAGGTATCCGGCTCGTTACCCAGCCGACCCACGGCCCCACCAACAGAGCCAGCGGGGGTCAGGTAGGGGCCGCCGGGAGCACTTTTACCATCGCTGTTGAGCAGCAGTCCGGAACGGGCGTAGGTATTGAAGGAGAAGCCCTGCTCACCTTTGGCATGGGGTTCGACCTCAGCCAATTGTTGCTCCAGGGCGGACAGGCGTTCTTCCACGCTCTCCTGGGCATACGCCTGGCCGGCGAACAATCCCAACGACGCCACGCTTACGACGGCTGTCAGTCTGTGAAGGGGCCTGGCGCCCAGGATCAGGGCAGAACGATACGTTTTATGGGTATTCATTATGACTCCTTGTTTTTGTTGTATTAGCAATATCGGAGTCTATGGCAATACCTCGGGGAGGAACGTATCAAACTGAAAGGCCGATGTAACACGGTTGTTACATGCCACCTCAATGTCGGGGCAGCGTGAGGGTGACGTCCAGGCCACCGCCTGGCCAATTCGCTATTTCAAGGTCGCCACCATGGCTTTGGGCAATGTTACGGGCTATACCAAGACCTAGCCCATGACCCCGCCGATGCTCCTGACCCAGGCGGTAGTAAGGCTCGAAAATCCGTCCAAGTTCGACCTCCGGAATACCCGGCCCGTAATCCCTGACGTGGATCGTCAACTGCTCTGGGGAGTCCTCCACACTGATGGTCGCAGAGTCCCCATACTTGACGGCATTGTCCACCAGGTTACCCAGGCATCGTTTGAGCGCCAGTGGTTTGCCGCGATAAGCCGCGCAGTTTCCTTCCACGACTACCCGCGGGCTCTCTCCTCCATACGCTTCCGCCATTCGCCGTAACATGCCGTCAATATCGACCAACTCCACGTTTTCATGGATGTCGGTGTCCTTCATACCCTGCAAGGCCCCCTTCACCAGCAATTCCAGCTCCTGAAGGTCGCTCTCGAATCGCTCGCGAATGTCGGCATCGTCAATCAGGTCGGCGCGCAGGCGAAGCCGGGTTATCGGGGTTTTCAGATCGTGGGAGATGGCGCGGAACAGCTGATCCCTGTCGCTGATGTAACTTTGTAGCCGCCGATGCATGGTATTGAAGCCACGGGTTACCGCCACAATTTCCGCACTACCCTGCTCTCTCAATGGTGATCGGTGTTCATCCAGCGGCAGGTCCCGCGCTGCCCTGGCCAGCTTGTGCAATGGTCGGGTCTGGCGACGCACCAGCCAGGCCAGCACCGGGAACAGAACCCCTATCATCACCAGGATAAACACGATCTGCTGGCCCGGGATGCTTTCATCATCCAGCGAGACATAGGGCGCCGGCAACAGCGAAGCCAGGTACAGCCACTCTCCTGTAGCAATCTCCACCTGGGTCACCAGAACAGGTGGTTTGATGGGTTCCAGTGTCAAAGCATAGTGAGCCCAGGATTTCGGCAACGCATCCAATGGCAACTGGGTATTCAGTATTCGCAGATCATCGGGGTGAACAAATTCCACGTGCAGATTGATCGATTTGCCCAACCGGCTTTTCAACACCGCCACGACTTCGTCTGTCACCAGGCGCTTGCGTTCACTGTCAGGCAACGCACGCATATCGATGTGTTTGTCGTTGAGGGAGACAAAAAAGCGGGAGCCTCCCATATCCCGCAGCTGGTCCAGCACGATATGCCGGTATTCCAGTGGCAGAGACTTGAAGAACTGTGTCGTTGCCGCCGCTGATGAGGCCAGGTTGCGGGTGGTGTTCACCAGGCCCTCCACCTGTTGGGCGCGGAATGTGCCTACCCAGATCACACTGGAGGCGACCTGGGCAACGCCCATTGCCAGCAGAGTCAGCAACAGGATGCGTCCGAGAAGCGACGAGGGCACAAGACGCCAGACCTTGCGGCCGGTTTCTACGGCCCCCTCATTATTCCGCGCCATGGGTCACCGTTGCCGCCAGCAGATACCCTGCCCCTCGCACCGTCTTGATTAGCCTGGGGCTGCGCCCCTGATCTCCCAAGCGCTGGCGCAGGCGGCTGACCGCCACATCCACCACCCGGTCCAGCGGCATGGACTCCCGCCCCCGGGTAACGCCGGAAATGGTGTCACGATCCAGGACTTCGTTGGGGTGTGCCAGGAACAGTTGCAACAATGAAAAATCCGCGCCGGACAACGGAGTGGCTTCTCCCTGGTCCGAGATAAGCTCATGGGCCTGGGTGTCCAGCCGCCAGCGATCAAAGCACACGAACCGGGGATTGTCCGCCCGATTGAACCCGGAACGTCGCAACAGTGCCTTGACCCGGGCCTGTAACTCCCGGGCGCTGAAAGGCTTGGCCAGGTAGTCGTCGGCACCGATTTCAAGGCCGACCACACGGTCGGTTTCGTCCGAGCTCGCGGTCAGCATGATGATCGGCACCTGCGAGTGCTCGCGAATCTCCCGGCACAGCGTAAAACCATCATCGCCCGGCAACATGACGTCAAGGACAATCAGATCGATCCGTGCCTCTGACAGAGTGCGGCGCATACTGTCGCCCTCGGCCGCGGTCATGACATCGTAGCCGACACGAGACAGGTGCTCATGCAACAATTCACGGATTGCCAGGTCGTCGTCAACAACCAGAATCGATGTTTTTACATCAGACATTCGTAAGCCTTTATTGTTATTCGTACGAGCTAAAAAAACAGGACAGCATGTTATCAAATACTTAACACGGCGCCTCTATCCTCCTGCCTCAGGAAACAGATCACGGCGGGCCGATTTCGCAGGCCAGCACCAGCGCCCAGAATTCCGAAAAGTCATTGACCACCACATCCGGCTTGTCCGGATGCTTGTGAGTGCCCGGAAAAATCCGGTTCAGCCAGGGCAAGTCCCACTGCGCACCGTTGAAAAACACCGCCGTCATGCCCGCGCGCTTGGCGGCAATGACGTCAGTGGTGCTGTCGCCCACGTACCAGACGCTCGGGTCTGGCGGGTAATCCAGCTTCTGCACGGCAAGATAAAGTTGATCGGGATGAGGTTTTCTCAGCGGCGTGTCGTCTCCACAGACGTCCACATCGAACAGATGCGTCCAGCCGGTGTCTTCCACGGCGGCCAGTTCATGCTCGAAAAACTCCCGGTCACGATTGGTAATAACACCCACATGAATGCCAATGCGTCGAAGCCCCTCGAGAACGGCCCGCACCTTTGGTTCAAACGCTTTTACCGTTCCAAAATGCTCTCGGTAGTGACGATTGAACGCTTTGTGGGCAATCTGTTTGGCCTCCTGGTCGTCACCAAACAACACCTCGAAAATATCAGTACGTGAGATTTTTCGGTCGGCCCGAACCTTGGGGTGAAGCCTGGCAAACTCCCGCACGTAAGCCACCAGCCGGGCATCTTCCGGTGTCTTGCTGTCTTCCGGCGCCAGCATACGGCTGACCAGGCCCAGCTCCTCGAATTCCGGGAACATATCGTCCACCGCGTGATACATCGCGTCCAGGGTATCCACCAACGTGGCGTGCCAGTCGAACAACACCACCGACGGGCGGATCAGGCTGACAACGGCAGGATGCCAGTCCGGCTCAATGCGGGGCTGTGGCGGTTCCGGACGCGGGTAGGGCCGTGGCCGGACTTCCGCAGGAGTGGCCCGAAACGCCTTTGGCTGATGTCGTTCCAACAACGCCAACAGGTCTATGAGGTCTTCGAAGCTGTCCAGTATGGCGGCCGGAGCGTCGCGATAACTGAACCAACTGTCAATTCGATCCGGCTCCCAACAGGCGCCGTTGTAGAAAACACCCGATACCCCGGCACGGTTGGCCGTGAGCATATCCACGTAGCTATCGCCCACATACCAGGCCTGTTCGTCGACTGGCAGCCCCAGTTTCTCCAGCACGCGGGTAATCACTTCCGGGTCGGGCTTGTACTCGGTGACATCGTCGGCGCATACCGTAACGTCAAACAGGTTGCGCCAGCGCCCCTCGTCCACCATGCCCAGCTCCTTGTCCAGGAACTCCCGGTTGCGGTTGGTGGACACCGCCAGCCGGATACCCATTTCCTTCATGGCGGTCAGGTACTCGTAGGCGCCCTGCTGGAAGGGCCGAACCTTGCCGAAGTATTTCCGGTAACAATCGTTGTAGGCTTTATGGGCGATCAGCTTGGCGTCTTTATCGTCGCCAAAGATGGCGTTGAAGATGTCGGTGCGTGATACCCGCCGTTCCGCGAGAATGCGCGGGTGCAGCCGCCGAAAGATCCGTATGTAGCGGACCAGGCGGGCATCGTCAGAGGTGCGACATTTGTCCTCGGGCAGCAGCCGGTCCACCAGGCCCAGGTCCTCCAACTGTGGCAGCATCTCTTCCATGGCGCTGAACATGGCGTCGTGCGTATCCACCAGCGTGCCATGCCAGTCAAACATCAGCACCGACGGTGCGCGCAGTCCATCGCTGAATCGGGCCATAATCAGTTTCCCGTTGGTTTCTTGGCGGTCTCCACGTGAACCACCCGACCATTACGCAACGTCACGATGCGGCGGAACTGGGTCTTCCCGGTCTCGTACAGCCATTCTTCCACAGGTACCAGTTGATTGGCACCGTAATGACCGAGGACCGTTGATCCACGGCCAACCGATTCCCAGGTGACCCGCCGGGAAAGCGGCTCGCCACAATAGGCCACGATCTCGAATTCGCTGAGTCCGGTTTGCAGCCGCGCCGGAGAACAGTCACCGGCACTGTCGCCGGCGAAGCCATAGCCCAGGCTGTGCTCATGCCGGAGCTTGCCGTTCCTGAACTCAAGGCGGCGGATAAATCCCTGTGGGCCCGGGTTGTAGTACCAATGCTCGACTTCGCCAACAATACCTATTCCGGGAACGCTGGCCGTTGGGTAGGTCGCTACATAGTCCGGCGCACCGCAGCGCTCTTCCACCTCTACCGGCCAGTCGCCGACATCCACCAGTGAGGAGCCACAACGAAAGGCACCATTGGCAGCGCCCGGCAAGGCAGCCAACCCCGGAAGCACCAAAAGCATCAGCACACTGCTTGATAACGAAAAACGCATACCCGTCCTCCCCTAAAAACTCCTAACCTTCCATAGTAGAAGCATGGAAAGGTGTTGGGCACCCGTTAATCGTAAAAAAACACGTAAATAACCGTCGTCTTGTCCACGGCAATCAACTTTCACTGCTCGAAAATGTTTCAAGGGCCTCCTCCATATCAACGGTTGAAATACATCTTAAAACCCCAACGGATCAGGTTACCTACGGCAAAAAGGAGGACACATATGTCACGCCCACAAGACCTGTTTCCGACACGCCTTGAACGCAAACTGGGCATGTTTGAGCGACTGGATCCTGTGGTACATACCCCTTCGAAGCGCTTGTCGGACGGCCCACTGTCCGCCAAACAGGTGCGAGAATTCGATGAAAGGGGGTTTCTATTTTTTGATTCCTTCTTCTCCAAGGACGAAATGGACGGGTTTATCAAAGAGCTTAAAGACTACGAGGACGATGACGACCTCAAGCTGTCCGAGGGCACCATTCTTGAGCCCGGAAAGGAGGAGATTCGATCCATCTTCGGCATTCATGACATTTCGGAACGCTTTGACCGGCTGACCCGGGATGCTCACTTGCTCAACATCGTGCGGCAGTTGCTGGACAGCGAGGTCTACATCCACCAATCGCGGATCAACTACAAGCCCGGTTTCAAGGGCAAGGGGTTCAACTGGCATTCCGATTTCGAAACCTGGCACAGTGAAGACGGCATGCCGCGTATGCGCAGCCTCAGTTGTTCCATCGTGATGACCGACAACAACGAGTTCAACGGCCCGTTGATGCTGATTCCGGGTTCCCAGAAGTACTTTATCCCCTGTGTCGGCCGCACACCGGAAGACAACTACAAGGAATCCCTCAAAAGCCAGGACCTCGGGGTTCCAGACGCCGCCAGTCTCACCCGGTTAATGGACGAGAACGCCATTGAGGCACCCAAGGGACCACCGGGGTCCTTGATCATATTTGAATGCAACACCCTTCACGGCTCAAACGTGAACATGTCGTGCTGGCCACGAAGTAATCTTTTTTTCGTGTACAACAGCGTTCACAATACTCTCGAGGAGCCGTATTGCGGCAATAAGCCCCGGCCGGAGTTTCTGGCCAACCGGAAAAATCTGGAACCATTGAAGCCGGTCAGGAACCCATAACGGTCTTGGCGGACAAACGGCAGGCGAACAACCATGAAAATTGGCGAAATCTCGAAAACCACAGGCATTCCGGTAGAAACCATTCGCTACTACGAAAAAATCGGGCTGGTGCCCGCACCCGAGCGGCAAGCCAGCGGCTACCGCCATTACCGGCAAAGTCATCTCGACCGCCTGCTGTTCATCAAACGTTGCCGTAATCTGGACATGGCCCAGGATGAAATCCGCGAACTGATACGCCTGGCCGACCAGCCAGACGCTGATTGCAGCGAAGTCGACGCTTTGCTGGCCCGTCATCTCAGCCATGTAAGGGAACGTCTTCAGGAACTGGCCAATCTGGAAGACACCCTACAACAACTTCAGCAAGCCTGCTCCGAGGGCCGCACTGTCAGCGAGTGCGGCATCCTCGGCGGACTGACTTCTGAGCCGGACCATGAAGCATCTTCCGGCAACCACAACCATATTCCCGGCACTCACGGCACTCGCTGAACACCGTTTCTACCGCAAGGTTTGACTCTGTAGTAACTACAGGGTTTTTAATGAATACATTCTCACAAATGGAGGTATTCATGGCCTGCAGTAGCTGCTCCGCCCCCAACCCAAAATCCCCCGCTCCGGGCTTTCGAAAGGCTTTGTGGATCGCGCTTTGGGTCAATCTTGCAATGTTTTTGGTCGAGGGCTTTGCCAGCCTTCAGTCCGGGTCGGTGTCATTGATGGCCGATGCCATCGACTTCTTTGGCGACAGCGCCAACTACGTCCTGTCCCTGACCGTTCTTTCCATGGGCATGCTTTGGCGCGGCCGGGCTGCCCTGGTGAAAGGCATTACGATGGCCGTGTTCGGTGTCATCGTGCTCGCCCGGGCCATCTGGGTACTTCAGAGTGGCATGACACCGGAGCCTCTGACCATGGGGGTCGTGGGCCTTATGGCACTGGTGGCAAACGTCATCGTGGCACTGATACTGTTCCGCTATCGGGACGGTGATTCTGACATGCGCTCGGTGTGGCTGTGCAGCCGCAACGACGCCATCGGTAACGTCGCCGTGATGGGCGCAGCGCTGGGGGTGTTCGGCACCGGTACCGCCTGGCCCGACCTGGCCGTGGCAACAGTGATGGGTGGTCTGGCCATTACGGCGGGGGTCAGCGTGGTGCGCCATGCCCGCAAGGACATCGACGGCGCAAAACAGATGTCAGCCCATTCCGTCAGCCCCGAAGTCCGATAACTCGTGCTGGGGGTGGTTATAGACGCGACAACCTGTATAAACTTGAACCGCATATGACCCACACACGATCACCACAACTGTTCCCTTACTGGCGGAGATTCACGGTGCTGGCAGCACTGCTGGCGGCTGCTTTCCTGTGGCCGGCAAGCACTCTGGAATGGTCTCGTGAGGGTATTCCTGACGGCGAGTACTGGCGACTGCTGACCGGCCACTGGGTTCACCTCGGCCTGAACCACCTGCTACTCAACCTGGCAGGCCTCCTGGTAACCGGCCTGTTGTTCACAAGGCACCCACCCCTGCCAATCTGGCTAAGCTACCTGGTTCTCTCGCCTCTCGCGATCTCATCAGGCCTGTTTCTGGCAGCACCCGAGCTTGACTGGTATCGGGGCTTTTCAGGCTGTCTTCATGGGCTTCTGGTGTTTACGGCCTTGTTCAATATCAAAACGGATACCCGCTGGAGCATCACCATACTGGCATTCATTCTGCTGAAGATGGCAACGGAGGTGTTTCTATACCCGGCCGTTGGCGAAAACCCATTGATTGGTGGCCATGTCATCGTCCAATCCCACTGGCTTGGCGCGCTCACCGGCCTGATAGCGGGATTGTTCACCTTACGCACCGCTCCCCGGGTTACGGCATAACCAGGGCCACCATCACCGGAATAAACGCCAGGGCAAACAAGGTGCTCAGCAAGGCGGTGCCGGCGGCCTGTTTTGGCGCGGTGTCCAGCAGCGTGGCTATGACCACCGTATTGGCGGCAATGGGTGTTATGGAAATCAGGAAAATCGCCTGATAGACGGCGAGGTTGTAGATACCGAAGAAACGGGCATCCAGCCACCACAGCAGGATGGCCGCCAGCGGCCAGGACACGAACTTGCCCAGGAACGCCAGGCCGGTAAAGCGCGGGTTGCCCGCCAGCCCGCGAAAACTGAGAATTCCCATGCCAATAATCATCATGCCGAGGACGCTATAGGCACCACGAAGGTTATCAAAAAGCGGCGTAAAAACGTCCGGGATGGAAAATCCGTTCAGGTTCAGCATAACTGCCAACATGAAGGCATAGACCGAAGGCAGCCGTGCCACCCTCACGAGGGAATCCTTGAGGCTGTACCGTCCCCGGGCGGCCAGATAGAAGCCCACGGAATTCTCGAACAGTGTCGTACCCAGCATGCACACGATATAAAGCGCCAGTCCTTCCTGACCAAACAGCAGCAATGCCACCGGTATGCCAAAATAACCGGTATTGCCCGTGCCCACCGACAACGGAATAAGACTGGCACTGCCGTCCGAAATCATCCCGCGGGCAATCTTCATGTGCGCAAAACCGAGCACCGAACACAACGTAAAAACCAGCAATGGCAACAGGATGACTTCTGTCGAGAGCGGTGCCGCCATAACGCCGGAAAACACCACAGAAGGCGTGACGATGTAGAGCATGATGCCGGCGATGTGTTTGCCGCTGGCCTGGAGATAACGCCCGGCAATCCAACCCAGCGCAACCGTGATATACAGGGGGAGCAATTTGTAGAACAGTGCGAGGGCCGCGGCCATGCTGACTCCGGTATAGCGCAAGAAAGGCACCGAGTTTAACACCAGCAGGAATATTGATTCAGCCGCTAAGACAAACTGGTTTAATTTATTTTGAATATATCTATCCAGGTGCCAAACTCCGACAACTGACCCAGCCAAGGTGTACCCATGAAACAGGAACCAATTGCCAGTTCATCGCCTCCATGCATGCTGGCAGAGCGACACCGGGATATTATCTGGCACGAGCCCGCGCCCGAGTCCCATGCGTTACTCAGCGGGCTCAGCCACTGTTTTGGCATTCATCTGAGCAACGACAGCGACAACCCCCAACAGCGCTTCGTCAGTGAGCTGGGCGGACTGTTCCAGAAATGCCGGGTGGATGCTGAAACCGACCTGGAGCGGCACAACCGCCCCTGGGGTAATGTGTACCTGATCCAGCACGGCGTGCTTCGACTGTTCCGGGAATCACTGACGGGAAAGGTGGCCATCCACCATTTTTTCACGGAAGGGGACCTGATCTGGCCTGTCTTTGGCAGAAGCCGAACCTCCCGCAACACCTTGTGCCTCACATCCGTTACCCCCGCTACCCTCTGGGTGGCCGACTTTTCCGCGTTCCGTACTGCTGTTCAGGCACAGGGGGATGGCGCCTGGGAAAAGTTTGCCATTGTGCTGACTGAGGAGGTCGCCGAGTTGACCAGCATGAGGGAATTCCGCAAGCAAACCATGCCGGCCCAAGAGCGTTATCGGTTGTTGCTGGACGAGTATCCCGAACTGATCAAGCGAGTCCCGGACAACCAGTTGGCGTCCTGGCTGGGCGTGGTCCCGGCAACTTTCTCAAGGCTGAAGAAGGCCACCGGCAACGGCCGCAGTTCGGGATAATCCATCGAACAGCGTTCTTACAGGCTCGAGCTGAACAACACGTCACACTTCGTCTATTGCGTACACCTGTACGCTGAAGTACCGTATCGGCATGACAGAACCTGACCAGGTATCCATGAAAGCTCGCGAGAACCCCGAAGAATCCGTCCATCACCGTATCGAGGAATGGCTGAACAGCGCCACCCACGGTCTCGGCGCCCTTCTTAGCGTGATCGGTACGATTGCATTGATCGTCGCGGCCAGCCAACTGGGTGATGTCTGGAAGATCGTCAGCTTCAGCATCTTTGGCGCATCCCTGATCATGCTTTACCTGGCATCAGCGCTTTACCATGGTGCCCGCCACCCCCGGCTGAGGGCGCTGTTCAAAACCCTGGACCACTGCGCCATCTTCCTGCTGATCGCCGGCACCTACACCCCTTTCCTGCTCGTCAACATGCGCGGCACCAGCGGCTGGACCCTGTTTGCCATCATCTGGTCCCTGGCGGCTACCGGCGTGGTTCTGAAAGTCATCTTCCAGAACCGCTTCAAACTGGCACGTGTAGGTATCTACGTTGCCATGGGCTGGCTGATCACCTTCGCCTCATCCGACCTGGTAGCGAGCATCAGCGACACAGCCCTCTACCTGACCATCGCGGGTGGCGTGGTCTACACCGCCGGTGTCGGCTTCTACCTCGCGGACCGCATTCCCTACATGCATGCGATATGGCACCTGTTCGTCATCGGCGGAAGCGCCCTGCATTTCAGTGCGATCTACTACGGCGTTCTACCCCATACCCTGTGACAGCGTGACCGTGCCATAGCGGCCTGACGAGCCTGATTTTGGTTATACTGTATAACCTCACTATGTCGGGAGCCGAACAATGGCAAAGTGGCTGGTCAAGACCGAACCGTCCGAATGCAGCATCGATGACTTTGAGAACGCGAAGGATCAGACTATCCCCTGGGACGGAGTGCGCAACTATCAGGCGCGAAATTTCCTGCGGGAAATGGCCGAGGGGGACGACGTGTTTGTTTACCACTCCAGCTGCAAACACATTGGCGTGGCGGGGATTGTCCGCGTCGTGGCGTCCGCCTATCCGGACCCGACCCAGTTCCGGGAAGATTCGCCCTACTACGACCCCAAAAGCACACCGGAAAAACCGCGCTGGCAGGCCGTGGATATGGCCTTTGAGAAAAAATTGCCACGACTGATCCCACTGGATGAAATCAAGTCCCTGCCAGGGCTTGAGGGCCTGGCATTGATCAGGCGTGGCAACCGCCTGTCGGTGATGCCCGTTACTGAAGAACAGTGGCGGATCATACTCGCCAACGCCTGAGCAAAGTTCCCGCTACCCAATCCGCCCTACTCCCTTTAGAATTCAGGCTCCGCGATCGTTATGGAGTTGCTGTTTTCCCATGTCTGCCCAACCAAGCCCTACAACCGGATTCGAACAACTGCGCCGCATAGAGTCCAGCCGGATCTTCCAGAGCGTGGTTATCGGCATTATCATCCTGTCGGCACTCACCATTGGCGCGAAGACCTACGAGCTACCGCCGCTGGTGGAGGGATCCCTTAGCGTGATGGACAGCGCCATCACCGTATTTTTTCTGATAGAAATCCTGTTCCGCTTTGCTGCCTGCCCCAACAAGAAACGCTTTCTGATGGACGGCTGGAACCTGTTCGATACACTGGTCGTAGTTGGTAGCCTCATCCCACTGGACAACTCCGACGCCGTGCTGCTTGGTCGATTGTTGCGTGTGTTCCGGGTGTTGCGCCTGGTGTCTGTGGTGCCAGAGCTGCGTTTCCTGATCAACTCTCTTCTGAAAGCCATTCCGCGCATGGGCTACATCGCCCTGTTGATGTTTATCATTTTCTACATTTATGCGGCCATGGGCTCAATGTTCTTTGCCGACGTGGACGAGACTCTTTGGGGCGATGTCGCCATAGCCATGCTTACGTTATTCCGGGTGGCGACCTTCGAGGATTGGACCGATGTGATGTATGCGACGATGGAATCCTACCCGCTCAGCTGGCTCTACTATCTGACGTTTATATTCCTGACAGCGTTCGTATTCCTCAACATGATGATCGGGGCGATCCTGGAAGTCATGAGTGAGGAACAGAATGCGGAGCAGGCCCAAAAAGCCCACGATGAACGGGACGAGATCGCACGCCAGTTAAAGGCGGTTCAGCAACAGTTGCAGGAACTGACGAAGCAGGTATCCGAAAAATCCGGGGGGCGCTGACCTCCGGAGTCGTTGGCCAGGGTGGCTTCGCCATGACGAAGTGGAAAATCGCCTCAGAAAATTTGTGCCCGACTGCAAACTGCAACCAATGGTCAATAGCCTTAGCGGTAATACCAGCTAAAGTATAAGAAACCATTTTGTAACAGGAACACTGGCATTATGACCCCTGATCACTTTACCAAGGCCGATCTGGAAGCCTGCGGACAAGGCACGCTTTTCCCCGGCAAGATGCGACTGCCTATCAATGAAATGCTGATGATGGACCGCGTTACCCATTTCAGCGAAACCGACGGGCTCTATGGCAAAGGCAGCATTGTTGCCGAGTTGGATATTGATCCGGACCTCTGGTTCTTCAAGGTTCATTTTGTGGACGATCCGGTTATGCCCGGTTGTCTGGGCCTGGACGCCATGTGGCAGTTGGTGGGTTTTTTCCTGGCAGCCACCGGGGGTGAAGGCAAGGGTCGCGCGCTTGGAAGCGGTGAGGTGAAGTTTTCTGGGCAGGTGCTACCCACGAATAAACTCGTTCGGTATCACCTCGACATCAAACGGGTCATCCGCCGCAAGCTCACCATGGCCATTGCCGATGCCCGTATGGAAGTGGATGGCCGGGAGATATACACCGCCAAAGACCTGAAGGTCGGCATGTTCAATTCTACGGATGACTTCTAGGAGCCATTAAATGCGTCGTGTTGTTATTACAGGCATGGGAATCGTCTCCAGCCTCGGAACCAATCAAGACGAAGTAACCCGGTCCCTGCGGGATTCAATACCTGGCATTGGCTTTAGCCAGGAAGCCAAGGACAACGGTCTGCGCAGCCATGTGTGCGGACAGATTGACCTCAACCTGCCGGAACTGATTGACCGCAAGCTGATGCGCTTCATGTGCCCGGCCTCGGGCTACACCTACCTGGCGATGAAAGAAGCCATTGAGCAAGCCGGGCTGACGGAAGAGCATATCCGCGCCAACTCAACCGGCGTCATCACCGGTGCTGGTGGTGCGTCAACGGTCGAGCTGATGGATGCGATCGATACCCACCGCGAGAAAGGCATCCGCCGGGTAGGTCCGTACCGTGTGCCACGCACCATGGGCAGCGCCATCAATGCTTCTCTTGCTACGGCATTCGGCATTACCGGCATCAACTACGGCATTACCTCCGCCTGCGCCACCAGCGCCCACTCCATTGGCCACGCCGCCGATATGATTGCGCTGGGTCGCCAGGACGTGATGTTTGCCGGT
The DNA here is from genome assembly GCA_913057975.1 of uncultured Marinobacter sp. Taxonomy (GTDB): domain Bacteria; phylum Pseudomonadota; class Gammaproteobacteria; order Pseudomonadales; family Oleiphilaceae; genus Marinobacter. The sequence goes on from CAJXOQ010000004.1 coordinate 15,773, forward strand.
GGTGGTGAAGACATCCACTGGACGCTGAGCCTGATGTTCGATGCCATGGGTGCGCTCTCCACCAAATACAACGACACTCCCGGCAAAGCCTCCCGCACCTATGATCGGGATCGGGACGGTTTCGTGATTTCCGGTGGCGGCGGCATTCTGGTACTGGAAGCCCTGGAGCATGCAGAAGCACGTGGGGCCAACATCCTGGCCGAACTGGTCGGCTTCGGCGCAACCTCTGATGGCGCCGATATGGTGGCGCCCAGCGGCGAAGGCGCCATTCGCTGCATGCAGCAGGCGATGAAAAACGTTGATGGCGAGATCAGCTACGTCAACACCCACGGCACCAGCACGCCGGCGGGGGATGTCACCGAACTCAAAGCGCTGAAGGAAACCTTTGGCGACAAGATACCGCCCCTGAGCTCAACCAAGCCACTTTGCGGCCATGCTCTGGGCGCAGCCGGTGTGCACGAAGCCATCTACAGCCTGATCATGCAGCGGGGGAACTTTATTGCTCCGTCTGCCAATATCGAGAACCTGGATGAAGGCGCCGAAGGCTATCCCATCGTGAGAGAGCGGCAGGACAACGTAGACCTGCCTCTGGTGATGAGCAACAGCTTTGGATTCGGCGGCACTAACGGCACGCTGATCTTCAAGAAAGCCTGACCACCAGGCAACAAACCGCCGGGGCACGCACGAATTTGCTGCCCCGGCTTTTTCGATTCCGCTTAAGCCACCCTTGAGCGGTAGGCTCCTGGCGATTTGCCCATCCAGCGTTTGAACGCACGGCTGAAGGCGCTGAGCTCGGAAAACCCTAGCTGTTCAGCGATTTCCACGAGGGGTTTACTACGATCCTTCAGATAGGCCAGAGCCCGTTCGCGCCGGATATCCTCAAGCAACGCCGCAAAGGTCAGATTTTCTTCCTTCAACCTTTTATGAAGCGTATGCCGACTCATGTTCAGCTGAGAGGCAACAGCCTCCACCCCTACCCGACCACGTTCCAAGTGCCCGGCAATCAACGAAGTCACTCGCGCACTGAACGGTGCCATAGCCGCGCGGGGCTTCATCGGTTCTGAGTGCATTTCACTGTCTCCTGATAATTCCTTACAGGCACGCTTTACCTGCGCTCGTCAGCGTACACATGTTAGCTGAAAATAGCCATATTCGGCTTTAGTCGTAACAAGACATGAGGCAATTCGGTCATTCAAAGCGTCGAGCTATCGGTCTGATTGCCAGTCCCTTAGTGCCACAAGGGTTGATTGAGGTATAATCACGACACGCGCAATTTAATACCTGACTATTTTACTCTGGTATTGTATACTCACTCACCAGAAGAAACGGATATTGCCCTTGATTTTCAACAGGGCCGCACCCAATCCGTCATCCAAAAACCGATTGCAGGGCGTACCCAAGTCTGGGGCGATCACTGCAACGCATGAATTTATGACATCCGCCCGGCAGCCCTGAACACGAGACTACCGGCGACACCAGGGGCTGCAAGGCCTGAGATGAGAGAATACGGAGCGACGATCATGGCGACCACCGATAAAGAGGTGAACGAGCTGATCAAACGGGAATACGAACACGGTTTCGTGACAGAAATCGAAGCCGACACGTTCGAGCCCGGCCTGAACGAAGACGTCATTGCCCGCCTTTCCGCCATTAAGAAAGAGCCGGAATGGATGCTGGAATGGCGCCTGAAGGCCTACCGTCGCTGGCTGGAAATGGACGAGCCGGACTGGGCACACGTGGGTTACCCGAAAATCGACTACAACTCGATTTCCTATTACTCCGCGCCCAAGCGCAAGGAAGACATGCCCCAGAGCCTCGACGAAGTCGACCCTGAGCTGCTCAAGACCTACGAGAAACTGGGCATTCCCCTGCACGAGCGTGAAAAGCTTGCCGGCGTGGCTGTTGACGCCGTGTTTGACTCCGTTTCCGTGGCAACCACCTTCAAGGAGCCGCTGGCCAAGGCTGGCGTAATCTTCTGCTCCATTTCGGAGGCCATCCAGGACTACCCGGAACTGGTGAAAAAGTATCTGGGTTCTGTGGTTCCTGCAGGCGACAACTTTTTCGCGGGCCTGAACTCCGCCGTGTTTTCAGACGGCACGTTCGTGTACGTACCCAAGGGTGTTCGTTGCCCCATGGAACTGTCCACTTACTTCCGCATTAACGCGGCCAATACCGGTCAGTTTGAGCGCACCCTGATCATCGCCGAGGACAGCAGCTACGTCAGTTATCTGGAAGGCTGCACCGCGCCGATGCGCGACGAAAACCAGCTTCACGCTGCCGTCGTTGAACTAGTGGCCCTGGACGATGCACAGATCAAATATTCCACGGTGCAGAACTGGTACCCAGGCGATGAGAATGGTAAAGGCGGCATCTTCAACTTCGTCACCAAGCGTGGCGCCGCTATTGGCAAGAACTCCAAGATTTCCTGGACCCAGGTCGAAACCGGTTCTGCGGTGACCTGGAAGTATCCGAGTTGCGTGCTGCGTGGTGACAACAGCGTGGGCGAATTCTACTCGGTGGCACTGACCAACAATTACCAGCAGGCGGATACCGGTACCAAGATGATTCATCTGGGCAAGAACACGTCCAGCACCATCATCTCCAAGGGCATTTCCGCCGGCAAGAGCTCCAACGCCTATCGCGGGCTGGTGAAGTTCGGCCCGGGTGCGGAAGGTGCGCGTAACTACACCCAGTGTGATTCGCTGCTGATCGGCGACCGCTGCGGCGCCCACACTTTTCCGTACATCGAGAGCAAGAACAAGTCGGCTATCGTTGAACACGAGGCAACCACCTCCAAAGTCAGCGACGAGCAGATGTTCCTTTGCCGCCAGCGTGGTATCGACCCGGAGCAGGCGGTTTCCATGATTGTGAACGGCTTCTGTAAAGAGGTGTTCAAGGAGCTGCCGATGGAGTTTGCCGTGGAAGCTGGCAAGTTGCTTGAAGTCAGCCTTGAAGGGTCCGTTGGTTAACCCCAGGCTCATATACAAATTTTCAGATACCAGTTTTCAGATTATAGAGAGACGCCAGAAATGCTAAGCATCAAGAACCTGCACGCATCCGTTGAGGGTGAAGAGATCCTCAAGGGCATCAACCTGGAGATCAAGGCCGGGGAAGTTCACGCCATCATGGGCCCGAACGGCTCAGGCAAGAGTACCCTGTCCCAGGTGCTGGCGGGCAATGAGACGTTTGCGGTAACCCAGGGCGAAATCAGCCTGAACGGCGAGAACCTGCTAGACCTTGAAACCGAAGAGCGGGCTCGTGAAGGTATTTTCCTGGCATTCCAGTATCCGGTGGAGATTCCCGGCGTCAGCAACCTGCAGTTCCTGCGCACCGCCGTCAACGCCATGCGCACACACCGTGGCGAGCCGGAAATGAACGCCGCGGAGTTCATGAAGCTGGCCAAAGAGGTTTCCAAACAGGTGGATCTGGACCCGGCGTTCCTCAAGCGCGGTGTCAACGAAGGCTTCTCCGGTGGCGAGAAGAAGCGCAATGAGATTCTTCAGGCGCTGTTGCTGCAGCCAAAGCTGGCCATTCTGGATGAGACAGACTCAGGGCTCGACATTGATGCCCTGCAGGTGGTTTCCAAGGGCGTAAACGCCCTGCGCGCCGAAGACCGTGCAATTCTGATGGTGACTCACTACCAGCGCCTGCTGAACCACATTGTGCCAGACCATGTTCACGTACTGGCCGGTGGCAGGATCGTCAAATCCGGGGGTCGAGAGCTGGCCCTCGAGCTCGAAGAGCGTGGCTACGGCTGGCTCGGCGTGAAAGACGAAGAAGCCACCCCCAGTGCAGCCAGCTAAGGAGGCCGTGGAATGAAACCAGCACCAACCATTTCCAGCGCCTTCCTCGAGCCGGGCGGGCATTCGCTGCCCGAGCCGTTGCTTGAGCTGCGCAAACAACGGGGTACGGCACTGGTGGATATGCCATTGCCCACCCGCAAAACCGAAAACTGGAAATACTCCAGCCGGCACCTGAAGCTGACCGACGAACTGGCCAACACCCTGCCCGCGACCGGCAAGGATGGCTATAGCTTGTCGATTCCAGGTTATCGCGTGGTGTTCCATAACGGCGTGATGATTCCAGAAGCCTCGGACTTTCCGGACCTGGACGGCATCCGCATTCAACGTTTCGCCGATCTGGACGATGACGAGGCCGCGGGCCTGGCCGAGCGCCTGGACAACACACTGGACACCCGTGCCGTACAGATGGCGCGACTGAACTCCGCCCGCTTTGAAGACGGCCTGTACATCCAGTTGGACAAGGAAGCGGTTCTTGATCAGCCCCTGTTCATCGTGCACGAAGTGACCGGCACGGCTTCAGGCTCGGCGTACCCGCGTATTTATGTGGATGCGGCACGTCACAGTCAGATTACGGTGGTAGAGGAATACCTCTCCAGCGGTGAGGAGCCGGTCATGGTGGATACCGTCACCGAGTTTGTATTGGCAGACGGGGCCCAGGTCACGAATGTGCGGCTGGTCATGGAAGGCGAAAATGTACAGCACATCGGGGCTACCGGTGTTCGCCAGGCCGCCAACTCCCGTTTCGAGAGTCACTGCGTGGGCTTCGGTGGGCCACTGCGTCGCCATGACCTGCAGGTTCGGCTGGAAGGCGAAGGCGGTGAGTGCAAGCTGAACGGCGTGGTTGTCGCCCAGGGCAAGCAGCACTACGACAACCATACCTCTATTGAACACGTGGCCGCCCACTGCGACAGCGAAGAAACCTATCGCAACATCGCTGCGGACGAATCCCACGCCGTGTTCAATGGCCGCATCCATATCCATGAGGATGCCCAGAAGTCCAACGCGAACATGAACAACAAGAACCTGTTGCTCTCCACCGGTGCTGAGATCGATACCAAGCCCGAGCTGGAGATTTACGCGGACGACGTCAAATGTGCCCATGGTGCCACCATCGGCCAGCTTGACAGGATTTCCCTGTTCTACCTGGTATCCCGCGGCATCGGGCGTCGCGAGGCCAATACCCTTTTGACAATGGCCTTCATTAACGAACTTGTTGAACAGATTCCGGTTCAGGCGGTCAAAGACGCTGCCCAGCTCCGGCTGAATGAATTTTTCGATCAGACGTTTCAGGAGGCCTGACCGGTTATGACAGACCTTTCCATGGCCAAAAAGGCGGGCACTGCGGCGTTCGACGTCGAGGCGATCCGCCGGGACTTTCCGATTCTTGATCAGCAGATCAACGGCAAGCCCCTCGTGTATCTGGACAACGGCGCTTCGTCACAGAAGCCCATCGCCGTGCTGGACGCCATGGATCGCTATTACCGGGAAATGCATTCCAACGTCCATCGGGGCGCCCACACGCTTGGCGACCGCGCCACCAGCGCCTTCGAGGGCGCCCGGGAGAAGGTTCGCGCGTTCCTGAACGCTGGCAGCACCCGCGAGATTATCTGGACCCGTGGCACCACCGAGGCCATCAACGTGGTGGCCAATGGCCTGGCCGGCCGCCTCAAGCCTGGTGACGAAATTCTCGTCAGCCATATGGAACATCACGCCAACATCGTGCCCTGGCAGATGGTGGCCGAGCGCACGGGCGCGAAGGTGGTTCCCATCCAGATCACTCCACAGGGTGAATTGGATCTGGACTCGTTCAACAGCTTGCTGGGCGAGCGCACCCGGGTACTGGCACTGACGCATGTGTCCAACGTCCTGGGCACCGTGAACCCGATTGCACCGTTGATTGAGCAGGCCAAGGCTCACGGCGTGATCACCGTTATCGATGGTGCCCAGGCGGTGCCGCACTTCCAGCCGGACGTACAGGCGCTGGGCTGTGATTTCTACGTGTTCTCATCCCACAAATTGTTCGGACCAACCGGCGTTGGCGTACTGTACGGCAAGGCCCAGTTGCTGGAAGAGATGCCTCCTTTCCAGGGGGGCGGTGAGATGATCGAGCGGGTGTCGTTCGAGCGCACCACCTGGAACGTGCTGCCTTACAAGTTTGAGGCCGGCACACCACCGGTTGCTGAGGCCGTTGGCCTGGGCGCAGCCATTGATTATCTGGGCGACCTCGATCGCAATGGCATGGAAGCGGCGGAAAACGCGCTTCTCACCCGCGCCAACGAACTCGTCGAGTCAGTCCCGGGCATGGAAATCATCGGTACGGCCAGCCAAAAGGTGCCAGTCATGTCCTTTAAAATCGCCGGCCTGCACCCCAGTGATATAGGAACACTGCTGGATCAGCAGGGCATTGCGATCCGCACTGGCCACCACTGCGCCATGCCGTTGATGGACTTTTACGGGGTTCCCGGTACAGCCCGGGCATCCTTTGCGTTTTACAATACGCTGGAGGAAGTGGAACAGTTATTCACTGCCCTGCAGAAAATCCAGCGTCTGTTTGCCTGATGGAGGTGGAAATATGACAGCCGAAGTCTTCACACCAACCGTGGCGGTCACCATGACCCCGACAGCGGTAAAACACGTTCGCAAACAACTGGACAAGAAGCCTGAGGCGAAAGGTATTCGCCTGGCCATCAAGAAAAGCGGCTGTTCCGGCTTCAAGTATGAAACCCAGTGGGTGGAAGAAGCCGCGTCGGACGACAAGGTGTTTCACATTGATGGCGTGGACGTATACGTGAAGGAAGAGCATCTGCCTCTGGTGAACGGCATTGAAATTGATTTCGTGACTGAAGGGGTTAACTCCCTGTTCCAGTTCCGGAATCCGAACGCGACGGCAGAGTGCGGTTGTGGCGAGAGCTTTACAGTCGCCTGAACCCGACAAACCAGATAGAGAATACGAGGCCCATTAAGGCATGCAAGAACGGGAAGTGGTCCTGACCAAACGCGAAGTAGAGGCACGCCTGGTGCCCGCCGGAACCGAAATCATGATTCCGTCGGACACCTTCGTCACCATCACACAGTCACTCGGTGGTAGCTTCACCGTGGCGGTGAACGGCAACCTCGCTCGTATTGAAGGCCACAATGCCGATGCCCTGGGCAAGAAGCCCCTTGAAAGCAGCTTCGACACCCCCGAAGACGGTACAGTGAACGAAAACCAGGTGTGGGAAGCGATGCGCAACTGCTACGACCCGGAAATTCCGGTCAACGTGGTGGAACTGGGGCTGATCTACGAGTGTGAAATACAGAATGGCACGGAAGACGGCAACCATGTGTACGTCAAGATGACACTGACGGCCGCCGGCTGCGGCATGGGCCCGGTGATCACTGAAGACGTCAAGACCAAGCTCGAGCATGTACCCAATGTGGACAAGGTGACCGTCGAACTGACCTTCGATCCGCCCTGGAACAATGACATGCTCACCGACGAAGCCAAGCTTGAACTGGGGATGCTGTGATGACTGCCGCTGAACAGGAATTTTTGAACAACCCGCTCGGGAAAGATACCACCCTCGAAGACGTCCTGGATGGCTTTGAATTTCTGGACGACTGGGAAGAGCGTTACGCGTTCATTATCGACCTTGGCAAGCAGCTACCGGCATTCCCGGACGACGAGCGCAGGGAAGAGAATTACGTCCACGGCTGCCAGAGCCAGGTGTGGCTGATCCATCATTACGATGAGCAAAGTGGCAAGCTGTACCTGCTGATTGACTCCGACGCCATCATCGTTCGCGGTCTTGCCGCCATTATCCTGGTGGCGCTGAATGGCAAGTCCCCCAGGGACCTGCTGGCTACGGACATCGACGAACTGTTCGAACAACTGGATCTGTTCCGCCACATCTCGCCCACACGGGGCAACGGCCTGAGGGCCATGGTTGGCAAGATCCGGGACGTGGCGGCGGAAACCGCCGCAGCCTGATTGACCAGTCCCTACCAGACGATGGCCACGTCATCCCGCTGTATATTGATCAGCCCGCCAAAGACAGGAATGCTGCCGTTACTGAAATCCGGGTGAACGTTGTTCACTGTCATGGTGGCGCGGCTGTCCACCAGTTCCGGGGTCGCCCCGGGTGAATCGAAGAAGCTGGCACTGCGATAGAGCTTCAGCTCATCTCCCGGGCGCAGCCCGGCCGTCGCCCCCGAATCCAATGTCACCTTGTCTCCGTCCACTCGCGTGACTCGCGTTATAAATGGCTGGCACGCCAGGGCCCTGGTCACAGCGGAGGCCATGTCATCCATCAGTCCGCCCACGGCCTTACCGTAGCTGGTTTCCTGGAAGCCGGCTGAGCCGAATCCGTCGGAGGCACCGGGACCAGCATCCCAGCGCGCTTCGGTGGCAAAACGCTCCTGATAGACAGGCGCCCCGCTGAAGCCGTCGTAAACCATCATGTCCACCACAAACCGCCGGTTCTGGTTTACCGCACCAATACCCCGTTGCAGGCGGTCGATAACAGAACTTCCCCAGGCGTCCGGGTCAGACACGCCAACATCACGGATCACACCGGTAACCACAAACTGCACCCCAAGCTCGCGAGCGACCTGAATCACGTTGCTCAATCGATTGTTGAATTTCTGATGCGTCGGAGCATTAAGCAGGTCATCAAACAGGCGCTGGGTGGTTGCGCCGAAGACCTGGAGATTGCCGCCGCGCCGGAGATCCGCCTGCAGCAATTGCGGCAAGACTTCGCCGGCATCCCCTATGCGCCCTATCCGGGCCTGATCCGGATACACCATGGGGAAGCCTGTCACGGCCACGCGTTTTCTCAACTCCGCGGCATCGCCGGCCTGGCACTGGCCGCTGGCCGACATATCGGCACGAACCGTGACACGTAACAGATTCCCCCGCCGGTACTCGTCCACCACTTCAACGGACGTTGCCCGCGCCGACGAAGCTACCTGCAGGCGGGATTCCGTCACCACACCGTTTTCCATGGTGTCGCGGCTACTGATCCTGGCTTCGTACTGCAGGGAAACATCCCTTAACGCCGCCTTCTTCGCTTCCTGCCGTGCGCTGTCGACATCATCGTTATAGATGGTGGCGTGGCCGACGCCCTCCAGCACCTCTGCCTGGGCACCGCCACACGCAAACACCAACAGCGCTGTGACAACGGAAATAGCCAATTTCATGGGAAATCGTTCCCTTATTCGAGGTAGTAGAGGGAATCAACGCCCCGGCTCTGGAAATCTCCGGTGCTGTCATTGCCTCTGGGCATAGGGATTGGACACAGGTCCTGCACTTCCCGATCGGTTACGCGGGAAACACAGGCACGGAACCTGGGCTCCAGCTTGAGCTCCATAACGGTTTCCACAACTCCGTCACTGTGTTCATTCACGGCAACCATCTTGGCACCACGGATGTAGCTATCAACGTAGGTGCGGAACATATCGTTCTGCAATACGAAATCGTTCACCGTTGAGCTGCCGTAGATCACGGTCCCATAGACCCGTTCCGCCAGATTGCGATAGGCATCCAACTGGGACGCACGCCGGGCAAGCAGGCGCTTGCGCGTGTTCAGGCGATCTTTCGACACTTCCTCATAGGTCCCGAAGCCGCTAACCCGCACGGTAATCGGGTCCAGTTCGGTCTGCTGCCGGTCGGCACCGGCGTTCCGGTGCTGGCCAACGGGGGCGCAGCCGATCATTGTTAGCACCAGCGCAGGTATCAGTATCCGCCGCAGGGTCATGTTGGTTCTCCGCAAAAAACATCTGTTCACTGCCCTTATGAAAAATTCACGCCAACCTTTGTAACCGACTGAATTCCATAATTTCATTTCTCACACTGCCCGCCACACAGAATCCATGCGGCAAAAAACTACCGCTATTTACAGTAGAAAAACAAACCGTTACCGCATCACCGGTGAGTCACGGCAGCAACTGGATTAACCTGAACTGCATGTCACCTTTAACTTAGCAGCATCATCGCTTCATCAGGACACATCATGACCCCACAGCGTCTGACCAAGCTATCACTGGCCATCGGCCTTTCCATCGCCACCACCTCCGCCATCGCGAGCCCGCAAGCGTTCATGTCATCACGCTCGTTTGCCATGGGCGGCACCGGTGTCGCCGTCGCCCACCCGGCGGCGGCCGGTGCCACTAACCCAGCGATGATGGCTGCGGACCACCATGAATGGTCCAACGACTTTGGCCTGATGCTACCCTCCGTCAACGCCCGCTTTGCGGACGAAGAGGAAACCGTTGATCAGATCGACGATATTCAGGACACCATTGATCGCTTCCAGGAACTGGACAAGACGTCTAATCCGGACGAAGCACAACAGGCCGCCGGTGATCTGAGACGTCAGCTGAATGACTTTGATCGCGACACCGTCCGGATTGACGGTGGCCTGGGTCTCGCCCTGGCCGTGCCCTCGGAGTCGTTTGCCGTCGGTTTCTTCAGCAACGGCAACATCCGCGCCACCGTCCGCGGGGAGTTTGATGAAGATGATGAACAGTTTCTGGAAGACCTGGAAAATGCAACCATCCCGGAACTGATTGCCGCCGACCTCGACCGTGACCTGGAATCCCGTGGCCGCATCCTGGCCTCCGCTGTCGCCGAAGTAGGCCTTTCCATCGCCACTTCCATAGAGCTTCAGGACAGTTCAAGGCTGCAGTTGGGCGTCTCCCCGAAATACGTCCAGTTGCGCACCTTCCAGTACACCGAAACCGTCTCCGGGTTTGAAGACGACGAGTTCGACAGCGACGAGTACCAGACCGACAAGAGCGGGTTTAACCTCGACGTGGGCGCCGCCTACGCCTTCGGTTCTCGCAACCAGTGGAATGCCGGCATTGCGGTCAAGAACCTGATCCCCATGGAACTGGATTCTGCGGCCAGCCACCCTGATGAAGAGGAACGCACCCTGGAACTCGACCCGATGGTAACCGCTGGCATCGCCCACAAAGGCGAATTCCATGTGCTGACGGCAGAAGTGGACCTGACGAAAAAGAAAGCCTTCGGCTACGAAGATGACACCCAGTGGGTGGCCCTCGGCGCGGAATTCGACGCTTTCCGCTACGCGCAACTTCGCTTCGGCGTGCGCCAGAACCTGGCCAGCAATGACGACAATGACGGTATTGAGGAAGACACCCAGTTTACGGCCGGTATCGGCCTGTCACCCTTCGGTGCCCGCCTCGACATCGGCGGCCTGATCAGCGATGCCGATCTGGGCGCGGCAATTGAGCTCGGCGCTGCGTTCTGACGCTGTTTTAGACGCAGTTCCACCAAGCCCGGTTTGATACCGGGCTTTTTTGTGGCCAACCGGTTTGCCTATGGCCAGCCTTGCCGGGATAATCCCCAGAGCAACATCCCTCAAGGAGCAGAACCCGATCCATGAAAACCTATCTGGTGGGCGGAGCCGTCCGTGATGAACTTCTTGGTCTGCCGGTCAAAGACCGGGACTGGGTGGTCACCGGTGCGACGCCGGAAGACATGTTGCGACAGGGCTTCAAGCAGGTAGGCGCGGACTTTCCAGTATTCCTTCACCCAGATACTCGGGAGGAGTACGCACTAGCGCGAACGGAACGAAAGCAGGGGCGAGGCTACCACGGATTTACCGTGTACAGCGCCCCGGACGTGCCCCTTGAGGACGACCTGAAGCGCCGTGACCTGACCATCAACGCCATGGCAAAGTCCACCGCAGATGAGATTGTCGACCCCTTCCACGGCCGCCAGGACCTGCAGGATCGCAAACTACGCCACGTTTCCGAGGCCTTCGCCGAGGATCCATTGCGCATACTGCGCACCGCACGCTTTGCTGCCCGCCTGCAGCCTCAGGGATTCACCATTGCAGAGCCCACCATGGCGTTGATGCGACAAATGGTGGACCAGGGCGAGGTCAGCCACCTGGTACCGGAGCGGGTATGGCAGGAAATCCAGCGAGCGTTGCATGAGCAGGAACCCGGCACCTTCTTCGAAGTCCTGCGTGAATGCGGCGCACTGGCTGTCCTTATACCGGAACTGGAGCCACTCGAGGCATTTTCAGACGCCATCGGCGCCTTGCGCCGTGCCCACGAAAGCAGCGATGACACCAGTGTCCGCTTCGCGGCGCTGCTTTCCCCCCTGGCGCCGGCCGACGCCCGGAATCGAGCCAGGGTACTGAAAGCCCCCAACGACTGCCAGGATCTCACCCGCCTCACCACCGACTTGATACCAACGGTCCGCACTATGACGTCTCACGACGCCGAGCTGTTATTGGACATGCTGGATGGAGCAGACGTGTGGCGTCGGGCGGACCGATTTTCCGGACTACTGGCTGCCCTGAGATGCGCGCTGCCGGAGCCAGAACGGCACAAGGTGGATTGGCTGGAATCCGCGCAACACGCAGCCACCGGGGTACAGGCGAAAACCCTGATGGAACAGGGGTTTCGTGGAAAAGAACTGGGTGAAGCAATCCACAATGAGCGGTTACGGCGTATCCTCGCATTCCTCAACAAAGAGTAAGACACGCGATGGCATCATCAACACCTGTAGCCCTCATTACCGGCGCAGCGCATCGACTTGGCTCCCATACCGCCAGACATCTCCACCAGCGCGGCTGGAGCGTGGTCATTCATTACCGTTCGCGGGAGGCGGATGCGAACGCCCTTCGCGACCAGCTCAACAACATCCGGCAGGATTCGGCAGTTACCATCCAGGCCGATCTTGCCACCCCGGATCAGGCAGAATCACTGGCCCACCATGCTGTTTCCACCTGGGGCCGGCTTGATGGCCTGGTGAACAACGCCTCGGTGTTCTACCCCACCCCTAACCAGGACGCCAGCGCAGGTGACTGGGACGCAATCATGAACACCAACCTGCGGGCGCCTTTCTTTCTCGGCCAGGCCTGCCTGCCAGCGTTGAAACTGTCACGGGGCGCCATCGTGAATCTTATCGACATCTACAGCCAACGGCCGCTGGCCAACCATCCACTGTACTGCGCCAGCAAGTCCGGACTCGCTTCACTGACCCTGTCCTGGGCGAAGGACCTGGCACCCGAGGTACGCGTGAATGGGGTTTCACCAGGCGCCATCCTCTGGCCAGAGGGTGATGCTGTGATAGACCATGCCTACCAGCAGAGCATACTGGCCAAGACGCCCCTGGCCCGCACCGGCAAACCGGAGGACATTGCTGGCGCCATCGCCTTCCTGCTGTGCGACGCCCCGTTTATCACCGGCCAGATCCTCGCGGTGGATGGCGGACGCAGCCTTAATATGTAAGATCCCTCAATATTTAAGACCATCGCAGCTGCCTGCTTTGGCCCACTCTCGCTTTCCGATACAATGAAGCCAACTTTTAAAATCTGCGTGCAAACCGGAGAGACTCCATGCGTGATGTAGTTATCGTAGCCGCCAAACGTACCGCCGTCGGCAGCTTCGGCGGCGGGCTGTCCAGCCTGAGTGCCGATAAGCTGGGCAGCGCCGTTATCAAAGCCCTGCTTGAAGAGACCGGCGTCGCCGCCGATCAAGTCAACGAAGTAGTCCTTGGCCAGGTTCTGACGGCCGGTTGCGGCCAGAATCCGGCACGTCAGGCATCCATCAACGCCGGCATCCCCGCATCGGTACCGGCAATGACGATCAACAAGGTATGTGGTTCCGGACTGAAGGCAGTGCACATGGCGGTCCAGGCCATTCGCTGCGGTGACGCCGAGTTGATGATTGCCGGTGGCCAGGAGAGCATGAGCCAGGCTCCCCATGTGCTGCCTAACAGCCGCAACGGCCAGCGCATGGGTAACTGGAACATGGTAGACACCATGATTTCCGATGGCCTTTGGGACGCCTTCAATGACTACCACATGGGTGTCACCGCGGAAAACATTGTGGAGAAGTACGGCATCACCCGTGAAGAGCAGGACGAGTTTGCTGCCGCGTCCCAGCAGAAGGCGGCCGCCGCGATCGACGCGGGTTACTTCGAGGGCCAGATTGTCCCCATCACTATTCCTCAGCGCAAGGGCGATCCGCTGATCGTCGACACCGACGAAAACCCGCGTGCTGGCGTAACCGCGGACAGCCTGGGCAAGCTTCGTGGCGCCTTCAAAAAGGATGGAACCGTCACCGCCGGCAATGCGTCTTCCCTTAACGACGGCGCGGCGGCCGTCATCGTATGCAGCGCCGACAAGGCCAAAGAACTTGGTCTTGAGCCGCTGGCCACCATCAGGGCTCACGCCAATGCCGGTGTCGACCCGGCCATTATGGGCACCGGCCCGATCCCTGCTAGCCAGCGCTGCCTGAAACTGGCCGGTTGGTCGGTGGACGATCTGGATCTGGTGGAAGCGAACGAAGCCTTCGCCGCCCAGGCCATTTCCGTTAATCGGGACCTGGGATGGGATACCGCGAAGGTCAATGTGAACGGTGGTGCCATCGCGCTGGGCCATCCAATCGGGGCTTCCGGTTGCCGAATCCTGGTCGGCCTGCTCCACGAGATGGCTCGCCGGGATGCAAAGAAGGGCCTTGCCACCCTGTGCATTGGCGGCGGCATGGGTGTTGCCCTCGCCGTGGAGCGTTGATCACAGGATGTTGAACGTGGTGCTGTTCGAGCCGGAGATACCGCCGAATACCGGCAATATCATCCGGCTCTGCGCCAACACCGGCTGCCGGCTGCATCTGATTGAACCCCTGGGTTTTACCCTCGAGGACAAACAGATGCGCAGGGCAGGCCTGGACTATAGCGAATACGCAACGGTAACGGTGCACTCCGGCTACCAGGCCTTTCTGGAAAATGAGCAACCTTCAAGGCTCTTCGGGCTGACCACCAAAGGTAGCCGTGGTTATCATGATGTTGAATACCAGAGTGGTGACTATCTGATGTTCGGCCCCGAAACCCGCGGGCTACCGCAGGACATCCGCAATGCGATGCCGGAGCAGCATCGCCTGAGAGTGCCCATGCGGCCAGAAAGTCGGAGCCTTAACCTATCCAACACGGTAGCACTGGTGGTTTATGAAGCGTGGAGGCAACTTGGATTCGAAGGGGCACAATAGCCATATCCGGGATATGTGGCCCACTTTTGCCATTTCGCTCGTACTGACCGCCAGCAACGCCTGGTCCGATAGCGATACGCAGGCTACCCGGGTTATCACCACTCCCTCGACAACCTCAGAAGTGTCTGTGGTACTGGGCAAACAGATCATCCGAAAGCTCTATGACAGCTGCGGGCTGGACATAAGATATCTGGATGCCCCGGCTGCACGGGCCGTGCTCATGGCAGAGAAAGGCCAGTCAGACGGCGAGCTTGCACGAATACCGATGGCCGTCAACGACAATGCACCCCTGCTACCCCTGGCTACGCCGATCCTGGACGCGCGCCTGGTTTCGATGGCTCTCAACGGCGATACCGGTGACTCGAAGGCGTCATTGAAGGGAAAACGGATTGGCTTTCTCAATGGCTATCGAATGGTCGCGGCAGTCCTGCCCGAGGATGCGACACAGATAACCACCAGTGACACCTTTCAATTGATCGATCTACTCGAACGAGACCGTATCGACGTGGCACTGACCCTGGAGTGGGACGCTCTGGCCGCCAAACGCAAGAACCCAAAACTGGCTATTGGCGAGCCACTGCTGGAAGCCCCCATCTACCACTGGGTGCATGAATCCCGCAAAGACGATATCCCCTGCCTGTCCCAGGCGCTGGAGTCCATGAAGACGTCCGGTAAGATCGACCAGATAATCAGTGACGGTATCGAGCCGGAAACCGTCCAATAAAAAACCCCGCGAACCTGAACCGTTGGCGGGGTTTTCTGGCGCTTGTGCTGGTAGCGTATCAGTGAGTCTGCTCTTCTTTCGTTTCCCCTGACGCTTCTTCCTGCTTGCGCTTCAATGCCTGTGCATAGATGGCATCAAAGTTAACCGGTGCCAGCATCAGCGCCGGGAAGCTACCCCGGCCAACCACACCGTCAATGGCTTCCCGAGCGTAGGGGAACAGGATGTTGGGGCAATAGGCACCCAGCATCTGGCCAAGCTGTGGGCCTTCAATACCTTTCACCAGGAAAACACCTGCCTGCTGAATCTCGACGATGTAAGCCACTTTTTCATCGACTTTCGCGGTCACAGTCAGAGACAGGACCACTTCGTACTGGTTATCGCTGATCTTGTTGTGGGACGTGTTCAGATCCAGATTAACCTGAGGTTTCCACTGGTCCTGAAAAACCGTTGGGGAATTCGGCGACTCGAACGACAGATCTTTCACATAGATACGCTGGAGCGCGAACTGTGGTTGATTCTGGTTTTCGTTGCCTGCTGCGGCCTGCTCATTTTCAGCCATGTTCAATCCTTTCATTCTCGATAAGGGGCAACCAGGGCCCGTTGTTATGTCAGTGCTGCCGGAACAGTGTAATGCCTGGCTCCGCCGGCTGATGTGAAACAGTGCGACAGTTTACCGTTCAGTTCAAGGCCTGGCAGGGCCGTTACTTCTTCACCAGCGGCAGATTGCTGCCTTTCCAGTCCGCAACGCCACCATTGAGGCGAACTACATTGGCGTAGCCTTCCGCATTCAACTGCTTGACCGCCATGGCGGAATGCTGGCCCATCTTGTCGGCTACAATAATCTGCTTGTCCTTGAACTTCTTCAGTTCCGACGCACGACTTTTGATACTATTAAGGGGAATATTGATTGAACCGGTTATCCGGCCCTCGTTAAAATCCTTGCGATCACGGATATCGACGACGACAGCTTCGTCGCGGTTAATCAGATTCACGGCTCCCTGCGCAGAGATTTTCTTGCCGCCACGGCGAGACTCGAGCACCAATATGGCCAGCAGGAAAGCGACAAACAGAGATACCAGAATGTAATGGTTAACCGCGAACTCGAACACCCTTTCCATGAAAACACCTTGCTGAATAGTTTGTGGCGGGATTATACACACCCTTCCCCAAGGACAGAAGGTGACCAGGCCGAAGGTGACGCCACTGGCCGGAGGGTGCGAAAATGTTTAGAATCAATGTTCTTTTTAGTAAATTTACCAAACTACCATCGGATTAAGTGATGACTGCCACGCGTAAGCCTACCGCACTGATCATTCTTGATGGCTGGGGCCACCGTGACCCGGCTGAAGACAACGCCATCAGCAACGCCAACACTCCGTGTTGGGATAAGCTCTGGGAAAATCAGCCAAAAACACTCATCAACACATCCGGTATGTTTGTCGGCCTGCCCCAGGGACAGATGGGCAACTCCGAGGTTGGCCACATGAACCTGGGCGCTGGCCGGGTGGTTTATCAGAGCCTGACACGCATCGACAAAGATGTAGAAGAAGGTAGTTTTACGGAAAATGCCGTACTCTGCGCCGCCATTGATAAAGCCGTCAGCAGCAACCGTGCTGTTCATCTGATGGGCCTGCTTTCCCCCGGCGGTGTTCACAGCCATGAAGACCATGTACTGGCGGCCGCTGAAATGGCAGCCAAGCGCGGCGCGAAGGAAGTCTATATCCACGCCTTCCTCGATGGCCGCGACATGCCCCCCCGCAGTGCAAAAGCGTCATTGGAAAAGGCCGCCACCAAACTGAAGAACCTTGGAGTGGGCCGGGTGGCCTCCATTGTCGGCCGCTACTATGCCATGGACCGCGACAATCGTTGGGACCGCGTGGAAGAAGCCTACAACGTTATGACCCTGGGCGAAGCCGAGTTCACCTCAGCCGACCCCGTGTCCGCACTGGAACAAGCCTACGAGCGCGGCGAAAACGATGAGTTTGTAAAAGCCACCCGTATCATGGCCAGCGGCGAAAACGAGGGCACCATCAGTGACGGCGACACCGTTATATTCATGAACTTCCGTGCCGACCGCGCCCGCGAGATGACACGCTGCTTCGTGGAAAAGGACTTCGACGGTTTTGAACGTCGTAAACATCCGGAACTGGCTGACTTCGTCATGCTGACCGAGTACGCAGCCGATATTAATACCTCGTGCGCTTACCCTCCGGAGCAGTTGTCCAATGGTCTGGGCGAATATGTAGCCAACCTCGGCAAAACCCAGCTGCGGATTTCCGAAACCGAGAAATACGCACACGTTACCTTCTTCTTTAACGGCGGTCTCGAAACACCGTTTGAAGGTGAGGACCGAATCCTGGTTCCTTCACCCAAAGTAGCGACTTACGACCTGCAACCGGAAATGAGTGCGCCCGAGGTCACTGATAAGCTGGTCGAGGCGATCAAGAGCGGGAAATACGACCTGGTGATCTGCAACTACGCCAATGGTGACATGGTGGGCCACACCGGCAAGCTGGATGCCGCCATCAAGGCCGCGGAATGCATCGACCAGTGTGTAGCCCGTATTACCGAAGCCTTGCAGGAAGTGGGTGGTGAAGCATTGATCACCGCTGACCACGGCAACTGCGAACAGATGACCGACCCCAATTCCGGCCAGGTACACACAGCCCATACCATCGGCCCCGTGCCGCTTATCTACGTTGGCCCACGCAAGGTTAACCTCAAGGACGACGGCAGCCTCAGCGACGTGGCACCCACACTGCTGAGCCTGATGAGCCTGGAACAACCGGCTGA
Organism: uncultured Marinobacter sp.; assembly: GCA_913057975.1. Classification (GTDB taxonomy): domain Bacteria; phylum Pseudomonadota; class Gammaproteobacteria; order Pseudomonadales; family Oleiphilaceae; genus Marinobacter. Next base: position 34,097 of record CAJXOQ010000004.1, read on the forward strand.
AATGACCGGGCACAGCCTGGTGGAGATCGGTTGAGTCTGCGTCTTTGGCTGGCAGTGGCGATGCTTGCAGTCGTCACGCCAGCACTGGCGGAGCAACAGGTCACACCTGGCCAGATAGAAGATCTCAAGGAAGAGATTGCCGATATTGATGAGTGGCTTGCCGACGCCGAGGAAGACCGCTCCTCGCTGGAGCAACAGCTCTCCGGGCTCGAACAGGACATAGGCCGGCTCACCCGCGAACGACGTGAACTCCGCCAGCAGGCAAGGGAACAGCAACAGCGCCTGACCGAACTTGGCGAGGAAGAGGCCGAACTCACCCGCGTGCTGGAAAGCCAGCGCGATAGCCTGAAGAAACAGATCCGTGCCGCCTGGATGGAAGGCGACGCGCCTGCCGTCAAAGTCCTGCTCAACGAGATTGACCCGGACAAGATCGCCCGCACGATGACCTACTACGAATACCTCAGCCGGGATACCATTGACCGTCTGGAGGCGTTCGCCGCCAATCTTCGCCAATTGAAAGAAACGCAGAAGCAGGTCAAGGCGGGGCGGATGCGGCTGGCAAAACTGGAAGAGAATGTCGCCGACCGCCAACAAAAGCTGAGCAGCAGCAAAAAGGAACGGGAACAGACCTTGGCGGCCCTGAAAACCGACATCAGCAATAGGTTGAGCGAACGCGAAGAATTGGAAGAGGATCGCAAGCGCCTGGAAAAACTGCTGCGAGAGGTCGAAGAGGCTATTGCCAACATCCCCACTCCCAACGAGTCAGACCCGTTCGGGTCACTCAAGAACAAGCTGCCCTGGCCGGCGGAAGGCAAGGTTGTCAGTAGCTTCGGTGACAGTTACGCCAGCGGCAAGCTCAAGCATAACGGGCTGCTGATCAATACCGCCGAGGAAGGCAATGTCAGAGCGGTTCACTATGGTCGCGTGGTGTTCGCCAATTGGTTGCGCGGGTTTGGCCTGATCACCATCCTCGACCACGGCGACGGCTACATGACGCTCTACGGCCACAGCAGCAGCCTGTTCACCAGCCCCGGAGACTGGGTTGAAGCGGGCGAGGCAATTGCCCAGGCTGGTCGAACCGGCGGGACCAATGACCCCGCGGTGTATTTCGAGGTCCGCCACAACGGAAAACCGGACAATCCCCGGCGCTGGCTCGGCAACCGCTGAACTGGTTCATGCTACCCCAAAGGCTGACAAATCAGCCCGGTAACGCCATACTGTCCGGCAATACTTGGGAACAACCAGTCATCGGATTAACACAGGACATGTGAATGAGACGGGTAAGAAGCCTACACCACGCCAGCACACGCGCACTCGCCCTTGCCACCTGCTTAACCGTTCTGCCCGGCCTTATTCATGCCCAGGAAGCCGATGAAGAAACCCGACGCCTGCTGGAAGGCATCCAGCACGGTGAGCAGGTGGAAATACAGCTACCCGACCCGGAAGAACAACTGCCACTGGACGACCTTCGCAAATTCGCCGAAGTGTTCGGCCGAATCAAGGACGCCTATGTGGAAGAGGTGGACGACCGCCAGCTCCTCGAAAGCGCGATCAAAGGCATGTTGTCTGACCTGGACCCGCACTCCACCTATCTGGCCCCGAAAGACTACGAACAGCTTGAAGAGAGCACCTCCGGCGAGTTTGGCGGCCTGGGCATCGAAGTAGGCATGGAAGATGGCTTCGTAAAAGTTATCTCCCCCATCGATGACACCCCTGCCCAGAAGGCCGGTGTGCAAGCGGGTGACCTGATCATCAAACTGGGTGACCAGCCAGTAAAAGGCATGTCGCTGGAAGAAGCCGTTAAACTGATGCGCGGCAAGCCCGGAACCGTCCTCACCCTGACCATTATGCGCGAGGGAGAATCAGCGCCGATCGAGATTGATGTGGAACGTGACATCATCAAGGTCACCAGCATCAAGTCCCGCATCATCGAGAACGGCTATGGTTATGTTCGGATTACCCAGTTCCAGGCGGATACCGGCACCCAGTTTACCAAGGCACTGGAAGCCCTGGAGAAAGAACATGGCAGTGACCTGGACGGCCTGGTGATCGACCTGCGCAACAATCCCGGTGGCATTCTTCAGGCGGCGGTTGAAGCAGCCGATGCCCTGCTGGATAGCGGCTTGATCGTCTACACGGAAGGCCGCATCCAGAGCTCGCGCCTGCGCTTCAACGCCAAACCCGGAGATGTGATGCCGGATACGCCCATTGTCGTTCTGATTAACGGCGGCTCAGCCTCTGCATCCGAGATTCTTGCGGGCGCACTGCAGGACCACCAGCGTGCCGTGGTCATGGGCACCCAGTCGTTCGGCAAAGGCAGCGTGCAAACCGTCATCCCCCTGGATGAGACTCACGCCATCAAGATGACCACCGCCCGCTATTACACCCCGGATGGGCGCTCCATCCAGGCCAAGGGGATCAAACCGGATATTGAAGTGAAGCCGGCGCAACTGACCGAGCTCGACAGCCAGCCGTTCTTTACCGAGGCCGATCTCAGCGGCCACCTTGAAGGGCAGGATGAGGGGCAGCAGGAAGAGCCGCAAAAGCAGGAGGGCGCACAAAGCACTTCCCCGGCGAACAAGGACTTCCAGCTGCGCTCCGCACTGAACCTGCTGAAGGGCCTGGGCATTCTCAACAAGCGTAACAAGCCTGCACAGGAAAGCGCGGATTGAAGGCTCTAGCAACACTGATTATCGCCCTTTTGGCCACCTCCCCGGTTGTTGCCGGGGAGCATGAGGGGCAACTGCCGCCCACCATCGCCATCATCATCGATGACATGGGACATAACCTGGTGGAGGGCGAGCGGCTGATCGCCCTTGATCAGCCCATCACCCTGGCTTTCCTGCCCTACCGCAGATATACCACCAGACTGGCGGAGTTAGCGCACCAAAAACACAAGGAAATCATGCTGCATGCGCCAATGGCCAATACCCGCAACATTGGCCTTGGGCCCGGCGGTCTGAACCCGGACATGGACCAGAACAGCATAGCCACTACCTTGCGGCGAGCACTTCAGTCCATTCCCCATGTGCAGGGAGTGAACAACCATATGGGCAGCCTGCTTACTCAACAACTTCAGCCGATGGACTGGGTGATGTCTGAACTCGATCATTACCCGGTCTATTTCGTGGACAGCCGCACCATCGCTTCCTCCATTGCGGGCGAAGTCGCAGCCGCTTACCGCATACCCACCCTCACCCGTGACGTGTTCCTGGATCACGAGCAAACCGAGGAATTCGTGGATCAGCAGTTCGAGCTCCTTATCAAGCGGGCAAAGGAAAACGGCAGCGCCATCGGCATTGGCCACCCTCACAAGGTAACGGTGGACTATCTTGAGAAACGTCTGCCAGAGTTGGACGAGCAAGGAATTGCCGTAGCGACCGTCAGCGGCGTATGGGCCATGAGAAATGGCAATCGGCCAATGTTTGCGGAAGGGGAAAAGCGGGCGATTCGGCCGGCGCTGGCGAAGCAGGAGTGAGGCCCGGCCTCAATCCCGCACCACAATCCCCTGGGCCTTCATGAATGCTTTTGCTTCGGGAATCGTATGCTGACCGAAGTGAAAGATGGACGCCGCCAGCACGGCATCCGCGCGACCGTCGGTCACACCGTCTGCCAGATGCTGAAGCTCACCCACACCCCCTGAAGCAATGACTGGCACCGATACAGCGTCGCTGATGGCGCGGGTCAGCCCCAGGTCGAATCCGATTTTGGTGCCGTCCCGATCCATGCTGGTCAGCAGCAACTCACCGGCACCCATCGCGGTCATCTTGCGAGCCCACTCAACGGCATCCAGCCCTGTCGGCTTGCGCCCACCGTGGGTGAAGATCTCCCACCGGGGCTCCTCTCCTTCACCACTGACACGCTTGGCATCAATGGCGACAACGATACACTGACTGCCAAAACGGTCAGCGGCCTCGCGCACGAAGTCCGGATTGAACACCGCCGCAGTATTGATAGAAACCTTGTCCGCCCCGGCATTCAGTAGCTTGCGGATGTCTTCAACGGTGCGCACACCACCACCCACCGTCAGCGGGATAAACACTTCAGCCGCCATACGCTCCACAGTTTCATAGGTGGTATCTCGGCTTTCGTGACTGGCGGTGATGTCCAGGAAGGTGATTTCGTCGGCGCCCTGCTCATTGTATTTTCGGGCCACTTCCACCGGGTCACCGGCATCGCGGATATCGACGAAGTTCACGCCTTTTACAACGCGGCCTTTATCGACATCCAGGCAGGGAATGATGCGTTTTGCCAGAGCCATAATTCGTATTACCCCTTCAGGCTGTCGCAGAAGGCCTGGGCTTCGGCCACATCCAGGGTGCCTTCATAGATGGCACGGCCGGTAATCGCACCCAGGATGCCCTTGTCAGCCACGGTAGCAAGGCGCTTGAGATCGTCCATGTTGGTAACGCCGCCAGAAGCGATCACGGGAATGCCGCCTTCTTCCGCCAGTGCAGCGGTGGCTTCCACGTTCACGCCCTGCATCATGCCGTCGCGGCTGATGTCGGTGTAAACAATGGACTCGACGCCATCGTTGGCAAAACGTTTCGCCAGGTCGGTCGCCATGACTTCAGACACTTCCGCCCAGCCGTCAGTGGCAACGCGGCCGTCTTTGGCGTCCAGGCCCACGATAATGTGGCCGGGAAAGCGCTTGCACATCTCGGTGACGAATTCCGGTTCTTTCACAGCCTTGGTACCAATAATAACCCACTGTACGCCGGCTTTCAGATAGGCCTCGATGGTTTCCGCCGAACGAATACCGCCGCCAATCTGGATCGGCAGATCCGGGTATTTGCGAGCGATGGCCTGGACGATTTCGCCGTTGACGGGCTCACCGGCGAAGGCGCCATTCAGGTCCACCAGATGCAGGCGGCGGGCGCCAGCATCCACCCAGCGGGTTGCCATATCAACAGGATCGTCACCGAAAACGGTGGAGTCGTCCATACGGCCCTGGCGCAGTCTTACGCATTTGCCGTCTTTAAGATCTATGGCCGGGATGATCAGCATGTTCCAGTCCAGTTGGTGAAGTTTTTCAGTAACTGCAGCCCCGCCCGAGCGCTTTTTTCAGGGTGGAACTGCACCGCAAAGATATTGTCTCTCGCCACGGCTGCTGCCAGGTCAACGCCGTAACGGGTACGGCCGGCAATGTCCGGGTTGCCCTCGGCTTCAGCGTAGTAGCTGTGCACGAAATAGAAGCGGTCGCCGTCGGGAATATCGTGCCAAAGCGGGTGATCCATGGTCTGGTGCACTTCGTTCCAGCCCATATGAGGCACTTTCAGGCGTTCGCCGTTCTCGGTGAGATTGTCACCGAAGAAGCGCACCTCCGAGGGGAACAGATCGATACAGTCCACCCAGCCGTTTTCCTCGCTACGGGACATCAGCGCCTGCATGCCTACGCAAATGCCGAGCAACGGACGGTCAGCGGAGACTTCCCGCACCAACTCATCAATTCCCAGGCGGCGGATTTCCGCCATGCAGTCGCGGATGGCGCCCACGCCAGGGAGGATCACCCGGTCCGCGCTGCGGATCTGCTCGGCGTTGTCGGTGACCAGAACACGGGTGTCCGGTGCAACGTGCTCAACCGCTTTGCTGACGGAATGAAGGTTACCCATGCCGTAGTCGATAATGGCAACGGTTTTCATGCGAAGAGAGACTTCCTGAATCGTGGTTCTTTTAGTTGAGCTCAGGGCCGCTTACAGCGACCCCTTGGTGGACGGGGTAATACCCGCCATTCGCTCGTCCATTTCAATGGCCATACGCAGGGCACGACCGAAGGCCTTGAACACGGTTTCAATCTGGTGGTGGGTGTTCTTACCCTTCAGGTTATCGATGTGCAGGGTCACCATGGAGTGGTTTACAAAGCCCTGAAAGAACTCCGCAAACAGATCCACGTCAAAGCCACCGACGGCGCCACGGGTGTAAGGCACATCCATCAACAGGCCGGGGCGTCCGGAGAGATCAATCACCACGCGAGACAGTGCTTCGTCCAGCGGCACGTAGGCGTGGCCGTAACGGCGGATGCCCTTCTTGTCACCAACCGCCTGTTTGAAAGCCTGGCCCAGGGTGATACCAATGTCTTCCACCGTGTGGTGGTCATCAATGTGCAGGTCGCCCTTGGAGACAATGTTCAGGTCCACCAGCCCGTGGCGGGCAATCTGATCCATCATGTGCTCAAGGAAAGGCACGCCCGTATCGAAGCTGGACTTGCCGGTGCCATCGAGATCGATCTCGACAGTGATCTGTGTTTCCAGGGTATTTCTTTCTACCCGAGCCTTGCGTTCGGCCATGGGGACTCCAAAGTCATCAGTCGGCACATGCCGGAAAAGTGTCTGCGCGCATTATACCTTTTATGATTCCCCGCGTCCCGCAATGGCCTTTATAGCCTTGATAGCGAGGAGCATCAGAATGCTTTCTTGAGGTTACTCATGTAGGTATCGACCAGACTGTTGAACTCGTGCTTGATCACGGGGCTGATTGCCAGTTTCAACAGGCTCGGCAACGGCACGGTCAGCTCGGCGCTGGTCTGGAACTTCACCGAAGTAGTGCTGTCGTCTTTCTTCTTGAGGGTCCAGGAGCCTTTTACCACACCGTTACCCTCGCCTTTCACCGGCTCCCAGGTAATCCTGCCGTTGTCCTTGTCCGCGAAGTATTTACACGCGTATACAGACTGGATGGCATGCTTGTCCACGCCCACCTTTTCCATTTCCCAGCGATAGGCGTTGTCACCCAGATCCACCAGGTTATGCACCTTGGGGAAATGGCTTGCCGATGCGGGCACGTCCGCCAGCAGCTCGAATACTTCGTCATATCCGGCGGGCAGATCCAGTTCCCGGTTAAGCTCAATAGAGACAGTAATAGCCACTGTTTGCTCCTTGTTATCGTTGTAAGACGCGCTTTATATCGTTGTGTAGAAATAAGGTGCCTATTTTGGCTGATCACTAACGTATTGTCATACACTCAGGCTTTTATTTTGTTACCCCTGGGTTATCCTTGGGCTAATCACAAGCCCAGTTACCGGACACGAATTAACGGAAGGACGCCAAAATCATGAAAGCTGTTCGCTATGTGGCTCTTGCCATCGTTGGCCTGCTCATTCTTGCCGTTGCCGCGGTCGCTATCGCGGTCGCCGTTATTGACCCAAACACCTATAAGCCACAGATCGAGAAAGTGGTCGAGAATAAAACCAACCTTGACCTGATTCTGGCCGGGGATATTGGCTGGTCTTTCATCCCACTGGGCTTGGAACTGAACGACGTTGAGGCCACCCTGGAAGACGAACGCCTGGTCAAGCTTGACCAACTGGTGGCGCAGGTCAGTTTCTGGTCCCTGGTAACCATGTCGCCCCGGGTGGACACTTTCCTGTTGAGCGGGCTGGACGCCAACCTGTCCGTTGATGAGAACGGTACCGGTAACTGGACCCGCGTCATGCCGGAAGGCGAAGAGCAACCGCAGCAGGAAGAACCCGCCGCGCCAGCCGAAACCGCTGAAGAACAGCCAGAGAGCAGCGGCGCCAGCGAGCCCTTGAACTTCAACGTAGAGAGCGTGGAAATCAGCAACGCCCGCGTTCATTACGAAGACAAGGGCACGGGCCAGGCATTTACCCTGGAAGATTTCACCGTAAACGCCAGCGAGATCACCCTGGGTTCAAGCTTCCCATTGGACGTCTCGTTCCGCTTCGCCACCAACCAGCCGCAGTTTGAAGTTGAGGGCGACATCAGTGCCCGCCTGGCCGCCAATGAAGCGTTAAACGAATTTGGCGTGTCCGACCTGGAAGCCATCTTCGACATGAACGGCGAGCCTTTTGGCGGCGAATCCGTTCGCGCCGAAATAGCTGGCTCCCTGGAAGCCAATCTGGAAAACGAAACCGCCACGCTTAATGGCTTTACCGCCAGCCTGGCCGACCTGACGCTCAACACAGACCTGACCGTGAACGGCTTTGGCGACAAGCCGAAACTCGAAGGCAGTCTCAGCATTGACGAATTTTCCCTCAAAGCGCTTCTGGCGGCCCTTGGCCAACCCGCCATCGAAACAGAAGACCCTGACGTCATGAAGGCCGTCGCTTTCTCCACCAACATCGGTGGCCCCGCCGGCACCGTGGAACTCAGCGACCTGACCATCAGCCTGGACGATACCACCTTCCAGGGCAGTGCCAGTTACGCCCTGGCCAACAGCGGTATTGGCCTGGACTTGCAGGGCGACGCGATCAATGCCGACCGCTATATGCCGCCTGCTAGTGAGGAACAAACCGATGCCGCCGCCGAGGAAGCCCCGCAAGGTGGTGGCGCCCCGGCGGAAGAAGGCGACTTGCTGCCCCTGGACACACTCCGTTCGCTAGCGCTGGATATCAATCTCGGGCTGGGCGAACTGATCGTCAGTAATCTCACCATCAAGGAAATCAAATCGGTGATCACCGCACGCAATGGTGTGCTGGAAGTGCAGGACTTCAGCGGCAAACTGTACGAAGGCTCCTTCGGCGCCAAAGTGACCCTGGATGCCCGCACCGACAATCCGAAGTGGAGCATCGGCTCCAAGGTCAACAACGTACAGACGTTGCCACTGCTGACCGACCTTGCCGAAGTGGACATGCTTGCCGGTGGCGCCAACCTGTCCGTGGATGTGAATACCACAGGCAATCGTATTTCCGCCCTGCGTAGCAACGCCAAAGGCGACATCAACTTCAACCTGGCCGAGGGTGAGTTCACCCGCATGAACCTCACGCGCATGGCGTGCCAGGGCATTGCACTGGCCAACCAGGAAAGCCTCTCTACATCAGACTGGGGTACCAGCACGCCGTTCAACGACATGAAGGGCACCCTCAAGATTGACGGCAACACCCTGAACAACACGGACCTTGTGGCTGCCCTCGCCGGCATGAGACTGGAAGGCGACGGCACGGTGGACCTGGCTGCTTCCGACCTGGATTACGAAGTTGGCCTGCGGATCGTGGGCGAGATCCACCGGGACGAAGCTTGCCGAGTGACCGAATACGTTGAAAACGTGGTGATCCCGGTTGAGTGCCGCGGCGACTTCGCGGAAGACCCTGCCGGCCTCTGCTCCTTCGACGGCTCACGCTTCCGCGACACCCTGAAAACCATTGCCGCCAACGCTGCCAAAGCCAAGGCGCGCGAAAAAGTGGACGAAGCCAAATCCAAAGCGGAAGACAAAGTGTCCGAAAAGCTGAAAGAAAAGCTGGGTGAAGAGAGTGGCGAAAAGGTGAAAGACGCCCTCAAGGGCCTGTTCGGTCAATGAACGACGGTTTTGCCCAAAAGCTTCTCGCCTGGTACGACGAAAACGGCAGGCACGACCTGCCCTGGCATCATGACCGGAACCCATACCGCGTGTGGGTTTCGGAAATCATGCTGCAGCAAACCCAGGTGACCACCGTTATCCCCTACTTCGAAGCCTTTATGCAGCGCTTTCCAGACGTGAAAGCGCTCGCTTCTGCACCGGTGGATGACGTTCTCAGCCATTGGTCCGGCCTCGGGTACTACGCCCGCGCCCGCAATCTCCAGAAAGCGGCGCAACAGGTGGCCAACGAGCACGGAGGCAAATTTCCCGGCAACCTGGAACAACTCCAGGCCCTGCCCGGCATTGGTCGCTCCACCGCTGCGGCCATCCTTGCCCAGGCCTTCCAGCAACGGGCAGCTATATTGGACGGCAATGTAAAACGGGTGCTGGCCCGCTACCACGCCATCCCCGGCTGGCCAGGCAAAACCGACGTGCTCAACCAGCTTTGGGAGCGCACTGAAGAACACACACCCGATGCACGCATCCGCGACTACACCCAGGCCATCATGGATCTGGGCGCCATGGTCTGCACCCGCAGCCGACCAGCGTGCGACAGCTGCCCACTACAGGATGGGTGCGACGCCTATGCCCGCAGCGAAACCAGCCTCTACCCCGGCTCAAAGCCGAAGAAAGCCAAGCCCGAAAAAACCACCTGGATGGTGATACTGGAAGATCATCAAGGTCGCATCCTGTTGGAACGCAGGCCTCCCAGCGGCATCTGGGGCGGCCTCTGGAGCCTTCCGGAACTGGACCCGGCCTACGGCCCGGAAGAACTGCCAGACGCCTGCGAACAGGCCTTCGGCTTCCACTGTGGCGAACCGGAACTTACCAGCGGCTTTCGCCACACCTTCAGCCATTACCACCTTCATATCCAGCCGGCACGGCTCACCGTACAAAGCCCCGCTCACATCAATGATCGGGACAGCTACAAATGGGTCCACCGGGACCAGGCCCTTACCCTCGGCCTGCCGGCCCCCATTCGCACACTGCTGACCGCGCCGGAACAAACCCTCTTGCTTTGATCTGTTATCATCCCAGCAGATTCAGCAACACCACCTCCAAACAGGAGCAGACATGAGCCGCACCGTATTCTGTCGCAAATACCAGGAAGAACTCGAAGGGCTGGACTTCCCCCCCATGCCCGGCAAGAAAGGCGAAGACATCTACGAAAACGTCAGCAAGAAAGCCTGGGAAGAGTGGCAGGTCCAGCAAACCATGCTCATCAACGAAAAACACCTGAGCCTGATGGAGCCCAACACCCGCAAGTACCTGCAGGCGCAGATGGAACGCTTCTTCAACAACGAGCCGTTCGACAAGGCCGAGGGGTATGTACCGCCAGAGAAGTAGGCGCACCCAACTTGTGGAAGCGCCTATCAAAATTTTCCCGGAACGGCCTTGACTCAGGCAACCTAAACCGGTTTAATAGCGCCCCGTTGCAGCAGCACCGCAACACGCCCGGATAGCTCAGTCGGTAGAGCAGGGGATTGAAAATCCCCGTGTCGGTGGTTCGATTCCGCCTCCGGGCACCACTCTCCCCCCTCCAATCAATAACTTAGGAGGGATTTAAGAGTTGTCCCATCATTAGTCCCCACATCCTAGATTTGCTTAGAAAACACTCAGACTTTGCCCGAGTGCAATCTTTCCGCACCCTTTCACGAAATTAGCTCTATACAACCAAATCTTCCGTAACCGCCTGTTTTGCCTCTCCATTCAACCACAAAGTCGCTATCCAGCCAATTGCTTGGCCAAACGGCGCATTCGTCTGTATTAGAACGAGACCTCTCAAAGAAGCAACTCCTTTAACGAGCATTGCTGCGAAAGGTAGCCCTGTTCGTGCCAAACATAATGTGGTCGGAGATTGACGCCATAAATTGGCCGCTAAGGTCGCAAAGCGAACATTCAGGTGCCAGTCCTCAGGCCTCTTTTTGAGGGGCGGGGATGTCATGCGTATCGGGGGGAAGTCCAGACCATTGCTTCACGCCTTTGGGTATTAGCAGGCATTTAGTAAATGGTAGGCCTAAATTAATTAGGGTGGCCAGAGGAGCGTAATCCTTAGATACACTCCTCTCGATCCAGCTTGACCTCTTCTCCGTAGGGGCTGGCCCCACTAGAAGAATCAATGATGCGGGTGTGCTTTTTTGCCTTGAACGCACCGTTCATGACCTCTAAATGCAAAGCAGTCGCATTCGCAACAGCGGTATCGAATGCGCTGGACAATTCAGCCAACTTTGCGCTGTCACCACGGGTCAACTTCGCTTTCTTAATCATAAGCTCCTCCTACGTATAACCATTCTAGTAGATGCGGCCACACCTAACAATCTGAACCGAACCCCACGCTCTCTTTACTATTAGCACCAGCTCCCTTCACCTCTACTCCCACTAGATCTGGAGCGGTGTAATATTCAGCCAAAAGATCAATCAAGATCGTACAAAAGGGAAAAGCAACGGCGTCAAATTCTTCTGAACGCTTGCGGTCCTTCAGAATCGAATTTTTGTTTCTATAGATGTTCACAACACCTATTGCCTCCCCCCCATCTTGAGGTAACAACGGCAGTGAGACGATGCTCTGGGCCTTTTCATCATGCAAGTAATATTTTTTAATCTCCTCTAAAGTATCTGTGTTGTTGAGGCCGGGAACTAACTCGCATTTTTCAACCATAGCTTCTGGACTCAAAATCCACTCTGACCGCTTTGTAACAAATGCCGATGGCGCACCAGGTAAGTTCTGCATTCGTTTACCCTCTTTTCTTGGCAGCTTTGTAAGAGGAAGAGCTAACGGCTGGACGCTATCGTCAGGAAGGGGTTTTGGCGACTCAGTCGTCGTGGTAAAGATGGAATTGGCTAAATCCAACACCCCATCCAAGGAAGCTTTCGCCGCAACGAGATTGGTATCAACGAAAAATCTAGATCGAGCCCAAACCTCTTCCTGTTCACACGCGTCCATATCCTCGAACGCACGGAACAGCATGATATTGGCCCTGTAAGTTACTTTACCCAGCTGTTCAGGCACAGGAGAGTCCCATGTGAACGCTAGGTCGACTAGACCAGTCAGCACGGTTCTAATCGCCTCGGCTAACTTGTGTTGAATATCTTCTAGATCAGTGCTCACTTGAGCAGCATACTGCGCTAATTTTGCAGCTTTCTGGCAGTTTTTGTACGTTTCTCGGTAAATAGATAAAAAATGTTGCGGAGGCATTGTTCTGAGGGTGTCAGTGTAAGCGTCTATCTGCTCTTGTAAATTCCCAGTTGCTGATAATAAATCAGACTGAGCACGTGCGCGCCTCCGAGAGGCCGCTGCATCTCTCCAAAAAACCAGGAGGAAAAATACGGCAGCGAGCACCCAAAACGCCATAGCCTCAGGGACCAACGGTCCATATGCCGTATCAGAAAAAAAAGATTCCCATTTACCAAAATGCACAAACGGGAAAGCTCTACGGATTTCATCGGTAAATATAGAAGCAACACCGCCAGCCATAATCCCCAAAAGTGCTACAAGTGCGCTCAATAAAACTGACCAGCCGGATCTTTGCCTTCTTTGACCATCTTGTTTCTCGCCACTTTTTCGCAAAAACAAGGTTGACGCTCCTATCCTTTTGAAAAATCCTTTTTTGTAATGTCGATAGTAAGTCATACTGAGAGAGATAAGATAGCCCTACCACTAGTAGTGCAAGCGATAGCTCGTTAAAGCAGCTCCATAATCTATCCTGCGCCGACCACCCAACGCTGAGACTTAAAAATAAATTAAAATATTTACAAAGCCATATTATATTTTCATTATCAATAACTTATCTTCGATTTATAAAATATCTTTTATGACGTTACAACAATCTAATAGGCTCCCTATTAAGCAGCAGGTCGCAGGTTCGACTCCTCATCAAGACTTTTGCAGGGACTCCCACTCATCGGTTTCGGTGGTCGGATCAAGAGGACGCTCATAGCGCTTTATGGGGCCCATCAATCGATCGAAGGGTTACAGCTCGTGACAAAGTGGGCTTGCAACGACATCGGCGTGAGCAGTGTGACTGTCGAGGCCACCAAGTAGCTCCCGCTCAGTGAAACTCTTTGTGCTCATAACTGCTTTCCAAACTTTGCTATCTTGCTATTGTAGCAGTTATAAAACACTTCGATGTAGACGAACACATCCGCCTTGGCCAGGTCACTGGTTTTGTAGATCCGCTTTCGAATTAGTTCCTTTTTCAGACTGCTGAAGAAGGATTCCGCCACCGTATCCCAGCAGTTACCCCGCCGACTCATGTTGGGGTCCAGGTTGTGAGCCAGGCAGAAACGATGCAAGTCATCACTGCCGTATTGGGTGCCCTGAGCCGAATGAATTAATACCTTGTCGTTCTGGCGTCGACGCCAGACGGCCATCAGCAGCGCATCCACAACTAAGCTGCGATGCAATGCCGGTTTCATCGACCAACTCACCACACGCCGGGAAAACAGGTCGACAACCACGGCCAAGTAAAGCCAGCCCTGCCAAGTGCGGATATAGGTGATATCAGTCACCCAGGCTTTATCTGGGCAGCTCACCGTAAATTCGCGTTGGAGCTTGTTCGCTGTAAGGATTGACGGTCTTCCGGCAATCACTCTCGGTGCTTTATAGCCTCGCAGCGCTTTGATCTTATGCTCTTCCATTCATCAACCGGGCGACCCGGGTCTTGCCGCAGGTTTCCCCGGCCTCCCGAAAGTCCAGAAACACCCGTGGTGGGCCGTACAAGCCAGAGCTGCCCTGATAAGAGGCCAGGATCTGCGCCAGCAAGCGCTGGTTATCAATGGCTCGATCCGACAAGGGTTTATGCAGCCATTGATAAAGACCGCTACGAGCCACCTAGAGCACGCGACACATCGTCAGGGTATTGGAAACCATAACCTGGCCTTCCCATGCTCTGTAACAGCTGAGGTCTCAAAGCGAACGTTCAATCCAAGGCCTCTACACCGTCAGGCAGGAGCCTGTAAATAAATCTATGTTACTACCCACCGATTTTCCGGCAGACTTCCGGAACCGGTGGTCCCAGCTCCATCTGCTCTAGGATCAGATGCTTCGCTCTATACACCCTGCCGCATGTCCTCAAACTTTCCCAGTATCACCTTCCAACAATGCGTCGTGACTGCAGCACCTTACTTCCATCTGCTGAGTCATTACGTTCACCCCTACTGGTGAGCCCAGTAGGGGCAAGAAGGTTATGAATACCGAGTATTAGTCGGGGTTTGTGAATCCAGGGTGCTGGGTCAGGTAGCCCCATTCGTTGAGCTTGCCCAGGGCCTCGTTAGTGGCAAGTTCGTTCAGCCACACTTTATTCGGATCACGGTTGAAGAATTCCTGAACTGGCGCATCGGCTGGAACATAGCGGCCGGCTCTCAGGTATCCATCCAGCTCATGCAGGTAGGAATAGCCTGCACCGCCACGAGTATCCTGAAATGCGCGATAGTAAATGCCATCCGGCATATTGAGCGCGATGTGCTCAAATGGCTCGGTTTTCAGCTCCCAGGTGCCGGTGCCGACGCGCTGAGCCACAAATGAATCCCGGTCGTACTTACTCACCCGAATTTCTCCCGATCCATCGGCCTTGTTGCCGTGCAGCGTCATGTAATGTTCGATACCGCCGCTTTCAAAGCCTATGACAGCCGCATTCACATTTTCATCGGTGATGCCTGCTGGGTAGGCTAGTGCATCGAAGTCGGTCGCCGGTGTCGGAACGTCGATACCGTTCGTGTTCGATGATTCGCCATACACCGTGTTGCAGCCCTGCAGATCGGCCAAAGCTGCTCCGGCACCACACTCCTGAAAGCTCTTACGCCAGTCCGTAAGGAACACATCGTTCTCAAAGCCTTCAACTTTGGCGTAGGCCATAGCGCCTTCAGAGAAGATTGCCTGGTCGGTTTGCTCCAGCACCGTATCCCGGATTTCCGGATGCATCAGCGCCATGGCCTCATTGATTCTGAGGCCAGCGAGGCTGAAGCTGATGTATTGCGCATAGGTTTGAATGGTGTCGTTGTAGGCAGAACCTAAAACGGAGCCATCTGGGCTGCCGCTCAAAGAACCTGGTACCGCGTTCAAGAACCCAATCATGTTGTCTTCGATTGTCTCTTCTTTAAAAGCCCCGCTGGCTTGATCGAACACAAACATATTGCTGTTGTCTGCACTGATGAACTCACGAACCGTTGAATCACCCGTTGAATTGAACAGTGGAAAAAACTCTTGGTTCGATAGCGCCGCGCCGGGGCTTTGCTCGAAGATCACGCTTGTTTGCAGAGCGCCGTAATATAGCTGGCCGCTTTGCAGCGCGGTGAAGTCGAAGTAGTTAATCTTGGCCTCGACGTTCACCGAGGTTCCGCCACTTTCTACCGGATCGAAAAACGGCGAGTCGCTGGCTGCGTTTTCAAATCGGGCGTTCAGTTCGGTGAACGTATTGTTCAGGCTGTCGCCTCCACCATTGTTTGGTTCGTCGGGTGTCGGAGCAGCCACCTCGTATTCAGGCTTTTCAGTCAACGTATCCGGGTCAAACGCTTCTTCACCCAATGAGCTGTCGACATCGCTCAGAATGGTCGGAAGCAGAATTTCAATCTGCGTGTTAATCAGGCCAATCAGTTCTGACTTTGTGATGCCCAGCGTATCGAGGTCAGATTGATCCGTCTCGGCTTCAACTTGTGCGGCGATTCGCGCAGTGACCTGTGCGATCCGGTGAAGGCGCTCTGCATTCTGCGCGACCGTTGCATCGGTACTTGCTTTTGCGGCAAGAAAGTCTTCCATCGGATCAAACGTAGTTTTCAGTCGGGTCGAGACTGTCTGCTTGGCCTGTTCCAAGGTTGCGCCGCCCTCAAGCTCATCAGAAACCATGGTGGTGATCGGTGAGACAAACTGTTCTTCGTTTTCGGGAATGATTGGTGCGCGAAGGGTGAACGGTTTGGGCACCGGCTGGTTGGTGTCCAGGTCCACAGTTAGGTTCTGGATTGCTTCTACGACAAGTTGCGCGTTCGTGCGCGGGGTTTCAAGTGAGAAGAAGCCGGTACCATCGGTATCCGTGCGTGGTTCATCACGGTCCAGTGACCCATTTCCATTGAGGTCTACAAACACCTGGGCCTGTGCCAGGTAACCGTCAGCGGCGCGACCGCTCACCGTTGTTGTCTGATTGCCACTGGCGGTGTCATCGGTTGAGCTGGAAGACGACCCGCCGCCACAGCCAGAGACCAGAAGGGTGGTCCCAACTGCAAGCATTACCTTGCTCTTAAAAAGCATAATGCATCCTTATTTTTTATTGAAGTAAGCAGCCTCTTGAGCCACCCGTCGTACTTTAACCGAGAGCCAGAAACATAAAAATTCGTTAATTGTAAAGAATTATTATCTTCAATATCAACTAGTTGAGATTATCATCGTTTGACAGTTTTTAACGGATGAGCATGGAATATCTTTGTTTTCCCAGTTCGCGAGAGGTGTTCTGGTAGCAAACAGGAGTTGGATTTTGAGGGTTTAATCCATGGATCTTTAATATTTTTTTGATGAGGAGCCGAGAGCGGGAGAGGTGGAAATCTTGGATGCGAGCCGAAGCTGGGCTCACGTAGTCG
Source organism: uncultured Marinobacter sp. (assembly GCA_913057975.1). Taxonomy (GTDB): domain Bacteria; phylum Pseudomonadota; class Gammaproteobacteria; order Pseudomonadales; family Oleiphilaceae; genus Marinobacter. The sequence continues at coordinate 50,951 of CAJXOQ010000004.1, forward strand.
ACTGGTCTCAATAGGATGAACTGCTGAGGTTAGCCACCCCGCCAAACCAATATCACCTGAAATTGCATGCTTCAACCAATCAATCACCCCAACCACAATGGGGTTTTGTGTTCGTTAAATCTGCATGTTGCCCTCGGTTAATCACCTGGCAGGTCCCTTTGTTGACGTCAGGCTGTGAGTGAGTGCCTATGCCAAGAATAGAAAGGTAAGTAGCGATTAGGTTGTCAAGCGTCGAGCTGATTCAACTTTGCATTGCTGATCGGGGCAGGAGACTACGGGATTCAGTGCGAGGCGAATGTTCACTTTTGTTTAAAAGTCTGCCTATTCGGCTTGCCCCAGACCTAATTGTTCGGCTGAGAGGAACACTTCTACTGCCAAGCGAGCTCTGCTGGCTCCTAGAGCCCACCATAACTTCTGTTTGGACTGGCAAATAGCACTCAAGCTCCAACAGAGCCTTCAGTGCCTATTAATGCAATATGAGAGTCGTTAGAATCAGCAGCGCGCACATCGGATTAGCGGTCAGTTACGTTCAAGGGCTACAAACTACACCGCGAATGGACCTTCGATCAGAGCCCTATGACAATCTCGTACCAGCCAGATTTCAGGCTACCATCAGCAAGAGCTTTGCAGGAGGCTAGCTCGTGGCCGACCAGACCTATCAGACCTATGACCTCAAAGAGCAGCGGGCAGCAGCACTAAAGGCTGTAACTGATGTCTTTGACGGAGACTCAGACCTCGCAGAGGCTTGGCTCGATCAGCCAATCAAGGCTCTAGACGACGAGAAACCCGCTGACTACCTTAACAGCGTTGAACGCATCCGAACTCTAAGAGGCGTCATCAGACGACTTGAGCATGGATTTCCTTAGGAAAATTACCTGCCGCAAAAGGGGATAAAACTGAAATTGCCAGGGAGTGCCGTCTGAAACTGACACATTGAAGCTCACGCTTAGACCTAAGCGTCGTCTACAACAGACAGCAGGCCCCGAATTTCAGAGCGCATCTCAGGAACCAGATACCCCGGAATCGCTTGTCTCATAGCGGTCGGTACATGAATTGCGCCCTCTCCCCACTTCCTCTAAGCTCCCCCCAACCTACTTTTAGAAAATCTGTCTACCCATGCGTCACTCACCGTCGCGTGCGTGGGTTATGTTAGTGAGCCGTATTTTCGCTATATCTAGAGAGAATCAATGAACAACACGGAACAGCAATTCCTCAAAGCCCTGGACGACAAGCTCTGGAAAGCCGCCGACAAGCTCCGCGCCAACCTGGATGCTGCCAATTACAAGCACGTAGTACTGGGCTTGATCTTCCTGAAGTATGTCTCCGATGCCTTCGAGGAGCGCCAGGAAGAATTGCTGGAGCGGTTCAAGGACGAGGACGACGACATTTACTACCTGCCGCCGGGCGACTATGACAGCGACGAAGACTACCAGCAGGCGCTGCTGGAAGAGCTAGAGGTACTGGATTACTACCGAGAAGCCAACGTGTTCTGGGTCCCCAAACCCGCCCGCTGGAGCACCCTCAAAGAAAAGGCCGTCCTGCCGGTAGGTACGGTGCTTTGGCAGGACGACGCCGGTAACGATGTTAAGCTGCGCTCCGTGTCCTGGCTGATCGACAATGCCCTGGAAGAGATCGAGAAGAGCAACGCCAAGCTTAAGGGCATCCTCAACCGCATCAGCCAGTACCAGCTGGAAAACGACAAACTGCTGGGCCTGATCAACACTTTCTCCGACACCTCCTTCACCAAGCCCGTGTTTGACGGTGAGAAGCTGAGCCTGCACAGCAAAGACATCCTGGGCCATGTGTACGAATACTTCCTGGGCCAGTTCGCCCTGGCCGAAGGCAAACAGGGCGGCCAGTACTACACCCCCAAGAGTATCGTTACCCTGATTGTGGAAATGCTCGAACCCTACTCCGGCCGTGTGTACGACCCGGCCATGGGCTCTGGCGGGTTCTTTGTCTCCAGCGACAAGTTCATCGAAGAGCACGCCAAAGAACAGCACTACGACGCCAGCGAGCAGAAAAAGCACATCTCCGTGTATGGTCAGGAATCCAACCCCACCACCTGGCGCCTGGCTGCCATGAACATGGCCATCCGGGGCATCGACTTCAATTTCGGCAAGAAGAACGCCGACACCTTCTTGGACGACCAGCATCCGGACTTGCGCGCCGACTTCGTAATGGCCAATCCGCCCTTCAACATGAAAGACTGGTGGAGCGAATCCCTGGCCGAAGACACCCGCTGGAGGTACGGTACCCCGCCCAAGGGCAACGCCAACTTTGCGTGGATGCAGCACATGATCCACCACCTTGCGCCCACCGGCAGCATGGCCCTGCTGCTGGCCAATGGCTCCATGAGCTCCAACACCAACAACGAGGGCGAAATCCGCAAGCGCCTGGTGGAGGAAGATCTGGTGGAATGCATGGTCGCCCTGCCCGGCCAGCTTTTTACTAACACCCAGATCCCGGCCTGTATCTGGTTCCTGACCCGGGACAAAGCCAACGGCATGGTGCGCAACGAGAAAAAGCGCGACCGTCGGGAAGAGTTCCTGTTTATCGATGCTCGAAACCTGGGCTTTATGAGGGATCGGGTACTGCGGGACTTCACCAACGATGATATCGCCAAAATTGCTGATACCTTCCATGCATGGCAGCGCGAAGAGGGCTACGAGGATGTCGCTGGCTTCTGCAAATCCGCCAGCCTGAATGAAATCAAGAAGCATGATTTTGTGCTGACGCCTGGGCGTTATGTGGGGGCTCAGGAGCAGGAAGACGACGGCGAACCGTTTGCAGAAAAAATGGCACGGTTGACCGGGCAGCTGCGGGAGCAGTTTGCTGAGAGCGATCGGCTGGAGACTGAGATTAAGCGGAATCTTGGGGGGCTGGGGTATGAGCGCTGAATGGCCAGAAGTCAAGCTCAGAGACGTGCTTGAAACGATCATAGACTATCGCGGAAAAACACCTCCAAAATCGAAAACGGGCATTCCCGTATTAACCGCCGCCAGTGTCAAAGATGGGCGCGTGCTCAGGGATAAGGTTTCATACATATCTAAAGAAACCTACGATCTAGTTACAACGAGAGGGCTCCCTCAGAAAGGAGATGTTTTAATAACGACGGAGGCGCCGGTTGGAGAGGTGGCGCCAATGCCCCATGATCGTATCTACCACATCACCCGCAGAATAATGGCTCTTCGTGGCGCTCGAAACAAAATTGATTCCAGATTTCTCCTGTACGTATTGCTTGGCCGCCATTGTCAATGCCAACTCCAACGAGCATATCGGGGGTCTACGGTTCCTCGGGTGCTAAAAACGGATATTACGGGCCTCAATTTTAAGCTCCCGCCATTGGTTGAGCAGGAGGCCATTGGCCGATTCTTGACCTCGGTTGATGAAAAAATCCACCTTAACCACCAAACCAACCAAACCCTAGAACAAATAGCCCAAGCCATCTTCAGGAGCTGGTTTGTCGATTTCCAGCCGGTCAAAGCCAAGATCGCCTCACTGCAAGCGGGCGGCAGCGAGGAGGACGCCCTGCTCGCCGCCATGCAGGCCATCTCTGGCAAAGACGAACCGGAACTAACCCGCCTCCAGGCCGAACAGCCCGAGCAATACGCCGAGCTCCGCGCCACCACCGAGCTGTTTCCGTCGGCTATGCAGGATAGTGAGCTGGGGGAGATTCCAGAGGGGTGGACTTATGGCAGCCTCAGTGATGTCGCAAACTTCAGTAACAATCGCGTTTCAAAAGATGAGCTGACCCTGGAAACATACATCTCGACAGAAAATATGCTCGAAAATAGGAGAGGAGTCTGCCTCGACTCATCTTTACCGTCCTCCGCCTCAGTGCCGAGCTTTGAGCCTGGCGAAATACTGATCTCGAACATCCGCCCTTACTTCAAAAAGATATGGTTAGCCAATATCAGTGGCGGACGCTCACCAGATGTACTGGGGTTTACGCCCAGACACAACGGCACGAACGAGTATCTATTCAATCTTTTGTACCAAGACCGTTTTTTTGAGTACATGATGCTCACGTCAAAAGGCGCAAAAATGCCTCGTGGTGACAAGAAAGCAATCATGCAGTTCGCAACTGCCGTCCCTTCAAT
>CAJXOQ010000005.1 GCA_913057975.1 uncultured Marinobacter sp.
GGAATCCTTTCCGGGCGCGGCAATATCGTCGAACTCGACACGGCTTTGTTCGCCGAGGGTCAGTGTTGCAGACTGCTCGCTGGCTGTACCGCTGACAGTCAGGTTTATCCGGCCTTCACCTATGGTCCAGCCAGCAAGGCCCCGTTCAGCCACGCGCCCTTCGATCTTCATGGCGCTGGTGGTGAGTTGCCGTTTATCGGGTTCCAGGGGACTTGAGATTGTCAGATCGCCCTCGGCATGGACACCTTGCGGCAGAGCCAGTGCCAGTTGATCGATCACAATGGCCTCGGGCATGGGGCCATACCAGTGCCAGCGCCAGGCCAGCGACAGTTGCTTCCCCACCATGTGATAGCGCTGCCCTTCCCGGCTCAGGGTCGCAGACAATCGGTCCAGCCGCAGGCCCGCCAGCGAGACGTCACCCCAGCGCCATTCAAGGTCGCTGATGCCATTTGCCTTCCGCCAGGTCTCCCACGCCGCAAGGGTGTACAGGCCACCCGCCATCGACAACATCACAATCAGGCTCAGAAGCATTAGCAGGCATCGGCGTAACGTCATGAAAACAGCCATCAATGGGTCAGTGTCCGCGCCAGTTCACCGTGTACAGGTCGTGGCGACGATCCTTGAGGTTCTTCACGGTACCGCTGTTGCGGGCGGTAAGCAGTGTTTCCGGCCGTAGATCGGCAAAGGCGACGGTCTCCACATTCGGCGTGGTATCCGCGGCGATGCCATCACGGGCGAACGGAAAATCACAGGGTGTCAGGATGCAACTCTGGCCGTACTGCAACTCCATGTTGGGCACTTTGGGCAGGTTGCCGACATTGCCGGACATGATCACGAACAGCTGGTTTTCCACCGCACGGGCCTGGCAGCAATACCGTACCCTCAGATAACTCTGGCGCTCATCGGTACAGAAAGGCACGAACAGGATCTGGATGCCCTGGTCCACCAGATGACGCGTCAGCTCGGGAAACTCCGCGTCGTAGCAAACCAGGACACCAATGGGCCCGCAATCGGTTTCAATGGCAGTGACACGGTTGCCACCGGTGATGTTCCACCAATAGGCTTCGTTCGGCGTCGGATGAATCTTGGGCTGCGAGAACACTTGCCCGTCTCTCAGGAACACGTAGGCAACATTGCGAACCCGGCCGTCCTCTTCCTTGACCGGCGTGGAGCCACCGATAATGTTGATGTTGTGCCTCAGGGCCAGATCGCGCATCAGGTTGCGGAAGGGTTCGGCGTATTCCGTCACCGCTTCGATGGCTTCCGCCGGGGTCCCTTCACGGCTTTCAATGGACAGCAATTGCAGCGTGAACAACTCCGGGAACACCACGAAATCACCTTTGTAGGTGGACACCACATCCACAAAGTACCGGACGATGTCGCTGAATTCTTCAAACGATGCCACCCGGCGCTGCTGGTACTGGACCGTGCCGATCCGAACGGTGTCGGGCATTCGCCGGCCGTATCGCTTGCGCTTGCCGTTGTCGCCGTTGCGGGCCACCTTGGGATTCCTCCAGGTCAGGTGAATACCGTAACCCAGGGAAGCGTGGTCAGCATCCAGGTAGTGCGGAATAATGCCGTGGATTTCAAAACCGTTGTGTAATTGGAACGACAGTACCGGGTCCCGCTGCTTTTTCGATTTCACCGCCTCCACGTACTCTTCCACCGATTCAAACTTCTTCAGGCGCCTGGCCAGCGTCGGTAACCTGCCCGCGAACACAACGCCCTGCAACTCCAGCGCCTGGCAGAGCGTTTTTCGTTCGTTGTACAGGCGCTCACCAATGCGGTAGCCACGGCAGTCGGGGTCTACACAAACCTCCATGCCGTACAGCCACTCCCCTTCCGGGTCGTGGCGCGAGGCATAACCATTACCAGTAATTTCTGTCCAGTCATGGGGCGCCAATGCAACGTCTTCACCAATACGAAACGTGGCGCAATACCCCACCACACGGTCACCCAGCATGGCGACAAACTGGCCCTCAGGAAAGGTGTTGATCTGCCCTGTCAGGGGGCCAGCTGTGTAGCCATACATCCCTGTGCCCGAGTACACTCGGCGGCTCAGGGCGATGATTCCCGGTATATCACCAAGGGTGGCGCTTCTTACGTACAGGCGCTGTGTCTTGTCTGAAAAGGGAGGACTCATAGAAACCTCGGAAGCTGGAAGCCTAAAGTCATAGTTCGCGAAATGTCCTTGAGCCGTCAAGTGGCCTCTGCAGAAAACAAATCGAAGCAAACTTTAACCTGACAAACCGGCGCCAGGCCTTTTAGAGTAGGCCCATGTAAAACGATTAGAGGCTTTCCCATGAATCGGCGCCCAGTGCTTCCGATGCTCGCAATCCTGATGGCCGTCGGCCTCGCAGGCTGCGCCAGTAACCAGAACCTGCCTCCAACGAATGGCACCACCTGGCAGCCCTCTAACAGCGCCACACCCGAGGATGCGGCGACAGCAGATCGGTTATGGCAGGTATTCGAGCGTTACGAAGGCACGCCCTATCGCTACGGCGGCACCTCAGCCAATGGCTTCGATTGCTCTGGCTTCATCGCCACTGCCTTCGATGAAGCCCTCGGCCGTCAGTTACCCCGTACAACCTCACAGATGCTGGCATCCGGTGACGTGGTTGGGCGTGACCAACTGCGTGCTGGCGACCTGGTGTTTTTCCGTATCAAAGGCAAGGACCAGCATGCTGGCATCTACATGGGTGGTGACAGCTTCATTCATTCCTCGACCTCCATCGGCGTTACCCGCTCGTCCCTCAACGGATACTACTGGCGGGATCGTTTCAGCCAGGCTAGACGGTTTGACTAGCCCGCCAGTAGCAACACCACGCCCAGCAGATAGAGAACCATGATAACCACGCTTTCTGTACCAATCTGACCGATACCGTGACGCTCACGGCGGATTAATCCCATCATCAGCACGCCGGACATCAAGAGGGTGAGCGCCGCCCAGAATACGGAATCCTCCGGCATGGCATGATAGATCGACCCGTCCCGGTAGGCGATATCGGAGGCTGCAGTAAACAGCGTGTCGAACGCGTTGCCGCCAATGATACCGCTTACGGCCAAGGTCAGCGCGCCTCGGCGAACCGCTGCTATGGACGTCACCAGCTCGGGTATTGACGTACTGATCGCCGTCAACATCACGCCAACAATCGTCTGGCTCAGGTTAGCCCTGTCTGCAATCACCGTTGCAGCCGGCTCCAGCATCCAGCCTGCAATTCCGAGCACCAGCATCAGCGCCAGAAATTCAATCCAAAGCCGTAGCAGCGGCGGCATGGCTGTTACGTCGTCAGGCTCGTCTTCCCGCGTGTCCCTGGTTATTGAAGGCCGCCACATGGGCGATTCCGATGCGTCCCTCACCAGGTAAATTCCGAAAATGTAGGCACCCAGCAGAACCGGCGTGACCGGATGAACACCGAAGAACGTCACGTCCGGCAGGTGGGGAGCGAACAGGATCAACGCCAGCAGGCAGATCAGCAAGCCGTTCTGCATCATGTTCGGCACCGACGCAGCCGCATGCTCGAGATTGGCGCGACGATAAACCATGTCCGCCACCGCAAGGAAAAACGTCTGGACAGCAATGCCACCCAAAGCGTTGCTCACGGCCAGTTCCGCGTTGCCGTGCCACGCTGCAGTCACCGACAGCACCGACCCACCCAGGGATGTCGACGCCCCCAAAAGCACCGCACCCGCAGCGGCCTCTCCTATTCCTGTGCGGTCAGCGAGTTGGTCCACAACCCGTGTGATACGCGTACCGGCCAGCGCAATAATGGCGGCACACACGAAAAACACGAGACTACCCTGAAGAAGGGTCCAGCTTCCGGGAGACGATAGCTCCACGTTAAAAATCTCCTTGGAAAAAGAGAGAATGGCGCCTATCTGCGCGAGCGAGGCGGAAACCACCACCAGGTAGCGACGACCAGAAGCCCAAATACCGTATAGGCGGCAATGAACACCCAGGCAGGCGCATCGTAATAGAGAATCTGCTGCAGCCAATGCTCGATAAAGCTGCCGGTGTAGCCATCAACACCCGCCTTTGACCGTAGCCATATTTCCAGCGTGGTCAACGGGCAGACAATACCAAGCCAGGCCTCTGCAACCACGATGGCAATCGCGCCCAGATGGGCCAGCCGGAACCACAAGTTGTTCACCCAACGCCAACCCAGGCCGTTGCCCGCCAGCACCAGAACCAACCCGAACAGAACGAAGGCCACCACCAGCAGATGAATGGTCAGGACGGTATCGGCGAGAATCTGATAAACGTTGCCCATGACGACTGTCTACTCTAACAAATTGCCAGATTCCTATGATCCCGCCAGATAACATCGGTTGGCAAACGTGGACTCGCGCACGGAATGCACGATAATATCTGTAGCAAATACCTACAATCTTCTGTGGTTATGTCGGCGCCTCAAGCGCGCCCGTGATAAACGGAATTACAAACGCTATGGACCCAGCACCCGGAAATCATCTCCAAGCCGTCAAAATAGAACTTAACCGCCTTGAGACCTACCGGCGGCGTACCTATCTTGGCGTACTGGCCCTGACCGTGGCTATCATGATGCTCAGTTGGGCCTTCCGGGAACAGAGCGATCCGTTCATTACCATCGCCTACCCTGTTTTTTCCATCATTCTCACCATTCTTGGCTTCGCATTCTGGCACCGATCCTTGCAGCTCAAAACCATGGAAATCACCCTCGTCGCTGTAGTCGGGACAATGATTCTCAGCCGCCTCGCATGGCATTTTGCGGTTGGCGACCCGCTCGGCGAACACCTTCTTTTGCTCACGGGCGGGCACTACTGGGCAGTGGGTATCATGATCGTTGGCGGTTTTATTGCGCTTGGTTTTCGGGGCGGCATGGTGACAGGTGTCGCGACCTTGCTGTTTTCGGGCGCGCTGGCCACCCAGGAAGTCTCTCAATGCTTCCTGGCAGCAGGCGATCACTGTCAAAACTGGGTATACCTGCTGCGCATCCATCTGTTCCTCACCGTTCTGTTGGTGCTTACCAGCGCCGGAACGCTGCTGCGTGAACGCTCCTGGAGTGCCTTTGCGCGAGCTGAAACCCTGCACCATTGGGCGAACACAGACCCGCTATGCGGCCTGGCAAACCGCCGGGGTGCTGACCGTTTCCTGTCTGCCGAAGCCGCCCAGGCAGACCGATACCAGCGCCCTCTGACCATCATTCTGATTGATATTGACGAATTCAAGAGCATCAACGATGACTACGGCCACGAAATCGGTGATGCGGTGATTCGCGGGTTTGCAGACATCCTTTCCAAAACCGTTCGTGAAGTGGACCTCGCCGCACGCTGGGGCGGAGACGAATTCCTCGTCGCTACACCGGGCGTGGACCTTCGCAGCGCCCGCCATGCTGCACAGCGCTGCCGCCGCGCCATTGAAAGGGCACCCATCGCGGGTGTCTCCGTGACCGCAACCGTCGGTATTGCCGAGTACCTGCCTGGGCAGGGCATCGAGGATGCCATCAGCCGGGCCGACGCCATGCTATACCGCGCCAAGGCCGCTGGCCGAAACCGGGTGATTACGGAAGCCTGCGAACTGATCTGAACGCCCTACTGGCGCTCCAGCCACTCCAGAAACCATTGCTCCCGCAGATCAACGGTCTGCGAATACCAATGGTGGTCACGGATTACAGCATTGTCCAAATGAGAGGGAGCGGTCGGCATGTAGGGCCGCATGGGCACCCCTGCATCAGTGTGCAACCCAACCCTCTGCTGGGCCGACTTGCGTGTTGGCCCATAGCTGATCAGGTTGGCCTGGGCGGCCATGTTTTCTGCCCGGGTTGCAAAGGCGATAAAATCCGCTGCCTGGTCTGACTGATCGGTGCCACGGGGAATCGCCCAACTGTTAAAGCCAATCAACTGTCCGTCCCATATAACCGAGATCGGGGCACCTTCCATCGCCCTCGCATGGAAGAATCGACCATTGTAGCCCGTAGCCATGGCAGCCTCGCCACTGGTCAGCAGTTCCACTGATTCGTCGCCACGGGTCCACCAGATGATGGCCTCGCGGATGTCATCCAGCCGCTGGGACGCCAACTCAAGCCCGCGCCGGGTACTGAGCAGATCGTAAAGCTGCTCTCTCGGCACCGAAAGTGACAGCAGCGCCCATTCGAAGAGCCCAACCGGCGATTTTCTGAGCGCCCGCTTTCCTGGAAAATCCTCCAGATTGAAAAAATCCTCCACGCTGTCTGGCTTTACCCCCGGGAACGCCCGGTTGTCGAAGGCAATAACGGTTGAGAACACAATCTGGGTGATAAAACACCGGTGAATGGCGTCGTCCATGAAGTCATCCACGGCCGGCGTACCATCGGGGGCCGGTACCAGAATGTCCGGTTCAACGATATCCAGCAGGCCTTCCTCACAGGCGGCGCTGGCGTCGGACTGTATCATGTCAATCACATCCCACTCGGCATCACCATCGGCAAGATGCTCCCGCAAGGCCTTCACTCCGCCGTCGTAATGCACAGTCTCAATCTCGACACCGGTTGCCGCCGTATATGGCTCAAAATAGGCCCTTCGCTGACTCTCCTCGTAGGCACCACCCCAAGTGACGACAGTGAGCACCTCGCGCTCCTCATCCCCGCCTTGCGCCTGCAGAGCCGCCGGAATGACCAACAGGCCGATCATCAGCAAACGAAGTCCCGGTAAGCTAAGCCGCTTCATTTTCTTCCTCACGCAGGTCATGCACGATTTCAAGATACGCCCTAATGACCGCCTCTTCCGGAACCACACCTATCAATCGGCCATCCCGGTCCACCAACGGTACAGCTTCGCCGAGGAAACCCCGCAACATGTCCATGGATTGCCATACCGTAGTGTCGTGATCAAAGAGGGTGAAAGACCTGATCGCCACGTCAGACACCGGCGTATCGGCGGCGCAGTTAACCATGCCCTGCAGCCTGAGCACACCCAGCAGTTTGCCCTCCGGCGTCAGGACCATGGCCTCGGAACGGTGGTCCTCCACCAGGCGCTGACGAACATCTCCCACGGTGTCGTGGGCGTTGGCCGTAGTCACGGCCCTGGAAAGATAATCACTGATCCTGTGAGTCTCCAGTATCGCCTTGTCGCGCCCCAGAGACAGGTCAAAGCCACGGGCACGCAACTGCAGATCGAACAGCGAACGCCCGATCACGCGATAGGAAATCAGGTTGGCAAACACCACAGACACCATGGCGGCTATCGTCAGGTCGTAACTGCGGGTCAGTTCGAACACGATCAGAATGGTGGTCAACGGCGCCCCGATAACGGAACTGGCCAGTGCCATCATGCCGCAAATGGCATACACCACCAGGCCTGAGTGGGGCACTGGTACCACATAAGGCAACACCAGACCGAAAAAGGCTCCGAAGAGAATTCCGATCAACAGGGCCGGACTGAAAACCCCACCTACGAAGCCAAATCCCACGCACAATGCCGTCAACCCAAGCTTGGCGATGATGATCAACGCCAGCTCACCAATACCGAATGCACCTTCGATGGTGGCAAAGCGCAGGGTTTCCTGCCCAATCCCCAGCACCTCCGGTATCCACAGGGCTACCAGCCCCACCGTCAAGCCTGCGGCGGCCGGCCGTGCCCACGCTACACCAATCCAGCGACGTGCGGCGTTGGTACTGAGCCGAAGCAGCACCATGAACACCCAGGCCAGACCTGCACATAGGACACCTTCGAGGGCGAAAAACACGAACTCGTAGCTATGCGCCACGCGATCGAAATTCACCAGGAAAAGCGCGGGGCGGTCAAAGATCACATTGGCGATGATATAGCCAGTCGCCGCGGCCACCGTAACCGGTGCGAACGCACGCAAAGAATAGTGGCGCAGGATCACTTCGTGGGCAAACACCAGCCCCGCAATGGGGGCATTGAACGCTGTGGAAATGGCCGCTGCCACACCACAGGCAATCGCAATGGAACGCTGATGGCGCAGGTTAAGCCGCAGACGCCCCACCAGATTCCCGAACATCGCGCCCAGATACACCAACGGGCCATACTGCCCAACCGAGGCACCACTACCCAGAGAAACCAGCGCCGCGAAGGTTGATGCCACACCACTCCTGAAGCCGGGAGCCGGCCTGGTGGTCTGCGCCGCCAGGATCGCATCCGGCGGGGCCAGGCCACGTTTTTCCTGAACCAGGAAGTGCACAACCAGGCCGACGATCAGGCCACCAATAGTGGGTACGAGAATCGTCGCCGTCGCTACCAGCCCCGGCTGGTCCTCCGCGAGTATGCGGGCGTAAGGAGACATTAGCAGCCGGTCGTTGAGATAGTGCACCGCATCCACAAATCCGATCGCTGCCAGCGAAGCAGCACTTCCTACGGCGATGGCCACCACTGTCACCATGCCAATCTGATACACGATCTGCTGAACGCCGCGCCTGTCCATACTGCAAGTAAAGTCCCGATTGCCACGGGACTCAACTGCTCACATTGAAAACCGGTCAGGCGCAAACGTTACGCGAACATCCCTGCCGTTTTTGGACGACTTGGTGTCGTATTGGATTTACCACCCATGACCAATCCGGGCCACATTGAATCAAGGCCGCACACGCGGCTGACATTGTGGGTAAAGGGGGATCGAGATGGCACAACTACCGAAACGTGCAAAAGTCGTCATCATTGGCCAGGGCGGTATCGTTGGCTCATCGGTAGCCCACCACCTGATCGAACAGGGCTGGGACGACATCGTAGGGCTGGAAAAGTCTGCCATTCCCTCGGACATCGGCTCTACCTCCCATGCCTCGGACTTCTGTTTCACTACCTCCCACGACAAGCTGAATATCTATACCACCAAGTACAGCCAGGCGTTCTATGAGAAACGCGGCAACTATGTGAAATGCGGTGGCATGGAAGTGGCCCGCGTTGATGACGACGAGCGCATGGACGAACTGCGCCGCAAGGTCGGTTCCGGCAAGGCATTCGGCACCAACGTCAGCATGATTTCACCGCAACAGGCGAAAGAACTGTTTCCGCTGCTGAACGAAGACTGTATCCAGGGTGCCATGTGGGACCCGGACGCCGGATTGGTGGTGCCCCGCTCCCAGAGTGTCGCGGGCGATCTGGTTGAAGAGGCGGTCGCTACCGGAAAATTGCAGGCCTTTGCCTACACACCGGCCATCCGCATCGACGTACAGGACGGCCAGGTACGGGGCGTTGAAACCCACAAGGGCTATATCGAAACCGAGTATGTGGTGCTGTCCATGGGCATCTGGGGGCCCCTGATGGCCAACACCGCCAACTCGCCCCTGCCGCTGATGCCACTGGAACACCCGCTGCTGTTCTTCGGCCCTTACGAGGAACTGGCCGGCACCGGTAAGCAGATTGTCTATCCCTTGTTCCGCGACCAGGGCAACTCCGCCTACGTGCGGGATACTGGCGACCCTACCACCACTGAGGGTGGCCGCATTGAGTGGGGCTATTACGAAGCGGAAGATCCTCGACTGGTCTACCCCGGGGCCATTTCCGAGCCCGGCGAAGCACGGATGTCGCCATCCATGAGAGACCTGACGCTGGATCAGGTCATGGATGCCTATGAGAAAGCCATCGAAATGACGCCGATCCTCGGCGAACTGGGCTGGGAGGAAAAGCACTCCTTCAACGGCCTGCTGTCGGTCACACCCGACGGCGGATCACTGATGGGGGAATCCCCGGAAGTGCGCAACCTCTGGTTCTGTGAAGCGGTCTGGGTCAAGGACGGCCCCGGTGCAGGCAAAATTCTGGCGGACTGGATGACCCATGGCTCTCCGGAAATGGACCCCCACAGCATCGACATCGCCCGCCACTATCCGCTACAGAAAACCCCGGACTACGTGTACAACCGCTGCTACGAAACCGCCAAGAAAATCTACACCCCGGCGGTTCATCCCCGCGAGCCCTACATGACCGGTCGCAGGATGCGAACCAGCCCCTTCTATCTGCGGGAAGTCGAGCTGGGTGCCTACTTCATGGAAGCCGCCGGCTGGGAGCGGGCCCACGGCTACGCCGCCAACGAGTCCACTTTGCTGGCGAAATACCGCGACCGCATTCCGGTACGGGAACATGAATGGGACGCCCGGCATTTCTGGGAAGTGTCCAACGCCGAGCAACTGGAAATGAGCGAATCGGTGGGCATGATCAACCTTTCCCACTTCGCTATTTTCGACATCTCCGGTGACGACGCCGAAACTCTGCTCGAGTATCTGTCCGTCGCCAAGGTGGGCGGCACCATTCCTCACGGCAAGGGTGTTTATACTCACTTTCTGGATGCCCGTGGCGGCATCCGCTCAGACCTGACCATCATCCGACGGGGCGACAACGATTACCGGGTGGTCTGCGGCGGCGACACTGGCCATCGGGACCATTGCTGGATCAAACGCATCGCACGGGAAAAAGGCCTGAACAATATCCGCCTGCAGGACCGCACCGATGAGCTGGCCACCCTGGGGCTTTGGGGGCCGAAGGCGCGGGAAACGCTGGCACAGTTCGTCACCAACCCTGACGAGCTGTCGGCAGAGAATTTCCCATTTGCCACCGCCCGGGAACTGAATATCCAGGGCGTTCCGGTGTGGGCGTTCCGGATATCCTATGTGGGCGAACAGGGCTGGGAGCTCTATTTCCCGTTCAGCTATGGCCTGCGAATCTGGGATCTGCTGTACGAAGCTGGTGTTACGCCGGTTGGCATTGAAACCTACGCCAACACGCGCCGTCTGGAGAAGAGCCTGCGGCTGCAGAACGTGGACCTCGAAACGGAGTACAACCTTTACGAAGCCGGGCTCCAACGGCCCAAGGTCAAGGAGGCAGACTTCCATGGCAAGGCCGCCTACCTGGAACAACGAAGCTGGTCACAGCAGGCCGCGTACCTGTGCACCATGACCATGACGGAACATCGGGATGCCAACGGGGTATTGCGCTACCCGGTTGGCCAGTGGCCGATCCTCGACCCGCAAACCGGAGAAGTGCTGGTGGACAGTCACGGCCGCCGCTCCTACAACACCAGCGTGGTCTGGGGGCCGTCGGTGGGCAAGATCATCCTGCTGGGGTACATTCCCGTGGAGTATGCTCAAGAGGGCCGGGAACTGACCCTGGAATACTTCCAGGAGCACTACCCCATCCGTATTGAAGCCGTCGGCTACCGGGCGCTGTTTGATCCGGACAACGAGCGGGTCAAGTCCTGAACGCCATCGTTCAGCCAACACTGGCGGTCAGCACTCGATGATGTTGACCGCCAGCCCGCCTCTTGAAGTTTCCTTGTACTTGTCCAGCATGTCGCGGCCGGTTTCCCGCATGGTGTGCAGCACCTTGTCGAGGGACACAAAATGCTTGCCGTCTCCCCGCAAGGCCATAATGGCTGCGTCGATGGCTTTTACCGATGCCATGGCATTGCGCTCAATACAGGGAATTTGCACCAACCCACCAATGGGGTCACAGGTCATCCCCAAATGGTGTTCCATACCAATCTCGGCCGCGTTCTCAACCTGTTCTGGTGAGCCACCTGTCGCTGCAGCCAGGCCGGCAGCAGCCATTGCACAGGCCGATCCCACTTCGCCCTGACAACCCACTTCCGCCCCTGAAATGGACGCGTTTTCCTTGAACAGTACGCCAATTGCCGCCGCTGTCAGCATAAAGCGGACAACGCCGTCTTCATCCGCCTGGGGGCAGAACTCCCAGTAGTAGTGCAGCACCGCAGGAATAATGCCGGCGGCGCCGTTGGTCGGTGCAGTCACAATCCTACCGCCGGCCGCGTTCTCTTCATTGACGGCAAGGGCATAGAGATTCACCCAGTCGAGCGCGCTCAACGACGGCGATATCAGGTCCACTCGCGTTTTATCCATCAGCGAGCGATACAGCGACGCCGCCCTGCGCCGGACCTTGAGGCCTCCGGGCAATTCCCCCTCATGGCGGATACCGTTTTGCACACACTCACGCATCACCCGCCAGAGCTCGAGAATGCCCGTTCGAATGTCATCGGCCGTACGCCAGGCCTGCTCGTTGGCCAACATAATGTCGGCGATGGTGAGCTCGTGTTCCTGGCAAAGGGCCAACAGGGTTTTCCCGCTGTTGAAGGGATAAGGCAAGGGCGTGTCGTCTGCGCGGATTTTCAGGCTGCCATCGGCGTTCGCCGCCACCACAAAACCACCGCCGACCGAGTAATAGGTGTGCTCACACAGGCACTGCCCGTTCTCGTCAAATGCCTGACAGACCATACCGTTGGGGTGTTCTGGCAGCGATTTCCGCCGGTAATACACGATATCGGTACTCTCGCGGAAACGAATCTGATGTTGACCGGCGAGGCTGAGGGTTCCTGTGCTTCGAATACGCTCAAGCCGCCCCGGCATTTGCTCGGGATCAATCCGGGCCGGCCGCTCGCCTTCCAGCCCCATCATCACAGCCGGGCCAGTGCCATGACCCTTGCCGGTAGCACCTAAAGATCCATACAGGGATACCTTCAGCCGATGCACGGAAGCCAGCAGACATTCATCGTCCAGGCCACCTGCAAACCGGCGCGCGGCCTCCATGGGCCCGACGGTATGGGAACTGGACGGGCCAATGCCTGCCTTGAACAGCTCAAATAGACTGACAGCCACTTCGCAGCCTCCTACCTTGGGGTGTGCTTCAAGGATAGCGCTATTGGCGGTCCACCGCCTGCTTGCTGACGACATTCGAACGATGGTTTACGACAGTTCGGGCCCGCCCAAAAAACAGCACTAACGTCGCATCTGGATCATTCCGCAAAGCCCCGTGTCGGTTGTGGACCATTCGCTACCGGGCCGCCAGCATAGAATGAGATCACATTGGAACTGATCACTTATTGCACTATCAAAGTGCAACAACTAGTGTTCAAGTTAAGGCATCAAACTGGGTGTGACAGCCAGACATTGCCGCGACAGGCCCAGGCGGGGCGAGGGGGTTTACCATGACCGCTGACAAAGGCTCATACACAGATCGGCCCGTCCAAGAGCCCTATCGAGTCGGCTTCCTGCTGATCGATAATTTCACCCTGATTGCCCTGGCCACGGCCGTTGAACCTCTGCGCATGGCCAACCAGTTGGCCGGCACTGAACTCTATTCCTGGAAGCTGCTCACGGCCGGAGGCGAACCCGCTCGTGCCAGCGATGGCATTTCCATGTTGCCGGATGCGTCTATCCAGGAAGAACATCGTTTTGACCTGGTGATCGTGGTGGCCGGTATTGATGTCACACGGAGTTTCTCCCGCAAGGAGGTGATCTGGCTGAAGCTGATGGCGCGTCGCCATGTCCTCCTAGGAGCCGTCTGCACCGGGCCCTATGTCCTGGCCAGCGCAGGCCTTCTGGACGGGCACGCCTGTAGCGCCCATTGGGAATGCCTGGAGGCCATGCAGGAGGGCTTTCCACGGGTGCAGACCAACAACCGCCTGTTTACTGTCGAGCGGGAACGTATGACCTGTACCGGTGGCACCGTCCCCATGCACATGATGCTCAGTTTTCTGGCACGGCGTCACGGCCAGGAACTCAGTAATGCAGTATCCCACATGTTTGTGTGCGACCGGGTGCGCGAGGAAAGTGAACAGCAGCCCATGCCCATGCACCCGCGACTGGCGTGCGCTCAACCCAAACTGGCGGAAGCGGCCCAGTTGATGGAGGCCAATATCGAAGAACCCATCGAACTGAAGGAACTGGCAACACTGGCCGGCATTTCACGGCGGCAACTGGAACGGCTGTTCCTCAAGCACATGGGCTGCACACCGTCGCGCTATTACCTCCGGGTACGCCTTAACCGGGCACGACGGCTGCTCAAGCAGACGTCCTGCTCGATTGTGGAAATCGCCTCCATGTGTGGGTTTGTATCCGCCACCCATTTCAGCCGATGCTACCGCAAGACCATGGGGCGCGCGCCCAAATACGAGCGAATGGAAATTTCTTCCCAGGGCTCTTCCAACACGGTTCTTACCGATTCCATGGCCAGTCTGCCGTCCTCCTCCCTGCAGGCTTTGAGGCGCGCCCGTGCCGAGCCAACCTATGGTATTTTTGAGGGCACCGGGTCAGGTTAATCCCATCACCAGGCCATTATCATCCAACGCAATGTCCAACGCTGCGGGACGACGTGGCAACCCGGGCATGGTCATGATGTCGCCACACACCGCCACAACAAAGCCGGCGCCGGCCGCCAGGCGCACTTCCCTTACCGGCAGTGTATGGCCTGATGGCGCTCCCTTCACCGACGAATCCGCCGAGAAGCTGTACTGGGTCTTGGCGATACATACCGGCAGGTGGCCAAATCCCAGGCTTTCGTATTCCTCGAGTTGCCGCTTCGCCACCGTGGTGAATTCCACGCTTCCGGCGTGGTATATGCGCGTGGCGATGGTACGGATTTTATCCGCCAGCGGCAGGCTGTCTTCATAGAGAAAGCTCACCTCCGGTGTGCCTTCGTCCATCTGATCAAGCACCGCCTGAGCCAGTTCGGTGGCACCCTCACCACCCAGGGCCCAATGGTCGGCAGGCACTGCACGCACACCCAGCGACTCACTGATGGATTGCACCAGTGACATTTCCTCCTCGGTATCGTCCGGGAAACGGTTGATGCACACCACTGGCGTCAGCCCGAACTGCTGCAGATTACGGACGTGCCGCTCCAGGTTGGCAGCACCGGCCCTCAAGGCGGCGAGGTCGGGAACGGAGAGCTGGCTGCGAAGGACCCCACCCTGCATTTTGAGCGCCCGAATGGTACAGACCACCACGGCGGCGTCTGGCCGCAGGCCTGTGTGCCTGCATTTGATATCAATGAACTTTTCCGCCCCCAGGTCGGCACCAAATCCCGCCTCGGTGACCACCACATCGTTCAGGGCCAGAGCCGCACGGGTAGCGGTCACGGAATTACAGCCGTGGGCGATATTGGCAAACGGCCCACCGTGGATGAACACCGGGTTGTGTTCCAGGCTCTGGACCAGATTGGGCTGCAGTGCCTCTTTCAGAAGCACGGTTAGTGCCCCTTCAACGCCCAGGTCGCGAACGGTCACCGGGGTCATATCAGAGCGCCTGCCGATAATGATATTGCCCAGCCGCTGCTTGAGGTCCGCCCGACCGTCCGCCAGGCACAGGATCGCCATGATCTCAGACGACACCGTAATATCGAACCCGGTTTCCCGGGGCACGCCATGGGCCGCACCACCAAGCCCACACACCAGGTTGCGCAGGGAACGGTCGGTCAGGTCCATCACTCTCCGCCAGCTCACATAGCGAGAGTCCAGGCCCGTCTCATTACCCCAGTGGATGTGGTTGTCGATCAATGACGCCAGCAGATTGTGGGCCGTGGTGATGGCGTGGAAGTCACCATTGAAATGCAGATTGATGTCTTCCATCGGAATCACCTGCGCGCGGCCGCCGCCGGCTGCGCCTCCTTTCATGCCGAAACAGGGTCCCAGGGAGGGCTCCCGCAGGCACACGGACGAACGCACGCCCAGGCGGTTGAAGCCGTCGTTTAGCCCCACACTCGTGGTGGTCTTGCCCTCCCCCGCTGGCGTGGGCGTAATGGCGGTCACAAGCACCAGTTTGCCCCGGGGTGCACTATCAGAGGTATCCACATAGGCCATATCCAGTTTGGCCTTGTAGTGGCCGAACGGCACCAGGCTCTCCCCCGGCAGACCGAATCGCTGTTGGGCCAGCAGCAGAATAGACTGAGGTTGGACCGAGCGAGCAATCTCAATGTCAGGAGTCCCCGGCGGCGGAAAGTCGGCTTCCGGTGGTGTTGCAGGTGTCAGCTTACTGTACTGAAGGCTCATGGAACTGACCTCTCTGGTCCTCAATGGACCCACTGTGTTCTTGAATCCATTGCGCCGATTGGCGCAGGCCACCGAATGGGAAAAGATGAATGCCCCGTAACAAGGTATCCGGGTTGTCCAGGCAGTACTGGACAAGCGCGCGTACCATTCCGTCTGGCGACCACGCGCGTAACAATTTGGCGCTGCCAGGGCGTCGCAGCATCAGACGGGCCGATGCCCCCACCCCGCATTGAGCCGCATAGGCAATGAGCGTTTTCACCCGCGTCGGGCCGGCCATGCCAATGTACACCGGCACCTCTTCCAGGATGCTGCCCAGGCTTTGCAGCCAGTCGATGACCACGTTGGCGTCAAAGGTGAACTGAGTGACCACCCAGAGCCTCGTGGATGTCGTGCGCGCGTATTCGCGTTTGATGCCAAGGGCCTGGATGAGGGTTGCCCGGTCCGCCATGGGATGCCCGTCCGGATGGGCTGCCACACCGATACCATGGAATTGGAACTGGGCCAGCAAGCCGGATTCCAGAACGGCCAGGGTATCTGGAAAAGGGCCGGCGATCGCATCACTGTCGCCGGCAATCAGCAGTAAACGGTCAACGCCGATTTCATCCAGTTGCGAGAGCCAGTCCCGAAGTTGCCCGCGGCTCTCGGCCATACGTGCGGGTACGTGGGGAATCGGCTGCATGCCAACGCTCAGCAGATGTCGGCATGCCCGCAGGGTATCGCTGAATTGGCCTTTTGGCAGAAAAGGCACGTAGACACAGGTGCCCCGCGGCAGCAAATTCGGCAAATGCTCCTGTGCCAGTATCTGGCGGGGTGTTGCCTCAATCGACGCCCAACGTACCAGGGCCTGCATCCGTGCGGTGGCTTCCGCGTCATGGGCACTGAACGGCTGTTTATCACTCACCAGTTTCATGAATCACGCACCCCATTGATACCTGCTTGCATCGGGCAGGAGACGGCCACCGCCGCCTGCCCCACCGTGTTGCTAGTCCGCGAAGTCGATACCCTTCGCTCGTGCCCGCTCGCGGGCGTTGGGGTTCACCGAAGGCCGGAACGGAACTTCCACCACCTCCGCCTCGACAGCCGTTGAACCATCCGTGGCGGCGTATTCCACCGGCAGATGGACCGTCAGGCGGGTCCCAACCGCACGCAAGTCAAACGGCACATAGGCCAGTGCGATGTTGGTTTCCAGCTCAGGCGAGTACCAGGGCGAGGTAACATAGCCCTCCGGCTCGCCGCCGTCCGGCCCGCTGACCAGCCAGAAGTCGTTGGCATAGTCGGTTACCTGGCCACCGCCAAAACGGATACCCACCATGATGTGGCTAAACGGCGGTCGGCCAGCGTCCAGTTGCTCGCGGACTTTCTCAAGCTTCTGCTTACCGATGTAATCCGCGTCCTTGTTGCGAGGCACCTGATACGCCAGATTGCACTGGAATGGCAGGGTTTCCTGGTCCACGTCCTGGCCCCAGGAAAGGATGCCGGCTGCAATTCGGCGGTGATGCGCCGGCGCAATCACCCTCAGGTTGTGGGCCTCACCGGCGGCAAGCACGGTGTACCAGAGGTCTTCGGCGTATTTGGTGGCTTCTTTGAGGTAGATTTCGTAGCCCTTCTCACCGGTAAAACCGGTCTGGGAGACAATCACGTCATGGCCGGCCACCTGGCCCTCCATCAAGCCATAGTACGGAATATCCTTCACTCGCTCACCGAACAGGTCAGCCATGAGCGCCTCAGATTTGGGGCCCTGGATCTGCACTGGCGCTACATCGATTTCCGCGATGGTGACGTTGAAGCCCATCCCGATGTTGACGCCCCGCAACCAGAATTCCAGGTCGCTATCGGAAAGGGAGAACCAGAACTCGTCCTCGGCAACACGAAGCAGAACCGGGTCATTCAGGATACCGCCCTCTTCATTGCACAGAATGACGTACTTGCCACGCATGGGTTTTATCTTGGTGGCATCGCGAGTGATCACATAGTTCACGAAGCGTTCCGCGTCCGGCCCCTTGACCTGAATCTGGCGTTCTACGGCGACATTCCACATGGTGACGTCATGAATCAGCGACTCGTATTCCACCATGGCGCCGCCATCTTCCGGACGGACATAGCCCCGGGGGTGATACATACGGTTGTAAACGGTGGCCCGCCAGCACCCGGCTTCGTACGCCAGGTGCCAGTATGGCGACTTGCGCACACGGGTGGAGATCAACATCTCCACCGGCGTGGGGCCGGACTGGCGCAGGTTAATGGGAACCCGACGGTCGGACTGGTCAACACTGTCAGGCTGGCGGGCGGCGCCCGCCCGTTGTTGCGGATAATCCAGAAGTGCTTGCTCAAATTTAACGGCCATTGCTATCTCCCCCTACCGGGTTGTCGATAGCTCTAATGTGACCCTGTTTTCAGTTATCAGGTTGAACCAATACGACACTGGCACAACCAAAAACGTCAACACCACCATGATGAATCCTGGAAGCCGCGCCAAAGTGCCAAGCATGAGATGGGGCTACAGCAACCGACAAAGCCTGCTATATTGGTCAAACCTGTCCGTGCAGATCAAGGAGTCGACGTTGACACTGACCACCCCCGCCCTTCTGTTTCCCGCCATTTCATTGCTGCTGCTGGCCTACACCAATCGCTTTCTTGTTCTGGCCCAATTGATCCGCCAGCTTAAGCAAATGGATACGGAAGAAGACCATGCCCTTATCGCCCGCCAGATCAGCATGCTGCGCAAACGCATTTTGCTGACCAAGCGAATGCAGGCCTATGGCGTGCTGAGCTTTTTTGTCTGCACCATGTCCATGTTTGTGCTGTTTGTGGGAGCCCAACTCGCCGGAGCAATCGCGTTCGGCATCAGCCTGATACTGCTTTCCGTGTCCTTGCTCTATTCACTGTACGAGATTGTGATTTCAACGAACGCCATTAACGTTGAGCTTGAGAGCTTTGAGGCAAGGAAGCAGGGGGAAGCAGAAAAGCAGGAATAACCAACTCCTCCAGAAGCGCGTTCTGCTTCTGCATGAAGGAAGGCGACGCTGGCGGCCGTGGGTCGGACGTCATCACCACGGTCATATCGAGATCCGGGAACACATACAGCATCTGTCCACCGAAGCCGCGACCGTAATAGGCGCGATAGCCTCCCAGCTCGGTGACGAACCAGCCATAGCCATAACGGTCATCGGTGTAGCGGGAAGTCCCGCGCTGGGTCCATGACAGCTCAATCCATTCACGGGAGAGCAGTTGGTCTCCGTCATGGACGCCGCTGTTCCGATAGAGCTCACCGATCTGCAATAGCGCCATTGGCGACAGGCGCATGTCATTGCCACCGAAATAGATGCCCTGAGGGTCAGTCAGCCAGGGTTCAATCCGGATACCGAGCGGGTCACCCAGCCAATCACGTGTGATCTCCAGGGTACTGCGCCCCGTGGTACGGGTGAGTGCTGCTGAGAGAAGATGATAGCTGCCAGTGGAATAGAGCATCTCGCCACCTGGCTCTGCCACAAACGGGCGGCTGAGCGCGTAATCAACCCAGTTGCCGCTGTTTACCCAGGGCCCATAGTAGCGGCCGGAAGTACGCTGCAATCCAGCCTGCATAGACAACAGGTTGCCAATCGTCACCTCACTGACCCGGTCACTGGCGTCGGGCGGTTCCTCAAGAAACGCCGTGATTGGCTGTTCCACGCTGTTGAACACGCCCCGGTCAATTGCCATGCCCACCACCGCGGAAAGCACGGTTTTGGAGAGGGATTTGATATTGGCCGACTCGTCAAGACCCTGTCCCCGGAACACCTCTGAAAACACCGGCTCACCGTCAACAGCGATCACCAGGCTGTGAAGTCGCTCCAGACTGACGGCACGGTCAGACAGGCCCGGAAACACCTCTTCGCTTCCAGTAGGCCACTCGGCCAGGGCGGGGAATGCCAAAAGCGTCAGGCCGGTGAACAAAACCACTGCAGCAAGGCTTGTTGCAACCCGCATGGAATTACCGGGAACCCCAGATCCTGGCCACAGCAGTATTGCTGCCCAGCAGTCCTACCACGAAACAGACCAGACTGATCACGAAAAACAGCACAATAGGCAACAGAGCGCTGAAGGTTTCCGCGAAGATTGAAAAGAAAAGCGACACCCCGGACAGAACCAGGAACAGAAAACCGACCACCAGCAGTATTTTACGATGCGACGGACGATAACCTTCTTCGCTTCCGCCTTTCTCGAAAAAACAGAGAATGGGCCAGAACAGCTTTCGGAAAATGTCTTTCACTGCACACCACCTCACCTGTTTTTGGGGCTGACAACGGCCAGTGTCACCGTTGCCTTGGAAACAAGTCGCATGTCGCCAGCCGTTCCGCAATACACCTCTGACTCTACCACGGTTAATGTGGAACCGGCCTTGAGCACAGTGGCAACGCACTCGATATGTGTCCCGCTGGCTGATCTCAGCAGCTTCAGTGAGAAGTCCGATGTCAGGACCATCTGCCCGGATTTAACAGCGGAAGCCCCTGCTGCACCGGCCGTGTGATCCGCGACCGTTGCCTGTACCCCAAAGTGGACGAAACCGTCCTGCTGCTGGTGCCGTTCCGCCAGTACAAGCCGGGAGCGGCATTCACCGGTTTTGATAGACACCAGTTCCAGACCAATATCCGCAACAAACGGTGCCGATGAAAAAATCCGTTCCACTTCGTTATTGTTAAGCACGTCCACGTTGTCTCCGGAACTGTTGTTGGCTAACCGGCGGCTTACGCCTTGAAAGCGTGCCCTGCAAGCTCGCTACGAATTGCTTCAGGGATGGGAACCGACTTTTGAATCTCATAGTCGAAATGAATCAGCACGGTAACACCGCGTGCAACCAAAGCGCCATTTTGCCGGGCCTCCTGGACAACCTCGAAGGAAGAGTTGCCGATTTTGCCAATGCCGGAGCGAACTTCCACAGGCGTGGCCCAGTAGCATTGGGCTTTAAGATCAATTTCCATTCGGGCGAGAATCAGTGGCCAGCCTTTCGGATCCAGAGAGGGATGGAATATACGAAACACCGGTGTTCTCGCTTGCTCAAACCAGACCGGGTAAACCGTGTTATTAATATGTCCAAGTGCGTCGGTGTCACTGAATCTTGGTTCGGCTTCGTAGTGGAACATTTGACTCCCCTTACATCGTGTTAGCGGCAAAGTCTCTCGGGATTTCCGGCGAAGGGAAACCGTTCAATGATCTGATAGACAGACCCATGAGCCCCCTGTGTGCTTTCAAACAACGCGATCCCGCCCACCGAAAAGGTCCCTATAGGTTGTCGTTCCTGAGACTCAAGCAATTCGGCGACTGACCCACGCTGCCTCTTGAAACGAGACAACGTGATATGTGGGCAGAACGGGCGTTTTTCCTGCTCAAACCCAGGCATGCAGAGCCTCTGGTTAAGCACCTCGTGAAGCTCGGCCAGTTTATCCGCTGGCTGAACTCCGGCCCACAGATTTTCTGGAAAGTCCGGTCGGCCGAAACAGCCCAGGCCGCAAACGGTGAGATCAAATTGTCCAACTGGCAGGTTTCGGGCAGCATCACATACATCTGGCAACCGCTGCCTGGCCACACTACCGAGAAATACCAGCGTAAGATGCAGCTGATCCGGTCGCTGCCAGCGCGCCCCTGCAACCGGTTGCTGAATTGACACCAGACGCTGCTTCACCGAATCGGGGATTTCCAACCCGAAGAACAGGCGATGTGTTTCTGGTTTATCCAACCCGCACCCCAAACCATTCCGGAAACCGACGCAGACAGTACAGCGCAATCATGTCGTAAACACCATGCCAGACCATTACCAGCAGCAGGCTGTCCGTCAGTGCATACGCTACTCCCAACACCAGTCCCAACCCGGTCGCCAATAGAAAGTAGGTGAACGAAAGATAATGCACCATGCCAAACAGCACCGACGCAGCCACTATCGCAACCGCATCGTGGGTGTGTTGGGCAAGCCAACCCTGGATCGCCCCGCGGAACAGCAATTCTTCACCGACTCCGGCGAAGACTGCCAAGGCTACCAATACGGGCCATGAATACTCGCAGGCGAAACGATGCAACTGCTCCAACTGGGATTCCAGAGAGTCACGAAGCCGGCCCGGAAGCCAGGTCAGCATCATGATCACGACGTACGTTGCCACACTGCCGGCCACTCCCCATAGAACGACCGAGCCAAAGCTCAAACCATCGTACTGAACCGGTATACCGAACAGAAAAATCGCCAGCAGCCCCACCACACCAATGCCGGCCTGGAATCCCAGTGCGGCCGTGGATGAGATCTGCGGGCGTTTTCGAGCCATGGCCACTCATCTACCTCGCTTGTCAGGCGGCATAACTACCCACTCAGGGTCCTCGAATTCGCCAAGCGGCGTAATCTCGCAAAATGGCGCGGCGCTGCGGATGATTCGGGCCACTTCCGGGTTATGCTGCCCTTCCATGGCATCCCGCTGTTCTTTACTGTCCCAACTGGCGATGGCAATCAGCACATTCGGATCACCAATTTTCCGGTGCAGCTCCGTTCCACGCGCACCCGGCGCCTGCTGGATGATCTCGCTGGCACGAACCCAGGCATCGGCGTATTCCTCTGCCGTGTGCCCTTCTCGTATGCGAACCTCGAAGATGTATTTCATGAGTTCACCCTCGTTCCAAACAGCAATTTCCCGAATAACGGGCCTCTGACTCTCAGAGTAATTGTTTTGATTTTGGATCGCATCGGTAAATGCCTACAAATAAACTTGGCAATTCCGGGGACATAGGAGTAAAGTTCGTTTCGTAGGAAAGATTTAGCACAGCATTTCACGAATAAGACGCATCTCTGTTGTTTTGGTAGTTGTCCGTCCTGTTTTTGATTCCGCGCGTTTTTTGTTTCCGCACAACGCTGATCAGTCATCGTTTAAGATGGTCTGGCGGCACATTAAATTATCGATTTCAGGATTATGATTATGTCGACTACTACCGGTACTGTTAAGTTTTTCAACGAAGCAAAGGGCTTTGGTTTCATCACTCGTGAAAGCGGCCCGGACGTATTCGTTCACTACAGCGCTATTCAAGGCGGCGGATTCAAGACTCTGGCAGAAGGCCAGCAGGTTGAGTTCACCGTAACTGACGGCCAGAAAGGTCCTCAGGCAGAGAACGTTGTTGCTGTTTAAATAACAGCCAGCACGTTTGAAAAAGGCAGCTTCGGCTGCCTTTTTTCGTTTTGGTTTCCTCTCCGACAAATCCTTACCAAGGCAATTCCTCACCATTGCTATGCCAGAAGGAACCTGAGTTCTCCAGGTTCAGGCCCTCAATTCTCGCTGCCAGCCCATTTGCCGACTCCTCAGGCGTAATCAGACCACCGAAGTTCACCATGCGAGTTTGCACATAACCGGGGTGAAGCTGGGCCACCGCAATGCCTTTGGGTTTAAGGTCCATCGCCAGGGACTTGCCGAAGGCGTTCAACGCCGCCTTGGACGCACGGTAGCCATAGCGGCCGCCGGAGTCGTTATCCGCAATTGAGCCCATCCGGCTGGTGATATTGGCAATCTTGCCGCCGTACGGTATCTGCGACATGAGCGCTTCCGCCACCCGCAGCGGCGCGTAGGCGTTGATTTCCATCTGGGTACGAATAGAGTCGAAATCAATGCTTCCCAGTTTTTCATCCTGCAGCAGGCCGGCGTTGTTGATCAACAGCTCGATCGACTCGCCCTTCAACCCATCAATCAGAGTCTGAAGGCCGCTTGCCGTGGTGACGTCAACAGATTCAATGACTCGAGTCGCTACTTCCTTGAGCTCGGGGGACGCTCCCCGGCATACGCCAATCACGTCACAGCCTTCACCAGCAAAGTGACGGGCCAACTCAAGGCCGATGCCGCGATTGGCGCCGGTAATCACAACGGTTCTTTGTTCAGGCATGAAAACCTCCGGTTATTTGGGTAAAGGTCCGTTATACGGACTCACCACTGCACGGTTCAACCCTCACGATCACCTCGACCCATTGCTCCGCCTGAAAGTTGACTCTCGCGGGCAGCCCTTCCACTATTCGGGAAAACAATAAGGCAAAGCCCGTGACGCAGAGTTCTTTCAAGGTCGTTATATTTGGCGCTGGCAGTATCGGCTGTTATCTCGGAGGCAGGCTGCTATCTTCCGGTGTAAACGTGGTCATGGTGGGCCGGAAGACCATGCAGGGACACCTTCGAACCTCCCCACTGACGGTCACTGACTATGAGGGGTTTCGCTTCCACAGCCAACTGGCCGATCATCAATATGTGACCTCTGCCGAGGCGGCGGGCAACGCCGATCTCGTGCTGGTAACGGTCAAATCCGCCGCCACCTCAGAGGCCGGCAAACAGCTCGCGCCCTGGGTGAGGAAGGGCATACCGGTCGTCAGCCTGCAAAACGGAATCTCCAACGCAGAACATCTCCAGGCCGCTATGCCCAACGCCAACGTATTGGCCGGGATGGTTCCATTCAGTGTGCTACAACAGGAACCTGGCCATTTTCATCAAGGCACCGAGGGCCACCTGATGGCTGACCGGCACCCGTCACTGCAACCGGCCCTGCCCTGGTTTGAACATGCCGGGCTCCCCCTGGAACTGCGCCGCGATATCGACTCGGTGATGTGGTCCAAGCTGCTACTCAATCTGAATAACCCGGTCAACGCCCTTTCTGGCGTTCCGCTGTTGGAAGAGCTCTCACAACGGGATTATCGCCGCTGTCTGGCGATGGCCCAGAGAGAGACGCTACAGCTCCTGAAAGCGACAGGCATACCCACGGTAAAACTCACAGGCCTGCCAACCAACCTGATTCCTTCCATGATGTCGCTGCCAGATTGGCTATTTACCCGGTTGGCCAAACGAATGCTCACCATTGATCCTGTCGCCCGCTCCTCCATGTGGGAAGACCTCCAGGCCGGGCGCCCAACCGAAATTGACTGGATCAACGGCGAAGTGGTGAAACTGGCCGAAAAGCTGGGCACGGACGCACCCGTCAACCGCAAACTCGTGCAATTGATGCATGAGCGCGAGAAGACGCCGCGGGCCTGGAGCGCCAAAGAGCTGCTGTCGGCACTTGTGATCAAATAGTCAGTCCGCAGCCATAAAGATACGTCCCGTAAGGATTTACCCCCCCGAGATTTATAATCGGTGAACATTCCGTGAAGGATCGTAGCGTGTCGGTTTCTCGGCTACCTGACCATTCAGCGCGACCCGGAAGAACTCCAGCACCTTTTTGTTGTTCAACGGCTTATCCTCGAAATAGGCATGCGAATCCCCGACATAGGGCTGACCGGTAAAGTCGATATAAGTCGCCACCCTTGAATCGAGCCGGCGCAGGTAATGACCAAGCCGGGCTTTTTGCTGTTCGCCCATTTTCAGGCGCGAAGCCTTCAGGGCGCCGTCGTTTTCGTTGATGGTGATATAGAGACGATTGCGGTAGGGAATTCGGTCCACCCACTCGGCGTGGTTTTCATTGTTGGTGTCCGCGGCCACCATTACAACGTTATCGAACAGCAACCGATCACCGCTGTACACTGAACTCCCCAGCAAATGCTTGTAGAGATAGTTCCCCATGCTGTGCAGCATCAGATTCACCGTGAACGGACAGTGCTTCTCGACTTCCTTCGCAAAGTAGCGGTCCCACGCGGCGGCGTTGTCTGCAAACCGGGCTTCCGCCCGCGCCTCCAGATCCATCACGTACTGCGCATGAAAGTCACTCACCAGAACTTCCAGTTTCTCCAACACGCGGTTGAATGCACCTACCGAGGCAAGCGCATCGCGCTTATCGCTCTTATAGCTGAGCACCCCATGCACCCCTCCACCATTGGCGGGCCAGCTGAACACAATGACTTCAACACCGTAGTTCTGCTCCAGCGTTTCGGCACGATCAAGCACGTCGGTCATATCATTGTTGTAGCCATGAACAAACAACAACAGGTTCCGTCCGGATTTTTGCGCGCCGTGGCCGGATTTTTCGATCAGCTTGCGCGCCACATAGGCGCTCGCCGGGTAGGTATAATCGGGATTGAGATCGACACTTTTCGCCATGCTCGGCGTGACCTGGTCAGGCAGGATATCGATATGCCAGCGGTTTCCCCGTCGGGTTGCCTCCGCCAGCCGCAACTCGTTGGGACCCTCAATGGGCTTGCTACCAAATGCTTCGTTTTCACTGTGTTTGCTTTCATCGACGGTTCGATTGGTCACGATATACATGGAGCAGATTCCTTTATGCTTCCATGCCACGAACGAACTGGTGGCCACTACTGATAGGAAGTAACGAAAAGTTCCCTGACGGCCGCCCTACAACCCCCTATGATGAACGGCATCAGAATTCAATCAAGATGTGGGAATGTTGCTACCCAACACCTAATTCATTAGCAAACTGAACTAAAATGTCAAATCACCACACAGCCCCGGAACCTTGCCAATGCTGATCTACACTCTCTGCGCGCTGTCCGTGATTGCCGCCTCGGTTTTCTATCTGTTTTTCTACCGCAACTGGCGCCGCGAGAGACAACTTCAGACCCCCTTTCCGGAGAACTGGCGTGCGACGCTCGAGTCCCAGGTACCCTTGTTCCGTGCGTTGCCGGCAAAGCTCAAACGACAACTGGAGCAACATGTACAGCTGTTCCTGGCGGAGAAATCCTTTTACGGCTGCGACGGGTTCGAGGTGGACGACACCGTACGCCTGACCATCGCGGGACATGCATGTCTGCTCATCATGAACCGCAGCTATTCCGACTTCGACGACATCCGCAGTATCCTGGTCTATCCGGACGCCTATCGTGTCAGGGATGTCGAGCATGATGGCCTGGTGGTGAGCGAGAGTAATGAAATTCGCGCTGGCGAAGCCTCCAGTCATGGCCAGGTCGTTCTGGCCTGGACACAGTGCGAAGAAGGTGCGGTCAACCCTGATGGGCACCATAACGTGATTCTTCATGAATTCGCCCACCAGCTAGACTACCTTGACGGGACTGCGGACGGCGCTCCGCCACTCAGTGGCGAACAGGCAAGGCATTGGCAGGAAACGATGACTCAGGCCTATGAACACTTGAGGCAATCGCTTCAACATCACCAGAAGCCCTGGCTGGACCCATATGGCGCCACCGAACCCGCCGAGTTTTTTGCGGTGCTGACGGAAGCCTTTTACCAACAGCCGGAACATCTGAAAGCGGAACAGCCGGAAGTCTACGAGGCGCTGCAACGATTTTACCGATTAGACACGGAGGCAATATCCCATGGAGAACGGCGATAAGACAAAGCGTGATGAGTCGGGAGCAGACAACAACTCCCAGAACAGTCAGGCGCTGATCGATGCCATCAATATGCGCAGCACATCGCTTATCACACTCACAAGTATCGCCACCCTTTATTTTATCGACTGGGCCCAGGCGGTTCTT
This sequence comes from uncultured Marinobacter sp., assembly GCA_913057975.1. GTDB lineage: Bacteria > Pseudomonadota > Gammaproteobacteria > Pseudomonadales > Oleiphilaceae > Marinobacter. The sequence continues at coordinate 27,114 of CAJXOQ010000005.1, forward strand.
TTGCCACTGGTGGTGGCCGTGTTAATCAGCTACGCCCTTGAACCCCTTGTCGCCACAATCAATCGGTTGAGAGTACCCCGTCCCCTGGCGGCGGCTGTGGTGTTGATTCTGCTTATAGGTATCATCGCCGGAGCCAGCATTCCCCTGAAGCAGGAAGCCATGGCTATGCTGGACAAGATACCGGTGGCCATCGAGCAGTTTCAACAGAATGAAGCCAGCCGCCCCAAGGACGGGGAAAGCATGATGGAAAAAGCGCAATCCGCCGCGAAGAAAATTGAGGCGACCGCCAGCCCCGATCAAGGTAACGGAGACGCATCGCGATCGGGTGCAACACCCGTGCGCGTGGTTGACGACCCTCTCGAGATCAAAGATTACGTACTTCAGGGTTCCCCGGCGGCGCTGGTGCTGATTTCCCAATGCTTCTCCGCATTATTGCTGGTGTATTTCATGCTCGCGATTGGCTCACTGTACAGACGCAAGATCGTCAAAATATCCGGGCCATCTTTTGCTCGAATGCGCAAAGCCGCCCGAATCATGAACGAGTTCCATCGCAGCGTACGGCAGTTCCTGTTTGTGATGTTTGTAGGCGCCGTGTTTGTGGGCGTGCTGACCTGGCTGGCGTTCTTGGCATTGGGCGTCGAGCAGGCCGGTTTTTGGGGCGTTCTGGCCGGTGTCGCCAGTGCCATACCGTACCTGGGTCCGTTCCTGGTGCTCGTGGGCACGGGTGTGGCCGCCTTCATCCAGTTTGGCGAATTGGAGATGTCGATCGTCGTTGCCGGCACCTCGCTGGCCATCACCAGCGTTCAGGGCTATCTGCTGACGCCCTGGCTTACCAGCCATATTTCCAGCCTCAACGCGGTTGCCATTTTTATCGGCCTGCTGTTCTGGGGCTGGCTCTGGGGCCCCGTCGGGCTCGTGGTTGCCACTCCAATCCTGATGATCGTCAAGTCTCTGTGCGACCATGTCATCAATTTGCGTCCGGTCGGAGAATTGCTTGGAAAATAGGCGTCCCATTCGCTCATTCATCGCGTAATAACAACAAAGGAGACATACGATGTTCGACAGTGAAATCCCCCTGATGGATATGTTGTTCCGGCTACTGGCCGCAGCTGGGCTGGCCCTGTTACTAGGACTGGAAAGGGAATTGAGAGGCAAAGCTGCGGGCCTGCGCTCCCACATGCTGGTGTCATTGGGGGCCTCGGCCTTTATCATGATGGGAATTCATATCCTGTTCGCCACGGCCGAGGGCGACCCCTCGGCACGAATCGACCCCACGCGGATCGTCGAGGGTGTCATCGGCGGCATCGGTTTTCTGGGTGCCGGCAGCATTATCCAGAGCCGTGGCAATATTCAGGGCATTACCACAGGCGCATCCATCTGGACAGCGGGCGCAGTTGGCGTTGCATGTGGCATCGGCAACCTGGCCCTGGCCGGCATGGTCACGGCGCTGGCGCTGATCATCATGGTGGTTCTTGGCCGGTTCGAGCACGAAGTCATTAACGATAATTAGGCCATTAATGATAATTAGACCATTAACGATCACTGATCCGGCCAAAACCGGAGGTCAGAACGCAGCTGTCGACAGCCCGGCCACCCACTGGATCATTGGCGAGGGATAAACACCCAGCACCAGGATCAACACGGCCACGACCAGCAGCGTCAGCCCACCAATGCGGTTGCCCCAGTCGTTGGTGGCATCCATCCGGCGCATGCCGGGTTCCGGCAGGTACAGGGTCACCATCACCCTCAGGTAGTAGAACAAGCCAATGGCGCTGCCTGCAACGATACCGCCCACCAGCCACCAGCGGTTTTCGGCAACCCCCAGTGCCAACACATAGAACTTGCCGATAAACCCCGCAGTGAGCGGGATGCCGGCCAGGGACAGGAAGCTCACGGTCATCACGGCTGCCAGCCATGGACGGCGCCAGAACAGCCCACGGTAATAATGCAGTCCGGCTGCATCTTCACCACTGAACGGGCTGGACAGCTGGGTAACCACGCCGAAGGCTGCCAGTGTGGTGACGAGGTAGGTCACCAGATAAACCCCCACGGTTTCTACCGCCAGTGTCCCACCTGCAACGATGGCCACCATCAGGTAGCCAAAATGGGCAATGGAGGAATAACCAAGCAGTCGTTTCAAGTTGGATTGGAACAACGCCAACAGGTTGCCTCCCAACATGGTGATCAGGGCCAACAGTGTTATCAGCGTGTTCAACCAGTCGCTGTTAAACACCGGCGCAACGGTCACCAGACGCAACAACAGCACGAACACCGCCAACTTGCTGACCGTGGCGAGGAAAATGGTGGCCGGCGCAGGCCCACCCTGGTAAACGTCCGGCGTCCAGAGATGAAAGGGAACAATGGAGAGCTTGAAGCCAAGCCCCACCAGCATCAGCACAGCCCCGGCCAGCGTCCATGCATCGGAGGTGTTTGCCAGCCCGGCCGCCAGGCCCGCCAGATCGAGATGCCCGGTACGGGCATAGATCAAAGCCATGCCAAACAACAGGAACGCCGTCGCGGCCGCAGACAGAACCAGATACTTGATGCCGGCCTCCAGAGACCGTTCTGCCCGAAAGCTATAGGCCAACATGCCGTAGAGGGGCATCGACAACAGTTCCAGGCTGATGAACAAGGTCGCCAGATGGTCGCTGGCCACCAGCCCCAGTGCCCCGGTCACCGCACACAAGAGCAACAGGTAAAACTCTTCCTTGGGGCCAATGTAACCGGTCAGGTAATGATGACTCAGGGCGACCGTGACCAGCGCACACAACAGCACCAGCACGCTGCCCATTAACGCCAGCCCATCCATAGTCATCAGTGGCGGCGATGACAATGCTGTGGAGGCCACAGGCACGCATGCCAGAGCCAATACCAGCCCAATGGCCGAAACCAACGCTGTGGCACCATGGTGCCGCTGCCAGGCTACGCCAAGCATGACGATCACCGCGGTGGCACCAACGACGATCAGTGGTATGAGTGCAACCAGATTTGCCAGGGTCAGCATCAGTTCACCTCCCCTGCGCGGCTGGCCAGTTCTGCCCCGGCTTGCTCAAACAGATCGGCAGCCGGGCCCGCTATCGGGGCGGTAATGTCGAGTATTGGCTGAGGATAGAGCCCCACCATCACCGTCAGCACAAGCAGCACCAACATCATGCCGTATTCTCTCGCGTCCGGCCCTCTCAGGGCGCCCTGGCGGTATTCCGGGCCATAATGCACCCGCTGCATCAGCAGCAGGGAGTATATCGCCGCCAGCACCAGCCCCACGCTGGCGATCACCACGACGACCGGTGCACTGGGGAAGGTGCCAAACAGCACCATGAATTCACCCACAAAATTGGCGGTGGCAGGCATGCCCAGGGAGGCGGCGACGAAACACAGGGTAAAACCGGGCAGCACCGGAATTCGACCCCATAAGCCGCCCATGATCCGCATGTCACGGGTGTGAATGCGCTCATACAGTTGGCCGCTGAGAATAAACAGCCCGGCACTGGAGAAGGCATGGGCCACCATGAGGATGATCGCCCCCTGAATCGCCAGTTCCGAGCCTGAATACAAGGCAATCAGCACGAAGCCCATGTGGGAGATACTGGTATACGCAATCAGGCGCTTGATGTCCTGCTGTCCACACGCCAGTACCGCACCATAGATAATGCCCACCAGCCCGAGTGTCATGGCGACAGGCGCAAACGCCTGGGACTCTTCCGGGAACAGCGGCAGCGCAAACCGCAGAATGCCGTAGGCGGCGGTTTTCAACAGGATACCGGCCAGATCGACACTGCCGGCCGTCGGCGCCTGGGCATGGGCATCCGGAAGCCAGCCGTGGAAGGGCACCACCGGCAGCTTCACGGCAAAGGCGACGAAGAAGCCCAGCATCAGCCACGGCGCCAGCGCCTCCGGGACATCGGTATCCAGCAAGGTGTCGTAGCTGAAGGACAGTTCGCCGGTGTTGGCGTAATGCACGAACACCAGTGAGAGTATCGCCACCAGCATGAGCAGGCCACTGGCCTGGGTGTAGATAAAGAATCGGGTAGCTGCACGAATCCGGGTCTGCCCCGCCGAGCCGCTGTGCCCCCAGAGCGCAATCAGGAAGTACATCGGCACCAGCATCATTTCCCAGAACAGGAAGAACAGGAACAGGTCCAGCGCCAGAAATACGCCTACAACACCACCGAGGATGAACAGCAGGTTCAGGTGGAAAAAGCCCACACGGTGGTCAATCTCGTGCCAGGAACAGAGCACAGCCAATGCGCCGAGGAAGCCGGTCAACGCCACCAGGATCAGCGACAGGCCGTCCATCGCCAGATGAATCTCAATACCAAAACGCGGGATCCAGGACGTTCTCCATTCCAGCAGCCAATGCCTGGTGACCTCGCCCGGCAACGCAAAATCACCGGTTACCCAGAGCACCAGGCTGATAACCAGTACAAACAACATGGTGGCCAGCGCTATCCAGCGAGGCGCCCTGTCGCCCCACTGATCCGCCTGCCAGCACAGCAGTCCACCCACAAACGGGATCAGGATCAGCCACACCAGGATCATGCCAGCCCTCCCGGCAACACCGCCAGAGCCAGCAGAATGATTGTGGCGCCCAGTACCATGACCAGGACGTAGCTGCGCACGCGACCGTTCTGGCTTTTCACCAGCCCGGCGTTAAGCGCACGCGCCAATAACGCTGGCAGATTCATCACCAGGTTCACCAGATCCACCCTCAGAACCTTCACCATCCACTGCCAGGGCTTCACCAGCACCCGGTCAAACAGGGCATCAAACCCCCACGCATGGTGCCAGAGTGTCCACAGGCGGGCGCCTATGCCCTGCCCGACCTGTTTTGCAAGCCAGTCACGCCGCCAAAGGAACAGCCATGCTGCCAGCAGCAAACCCGCGACAGCGGCGCCCATGGCAAGTACCTGCAGCAGGGTGTGGCCGGTGTCCGCTGCTTCTCCGGGTGCGTCCGGGAAGAGACCGCCAAGGCCCGGATAGAGCCAGGCGCCGATAAAGGTCGACAGCGCCGCCAGCACCATCAACGGAAGGTGATGAGTCAGTGGGTTAGTGCCGGGTTCCGGATGGCGGGCGTGGTCGCTTCCCGGCTCGCCATGGAAGGTGCCGAGGATCAGTCGAACCGTATAGATGCCGGTCAACACCGCACCCAGCAATCCAACAATCAATAGGCCGGTCTGGTCAGCCGCCATTGCCTGCCACAGGATTTCGTCCTTGCTGAAAAAGCCAGCCGACACCAGTGGCAATGCCACCAGCGCCGCACCGCCCACGAGGAAGCCACCATAAGCCACGGGCAGCTTGCGCCAAAGCCCGCCGAGCCGCCGCATGTCCTGTTCGTGGTGGCAACTGATGATCACTGCCCCGGCAGACAGGAACAGCAGGGCCTTGAAGAAGGCGTGGGTCACCAGATGGAAGATCGCAGCATCGAACGCGCCTACCCCCAACGCCACGAACATGTAGCCAATCTGGCTCATGGTGGAGTAGGCCAGCACGCGCTTGATATCGGTCTGGGCCAGAGCCGCAAAGGCCGCCAGCAGCAGAGACACCGCCCCGATCACGCCGACCAGCAGGAGCACATCCGGGGCCAGCAGGAACAGGCCATTGAGCCGGGCAATCAGGTACACGCCCGCCGTGACCATGGTCGCCGCGTGGATCAACGCAGACACCGGCGTGGGGCCAGCCATGGCGTCGGGCAACCAGGTATGCAGTGGCACCTGAGCCGACTTGCCGAGGGCACCACCAAGTACCAGTAACGCCGCCAGGTTGGCGGTGGTACTGCCTTCCTGCCACTGCTGCGGAGCCAGGGCCAGCAACTCCTGGATATCGAGTGTGCCCAGCTCCATGAAGATCAGAAACAGCCCCAGCGCCAGAAACACGTCGCCAATGCGTGTCACCACGAACGCCTTGAAAGCCGCCCAGCCATTGGCGCTGCCCTGGTAGTAATAGCCGATCAGGCCATAGCTGCAGAGGCCTACACCCTCCCAGCCGAGGAACAACAACAGCAGGTTGTCTCCCAGCACCAGCAGCATCATGCTGAACACAAACAGGTTCATCCAGGCGTAGAAGCGGGTAATGCCTTCCTCACCGGTCATGTACCAGGCGGCGAAGAGGTGAATCAGGAAACCCACACCGGTAATCACTGACATCATCACCAGCGCCAGGCCATCCACTGCCAGGCCAATGGTGGGCTGGAAATCCCCGACCGCAATCCAGGTCCAAAGGGTTATCCCTTCACTGCCGCCGGCATGAGCCATCGTCGCCCAGGCCGTGGCCAGCGCCGCCAGCCCCACGCTACCGACGCCCACTACGGAACTGGCCAATGCGCCCAAGCGCCCGCCGCTGAACGCGAGTATCAATGTGCCCGCCAGAGGCAACAGAAACGAAAGAGTCACTGCCATCGCCATCATCCACGCATCCTGCTAACGGCATCCAGATTCAGGGAGCGGAAGCGCTGGTAAAGCTGGATCATCAGTGCCAGCCCAACACTGGCTTCCGCCGCCGCCAGGGTAATTACCAGCAGGAACATGGCCTGGCCGTCCGGCTGGTTCCAGGCCGTGGCCCCCACCACAAATGCCAGCGCCGCCGAGTTGAGCATGACTTCCAGGCTCATCAGCACAAACAACATGCTGCGACGCAGCATCAGCCCCAGCAGCCCCAGGCTGAACAGAATGGCGGCCAGGATCAGCCCATGCTCCATGGGAATTCCCGTCATGAGTTGCCTCCCTGGTTGCGGTTGTCCATTGACCTCTGCTTTCGCAGGGGGTTTGAGCGCCGCCCCACATGGGACGCTGTCACCAGGGCCGCCAGCAGGAGAATGGCGGCCAGCTCCACCACCATCAACCAGGGCCCGAACAGAGTCAGGGCCACGGCCCGAGCAGTCAGCAGCTCACCATCGATCATCTGCCCCATGCCACCCTGACCGATCAGGGCCGCCAGGGCACCCAGAAGCAGCAACGTTAGCAACGACGGCCCTGCCCAATGGCGAGGATTCCGCCAGGACTGGTCCCGCTCTGCATCCGACCGCAGGTTCAGCATCATCACCACGAACACAAACAGCACCATGATCGCCCCGGCATACACGATGATTTCCAGGGCGCCGGCAAACGGTGCCCCCAGGGCAAAAAACACCAGTGCCACGGCGATCAGCGACACAATCAGATACACCACTGCATGAACCGGGCTCGTGCCGGTGATCACGCCAATGGTCGCCAGCACCGCCACCAGTCCGCTGACATAGAAGGCCAGCTCCATCAGGTTCCCTCCTCCGGCTTACGGTCGCTATTGCGGTGACTATCAGGGTAACAACGTGCGCACATCCTCCGGCGCCTCCTCGTTCTGGGCCTGGCCCTTGTCCTTACCACCAATGGCCATGCCCGCTACCTTATAGAAGTGGTAGTCATGGTCTTTACCGGGACCATTGATCAGCAGATCCTCTTTTTCGTACACCAGTTGCTGGCGATCGTACTCGCCCATCTCGAAGTCCGGCGTCAGCTGGATGGCCGACGTCGGGCAGGCTTCCTCGCACATGCCACAGAAGATGCAGCGGGAGAAGTTGATACGGAAGAACTCCGGGTACCAGCGGCCGTCTTCCTGCTCCCCCTTCTGCAGCGAGATGCAATCCACCGGGCAGGCCACCGCACACAGGTTGCAGGCCACGCAACGCTCTTCGCCGTCCGGATCGCGGGTCAGCACAATGCGGCCGCGGTAGCGCGGTGGCAGATAGACCTGTTGTTCCGGGTAGTTCACCGTCTCCCGCTTGCGAAAACTGTGCATGAACACCATGCCCAGGGTGCGCAATTGCGACCAGGTGGCCGGCAACAGCCAGAGCATGTGTTTGATGATCGGGACCTTTTCTCTTTCCATAAGTCCTCCCTTATTCAGCCACCAGGAGCATCACCGCCCCCGTCGCCAGTAAGTTGATTAGTGTCAGCGGTAGGCACACCTTCCAGCCAAAACTCATCACGCGATCGTATCGGGGCCGGGGCAACGATGCCCTCAGCAGGATAAACAGCATCAGGAAGAAGCCGGTCTTGAGCGCGAACCACAGGATTGGTGGCAGCCACGGGCCGTGCCAGCCGCCAAAGAACAGCGTGACGATCAGCGCCGACACCAGCACCATGCCGACGTATTCGCCGATGAAAAACAGGCCGAATTTCATGCCGGAGTATTCAATGTGGTACCCGTCGGCCAGTTCCTGTTCCGCTTCCGGCTGGTCGAACGGGTGGCGGTGAGTGACGGCTATACCGGCGATCAGGAAGGTGGCGAAACCGAAGAACTGGGGAATGATGAACCAGAAACCTTCCTGGGCGTTGACGATGTCTCGCAGGTTGAACGACCCGGCGATGGCCACCACCCCCATCAGCGACAACCCCATGAACACTTCGTAGGACAGTGTCTGGGCCGTCGCCCGCATGGCGCCCAGCAGCGCGTATTTGTTGCCGCTCGACCAGCCCCCGAGCAACACCGCGTATACGTTGACCCCAGCCATGGCCAGGAAAAACAGCAGGCCAACGTGCATGTCCGCCACGCCCCAACCGGGGGTGATGGGGATAATGACAAACGACAGCAGCAATGAGGCAAAGGCAATCACCGGCGCCAGGACGAACAGCGGCCGGTCGGCGAACGGCGGTATCCAGTCCTCCTTGAAGAAGATCTTGATCATGTCCGCAACCAGTTGCAGAGTGCCAAACGGCCCGACCCGATTGGGCCCGTAACGGTCCTGCCAGAGCCCCAGCAGGCGACGTTCCACCACTGTCATAACCGCACCCAGAAGCACGGCGCCCAGCAGGATCACCAGTGCCTGGAACATCCCCCAGGCAATGGCAGCCAGTTGCGGAGTCCACCAGCTCATGGCTTACCTCCGGCAGAGTTGTCCAGTGCTACCGGCTCTCCCGGAAGCAGTCCGGCAATCAGCCCGGCTGGAAGACCGATCCAGCCTTTGGGCCAGCCATCCTGCTGAACCACCAATAGCGTTTCCCCAAAGATGGTCACCGTGTCACCGCCCCGGATCGACAAGTGTTCAGCGTCATCCATGCTCAGGGTGACACTGGGCGTTTGCGTACGCTCCTGAATGGGCACGGCCAATGAGGACGTCTCTTCGCCACCAAACAGCCGCGGCAGAATCAGGGCCCGTAAAGCTGGCGAGCGTTCTCCACTTTCGACGCCCTCGGCACGTTGAGGCGGCCGGCTGTAATGGCCCTGGCCCGGAACCGGACACATCAAACGCACGCCGGGGTCACCGCCGCGCAAATGCCCGCCTACTTCGTCGGTAAACTTGTTCCAGGCCTGTGGCGAATTCCAGCCGGGCGCCCAGGCAAAGGGCACCTGCTGCCGGGGCTCGTGATAACCGCTGTAGCCCTCCATGGAATAGGCAAACGCGGAATCCGGGTCCTGCGGTACCCGTGGTTCGCTGACGTTCTGGTTAGCCCGCATGGAGGTACGGCCACTGTACCGGTGGGGCTCCCGCGCCAGCTGCAGACCATCAATGCGGTAGTGTGAGGCGGGAGCGGCCTCCACCATACCGCTCAGCTCTGGATGAGCCTCGACACACGCTGCAATGACGGTATCCAGCGTGATATCACCGGCCCTCTCGCCTTGAAGGTTCACCGCCAGTGCGTGCAACCAGCGCCAGCTTTCATGAATACGGCTTTCCGGCCGCATGTAACTTGGGTCATATACCTGGAAGAAGCGTTGCGCCCGGCCCTCCAGATTAACCAGCGTACCGTCCGCCTCCGCGAAACTGGCCGCGGACAGCAGGAAGTTGGCGCGCTCAGCCGTTGCCGTGCGTTGATGATCAAGCACCACGCAGATCTCTGCCTGTGCCAGCGCTGCATCCACCGTTTGCCGGGGCACTCGTTGGTACAGGTCGTTTTCCAGCACCACCACGGCATCCGCGTGGCCATTGGTCAGTTCCTCCAGTACCCAGTCCAACGGTTGGCCGCCCATCAGCGACAAGCCCGTGCTGTTGGCCTCGCGCCGTATCAGTGCCAGCCCTCCCCGTTTTGCGCGCCGGGACAATGCTCTGGCCACATTCCCGGCCGCTTCCAGTACCGGTTCGGAGGCCAGCGATCCACCACTCACCACCAAAGGGCGCTCCGCCGCCATTAAAGCAGTGGCAATGGTTTCAGCAGCCTCAACCATGGCCTCAGAAAGCCCTTCCACTGGCGGGGCGGCCGGGTCGATCCGATGGGCCACCGCAAAGCCAAGGCTGGCAATCTCATCGGGACTCAAGGCATAACGAGCCGCAGCCACATCGTCCAGCTCCGTTGTCGTGGGCCAGGCGATAAACAGCGGGTGGTAACGATCCTGCGCCAGGGTTTTGAGGGCTTCGGCATTCCAGGCGGGCACACCAATGGCCTCGCCCAGTGCGTCACGGCGCGACAGCGCGGCCTGGCGAAGGCTCAAGCCCAGACGACCGGCGCTCTGGACCGGGTCTTCGCCCAGAACCAGCACGGCGTCGTGATCTTCCATCTCGCGGGGCGTGGGCGTTGGCAGGCCGGTATGGCGTTGCAGATGATTCATCAGGTCAAGGCAGGTCTGTTCCCGCGACTCAATGCCGGTGGAAAAGTTTTCCACGCCGACCAATGCCTGCAACTGGTGATTACTCTCCAGGCTGGCCCGTGGCGAGCCGATGCCGATCACCCGGCGCGAATGGCGCAGAGCGTCGCTGATACGGGCCAGAGCGGTGTCCACTTCGAGGCTGACCGGATTACTGTCTGACGATTCCCGACATTCCGGCAGTCGCGGCCGGTCTGCGCGGTTGACGTAACCATAGCCGAACCGGCCCCGGTCACAGAGGAAATACCCGTTCAACTCACCGTGGTAGCGATTTTCAATACGGCGCAACTCTCCGTACCGCTCCCCCGGGCTGATGTTGCAGCCCATTGAACACTGGTGGCAGATGCCGGGCGCAAACTGCAAATCCCACTTGCGGGTGTAACGTTCGGAATGGCTCTGATCCGTGAACACGCCTGTGGGGCATACTTCCGTAAGATTGCCGGCGAAGGGGCTTTCCAGAATGCCTTCTTCGTAGCGACCGAAATAGACATTATCCTTGGCACCAAAGGCCCCCAGGTCGGTACCACCAGCGTAGTCGTTGTAAAAACGCACACAGCGGTAACAGGTAATGCACCGGTTCATCTCATGGGCAATGAACGGCCCCAGATACTGGTTCCGGCGCGTGCGCTTGCGGAACCGGTAACGGCGGCGATCATGGCCGGTCATCACCGTCATGTCCTGCAGGTGACAATGCCCGCCCTCCTCGCACACCGGGCAGTCATGGGGATGGTTGATCATCAGCCACTCCACCACACTGGCGCGGAAGGCTTTGGCTTCCTCATCGTCGATATCAATGCGGGTCTGGTCCGCGGCGGGCGTCATGCAGGACATCACCACCATGCCCTTGTCGTCGTCCTTGTCCTTATACTGTTTGACCGCGCACTGGCGACAGGCACCCACACTGCCCATGGCCGGGTGCCAGCAGAAATAGGGAATATCCAGGCCGAGGGACAGACACGCCTGGAGCAGGTTGTGGGCTCCATTGACCGTATAGCGTTGTCCATCCACGTGAATCGTCGCCATGTTGCCTGCCTATCCTTCGATGACTTTTGCTCAGACTTCTCCCACCGGAATCGGGTCCTGATGGGCCTTACCCCTGGGTTTGCTGACGCCCTGCTCAAACTCCTTCCGGAAGTGTTTGAGGGCCGTCTGTAACGGCATGGCGGCGCCGGGCGCATGGGCGCAGAAGGTCAGCCCTGGGCCGCAGTCCGCCGCCAGCTTGTCCAGTAGTTCGATATCGCCAGTTTCACCCTGCCCCAGTTCCAGTGCCCACAGCAGTTTGACCGTCCACGGCAGCCCGTCCCGACAGGGGGTGCACCAGCCACAGGATTCCCGCGCAAAAAACTCCTCCAGGTTGCGCATCAGCGCCACCATGCTCTGTTCCTGAGGCACCACCGTCAGCAATCCCGTCCCCAGACGACTGCCTTCTTTGCCCACGGTGTCGAAATCCAGCGGCAGCTCGAGATGCTCCGGCAACAGAAACCCGGTGCTGGCGCCGCCTGGCAGCCAGGCCTTGAGTGATCGGTTGCCACGCATACCCCCAGCCCGCTCAAGGATTTCTGCGCCGGTTGTCCCCATGGGCAATTCCCACAGGCCGGGCTTCTCCACCGGGCCGGACACGCCATAGAGTTTGCTGCCACCGTCGTCAGTGCGATCACCGGATAGTGCCTGATACCAGTCCGCACCCTTGAGGATCACCGCCGGCACGTTGCACAGGGTTTCCACATTGTTCACCACAGAGGGTTTGCCCCAGGCCCCGGACTGGCCCGGGAACGGCGGCTTGGCACGGGGGTTGGCCCGTTTGCCTTCCAGCGAATTGATCAGTGCGGTTTCCTCGCCACAGATGTACCGCCCTGCGCCGGTATGCACGGCAATGTCGAAATCAAAGCCGCTGCCATTAATGCTGGCGCCCAGCCAACCGGCCTCCCTGGCTTCGTCCAGAGCTCGGTTCAGAACTCGCGCGGCCTCCACGTATTCACCGCGTAGGAAGATGTAGCCGTAAAAGGAATTGTTGGCCAAAGCCCCCAGAATCATGCCTTCGATCAGCAGGTGAGGCTGTTGCTCCATCAGCAGGCGGTCCTTGAAGGTGCCTGGTTCCATTTCGTCCGCATTGCAGATCAGGTAGCCCCGGGGCATGTCGCCGCCCTGCAGGGTCAGGCTCCACTTGAGCCCGGCGGAAAAGCCTGCACCGCCGCGACCTCGTACATTGGCGTCTTTCATGGTGGCGATGATGGCCTGAGGGTCGCCATTGTCCAGCGCATTGCGAATCGACTGGTAGCCTTCCTTGCGCAGGTATTCGTCAAGCCAGATCACTTCGCCGTCGTCCCGCAGCCGCCAGGTCAGCGGATGGGTATCCGGATGACGGTCCGCCTCCGGTTGCAACAGCCGGCTGCGATAACGCACGGATGTTCGCTGGCTGGAAATGGACTCGCTCATGGGTAACCCTCCAGCAGGCCCGGCAGGTCGTCCGGCGACACCGGGCCATAGGTATCATCGTCAATCATCAGCGCCGGCGCGCCATCGCAGGCACCCAGGCAGCAGACCGGCAGCAGGGTGAACCGGCCGTCTTCTGTGGTCTGGCCATAGTCGATTCCAAGATGGCTCGCCAACGCCTGTTTCAATTCGTCGAAACCACTCAGAAAACAGGAACTGCTGTCACAGACCAGCACCACATGCCGGCCCACCGGCTGACGGAAGATCAGGCTGTAGAAGGTCGCCACGCCCTCTACCGACGCGGGGCCGATACCAAGCACCTTTGCAATGGCGCCAATGGCACCATCCGGCACCCAGCCGTATCGGCGCTGGATGATTTTCAGGGCCTCAATGCACGCGGCCTGAGGCTGCTCATAGTGCCCTACTTCTTCCAGCATCGCAGCCTCGTCCGCCGGATGAAGTTCGAATCCGTCGGTGCCGATAAGCCGATGTGTCTGCGGTGTTGTTGCCATCATCAGCGGTCCACGTCTGCCATCACGAAGTCGATACTGCCCAGGTGGGCGATCAGGTCCGGCACGAAGCCTCCGCGCATCACCGCCGGTATCTGCTGCAGGTGCGGGAAGCTCGGGGTACGGATGCGGGTACGGTAGCTCATGGTGTTGCCGTCACTGGTCAGGTAATAACTGTTGATGCCCTTGGTGGCCTCAATCATCTGCAGGGATTCATTGGGTTCCAGCACCGGCCCCCAGGACACCTGCAGAAAGTGGGTAATGAGGGTTTCAATGTGCTGGAGCATGCGCTCCCGGGGCGGCGGCGTCGTCAGTGGATGATCCGCCTTGTAGTCACCCGCGGGCATATTGTTGACGCACTGCTGGATGATTCGAAGGCTCTGGCGCATTTCGTCGATACGCAACTGTCCCCGATCGAACACATCCCCGTTGTGGCCAAGCGGCACCTCAAAGTCGAACTGTTCATAACCGGAGTAAGGCCGCTGCTTACGCAAATCAAAATCGCAGCCGGTGGCCCGCAGGTTAGGCCCGGTCACCCCCCACTCCAGTGCCTCGGCTGTATTGAAGGCCGCCACATGACGGGTTCGCTCGCGCACGATGGCGTTTTCCATCATCGCCCGCTCGTATTCCTTCAGGCGCGCAGGCATCCAGTCCAGAAAGCCCTGCACCAGTTTTTCCCAACCCTGGGGCAAATCCTGCATCACACCGCCAATGCGGTACCAGGCCGGGTGCATGCGAAATCCGGTAATACCTTCGATCACCTCATAGCCCCGCTGCCGGTCGCTGAACGTGTAGAACACCGGCGTCATGGCCCCCAGATCCTGCAGGTACGTCCCGAGGAACAGCAGATGGCTGGTGATGCGGAACATCTCCGCCATCATCACCCGAATCACCTTCACCCTGTCCGGCACCTCAATACCGGCCAGTTTTTCTGCGGCCAGCACATAAGGCAGGTTGTTCATCACCCCACCGGTGTAGTCAATGCGATCGGTGTAGGGAATAAAGCTGTGCCAGGACTGGCGCTCGGCCATCTTCTCGGCGCCCCGGTGGTGGTAGCCAATGTCTGGCACGCAATCGACGATTTCCTCACCGTCCAGTTGCAGCACAATGCGGAAAGCCCCATGGGCGGACGGGTGATTGGGCCCCAGGTTGAGAAACATGAACTCCGCCCCGTCGCGTTCACGCTGCATGCCCCAGGCTTCCGGGTCGAACCGCATGGCTTCCTGTTCGGCATCCTGGCCTTCCACGGTCAGGGTATAGGGATCAAACTCGGTGGCCCGGGCGGGGTAATCCTTCCTCAGCGGGTGGCCCGTCCAGGTCGGCGGCATCAGTATCCGCTCCGGATGCGGGTGTCCGGCGACGGCGATGCCGAACATGTCCAGGATTTCCCGCTCGTACCAGTTGGCATTGGCGAAGACGTTGCTAACGGTGGGCACCCGCAAATCGCTCTCTGGCAGCCCAACCTTCAGGATCAGGTCTTCATTACGCTCCACCGACAGCAAGTGGTAGAACACGGTGAAGTCAGCCTCTGGCAGACCGTTCCTGTGACCACGCAAGCGCTCATCCACGGCGGACAGGTCATAGAGCATGGAAAACGGCGCTCGCTGCTGCTTCAGGTGCGCCAAAATATCGACGATACTCTCTCGCGACACCCAGAATACCGGCATGCCCGTCAGCGTGGGCTGCACATGCAGTACATCCTCGCGGAAATCACCCAGCAGGCTCTCGATGTCAGTGGCACCTGTCGTCATAGTCGTGATTGTCACAGTTTGTCCGGCGTGCGCAATTCGGTGGCCTGGATGCGCTGATCCCGCCATTTTTCACGCTGGGACGGCATCTCCGCCCGATAGACACCCTGATCGCCAACCACCCAGGACAGCGGTCTGCGTTCTTCCTGGATGGAGTCCTGTAGCAACTGCAACCCCTGCAGAAAGGCCTCTGGCCGGGGCGGACAACCGGGAACATACACATCCACTGGCAGGAACTTGTCGACGCCCTGCACCACCGAGTAGATGTCGTACATACCGCCGGAGTTTGCGCAGGAGCCCATGGATATTACCCACTTGGGTTCCAGCATCTGGTCGTACAGTTGCTGGATCACCGGCGCCATCTTGATAAAGCAGGTGCCGGCAATCACCATGAAATCCGCCTGTCGGGGCGATGCGCGGATAACTTCGGAGCCGAAACGGGCAATGTCGTGGGGCGCGGTGAAGGCCGTGGTCATTTCCACGTAGCAGCAGGACAGCCCGAAGTTGTAGGGCCAGAGGGAATTCTTGCGGCCCCAGTTGACCGCGGAATTGAGAACGTCGCTCAGCTTGCCGGTGAACACATTGCGTTCAAGCTGGCGTTTCACCGGATCTTCCGACGGTTCCTGTTGCCGTACCGGGTATTGCGTGTCACCTTCCGGCGAAGGTTCCGCCCTGGTCAGTGTGTAAGACATGCTGCGCCTCCATGGGCGCTGGACCCAACAGCGAAATCACCGTTGGCCCGCGCCGTAATCGGGTGCGTTGAATCAGCCTGCCGGACTACGAGGTCTACCGCTGGATGATTCCGGGGCCCAGTCCAGGGCACCGGTACGACTGTCATAGAGCAGACCGGCCAGCAGAATCAGGATAAAAACCGCCGCGCCCCAGAATCCTGTCCAGCCCACGTCGGGAATGACAATGGCCCAGGCAAACAGGAACACGGCTTCGATATCGAAGATCACGAACAGCATCGCGACCAGATAAAATTTGACGGAAAAGCGTTGTCTGGCATCACCGGTGCCGACGATGCCGGACTCGAAAGGGAGGGATTTGCTGACACCCCGGCTACGCCCTCCAAGCAAGCTGGAGGCACCCACCATAAAGGCACAAAGGCCCAATGTGGCAACGATGAAGAAGCCGGTGGCCCAGTAGCGGACCAGCAAGTCAGTGACGGTGTCTGCCATGCGCTCTCCCTATGAATTCAGGATGAAGCCCTGACTAGAAACCTAACAGTGGATTAGCGTTTGCGCAAATAATGAACGGCGAAAATCAATGACCTGGGGCAACTCAGCCGCCCCTCACACCCAACCTGTCCAGATAGACATGGAGCTCCGCTTCACTGATATTGACGTATTCCACCACCCGGCCGTAGAGCATAACCGTTGGCACATTACGTCCTTTTAATTCACGCTGGGTTTCGTGTAACACATAGAGAATGATCCGCTCCGTGCGGGTGAGACCGTCACGGGCGTCAGGGATGGTTTCCAGCAGGGTATCGATTTGTTCCGGCGTCAATGAACTTTCTACCTCACATCTGAAGCGCTGTTCTCAACAGCGCACGAATTCACACCACAGACGGATCGGATGGGCCCCTTTAATTCAAGCGAGACCATCACTACAGTATTCCCGCACAACCCCACAAACTTATACTGACATCCAGACTAGCGGACAAGCGGGGACGGACGATTGATGCGGCAAACCATCATCAGCCTGACGTCACTGATCCTGAGCATCATTCTGCTCATCGCGGGTAACGCTTTCCTCATGACCCTGCTGGGGCTCAGGCTCAGCATCGAAGACTTCAGCGCCAGTGTGATCGGGTGGATCCTGGCGTTCTACTCCATCGGCTTTGTGGCCGGCACACTTTATGCCGGGCGCATCATTGAAAAGGTGGGACACATCCGCGCGTTCGCGGTTTTCGCCGCGGTGCTTTCTGCCTCAATACTGATTTATCCAATGGCCGTCCAGGCCGGACTCTGGGGTGGCCTACGGGCCGTTGGCGGCTTCGTAATGGCCGGCCTGATGATCGTGATGGAAAGCTGGTTCAGCAGCAAGGCCGACAACCGTAACCGGGCCAGCCTGTTTGCCATTTACCAGGTCATCTTCTTCCTATCCACCGCCGGAGGCCAGGTACTGATACGCGTCGCCGATCCGGCGGGCTTTATTCCCTTTTCCCTGGCCACCATCCTGGTGGTGCTCGCCCTCACGCCCCTGGCAATGACCCGCCGGGAGTCACCGTCGGTTTCGCAGGGTGAACGCCTGTCATTACGTAAACTCTATAACAAGTCACCAACGGGCACGCTTGGTGCACTGATCGCCGGGCTGCTTATCAGTGCCTTCTATGCCATGGGACCAGTGTACGCTAATCAGATTGGTCTGAACCTGGGGCAGCTCTCCAACTTCATGGCTTCGGCCATCGTGGCTGCCATGCTGATGGCCTGGCCCATCGGGCAACTGTGCGACCGCTTCGACCGATACCGGGTCATGCTGGTGGCCGCCATCGTCGCTGCCGTGTGCAGTCTGGCTGCGGCCATTATTGGCAACATCAGCATGGTGGCCCTGGTGCTATTCGTCGGGTTGTACATGGGCATCAGTGCTGCCATCTACCCAATCGCTGTGGCCATCACCAATGACCTGATGGAAACCCACCAGATCACCGCAGCGAGCACAGCGCTGTTACTGAGTTACGGCATTGGCAGCATCATCGGCCCGCTGGTCAGTTCCCTGTTCATGGACTTTCTGGGGCCGCGGGGCCTTTTCGTCAGCAATGCCCTGATGCTGGGAGGGCTGATCCTGTTCATGGTGGCGGGGCCGAAGCGCCAACACCCAACTGTGGAGCAGCAGGAGCAGTACTACACCGTCACTCCGGAAGCAGGATTGGGGGTTGAGGAACTTGATCCGCGCAATACGGAGTTTGAATCACGAGACATCTAGGATGCGTAGGATGCGCCTGCAACAACCCCACTGCGCCACCTGTCCATGGATGGTTTTGGCAGCTAACCCGGAAAACGAGCTGCCCACAACTGCCCACTTTTTCCGCCTCCGCAGAAGAAGCGGCTGTGATCAGTGGGTCCATCGCGAGCTCATCACAGTGTTTTAGCTTTGTAAGGTGCAGGCTGAGGCATCTGGCTCAACCACTCTCGCAGGTTCTCACCGACGTGCGATTGGGGATAGGACCAATTCGATTCCTCCATACCAATCTCTTCCTCCCAGGTTCGGATCTGCTGGTTGATGTCCTCGAACATGACATCAGGGTCGGCCAATGACAGCCCCACACTCTGATAAACCGCCTTGGTGAACCAGGTCATTTCCGAGTCATCACCGCAGCCGAAAGAGGTACGATCTGCCCGGGCGGAGGTCATGATCAGTGTGTCTGCATCCTTGAGTGGCTCTATCCACTGGCCGGAGTAGCATGCGGAAATCACCAGCAGTTTTCGGCGTATGTTCAGTGGTTCCAGCATTTCCGCAAAATCCTGCGGCGAGAGGTTCGGCAACTCGATACCGGGTTGCTGCAACAGCAGTTGTCCGTTTTGCATACCGTGGCTGACCAGGTGAACCACAAGCAGGTCTTCCTCAGGATTCATCTGCGCATCCAATGCCTCCAGAGCTGAGGCAATGGATGGCCGGGTAGCCAGAGGAAACGTTTCATAGTCCCGGTGATTGAGCAGCATGATGGTGCGGTTTTCCACATCGAACTGCGCCTGAAGGCCAGTTTTGGCAACCTGGATATCGCGCATGAACACCGACTCGGTACCGTCGCCACCCACGGCCAGGAAGTAGGCGTCTGCCGTCCCCGCCTGTTCCGGGGCGAGACTCTCGATCTGGTTGTTCAGGCGCCGACGGTCTTCGACGAGAATAGTCTCGGTCAAAAGCGCTGGCTCTTCCGGGACAGGTGCTTCCGCGACGTACTCTTCCTGGTCGACGAACTCACCATACTCCCAGGTTCCTGTGAGGCTGCCCAGATCCTCCGATTCACCGATAAAGGCGTAGCTGCCTTCACCGTGGTAATACCAGTCACGGAACTCCCCTTCGTAGGTGCCGTAATCCGTAACGTGTTTTCCCTCCACGGGATTGCCATCTTCAAACTCAGCGATATAGACACTGCCACCGGCTTCGTAACGCCCCTCACCGTGAAACTCACCGTTCCGAAATTCTCCCTCGTAGCGGCTGCCGTCGTCTTCAATTACGCCCTGCCCCGACATCGTCCCTCTCTGGAACTCACCCTCGTAATGCCAACCTGCCGGAGACTCGAGCTCACCATGGCCGTGCCAGTAGCCTTCCTGAAACTGGCCGGTGTAAACCATGCCGCTGGCAAATTCCTGAACGCCTTCACCGTGAAAGTAACCGTCCTGCATATCACCGGAATAGGTACTGCCGTCCGGAAGTCGGGCGTCAGGCGGAAGCAGTTGTGGCGCATCGCAGGCGGTGAGCAAAAGGATTGCGACCAGCGGGAAAGCTTGCCGCAGGGGGCTTGATACTACCGGTTTGCTCATCCAATCTCCTGTGTGTCCGCCGCCTTGGGAGCGCTAAACGCTTTGCTGTAATAACCTGAAGGATCAAAACAGCAAACGCGCCGCTTTCCCGATGCCAGCATGTCGCACGCATCGCTAATCCGCTTCGTTCGGGTCTTCGCCTGCTTGGCTGAGACAACCCAATGAATCCAGTCCAGACGCGCGATGGTGGTTGTATCGTCCCAAACCGCCCGAGCCTCAGGAGCCGCTTCCAACGCCTCTTTCAGGTCCGAGGGAACCTCTGGTTCAGGCTCCTGGTCCACCGGCCTGATGCCCAAATCAACAACATCACCGACGCTCACACCTGCAGCTTCGAGATGTTCCTTGCTCACCTTTAGCCAATGGCTCAATTGACCATCGGGCTCGAGCGTCACCTGAAAATGATGACCGTTGAGGCTGGCCTCTACCGTTGTTCTTCCCCGCCTGGGAAGCTTTTCGCTTGCCTCCCGTGGCAGAACGATAAAGGCCCAGGGAGCGCCTTCGCCGGGCTTGGCCGGACAAAATAATTCCGCGTTGAACTGAGAGTTTGTTTCACTTTGCTCCATGCTTTTCCTCCCCTCGACATGCACCAGGCGTTACCACTTTCTTTGACTTTATCGCCGACATGTTTGGAAAATCTAACCGATGGCTACACCACAGACAATGGAGCAGTTTCCAACGACTGGATCACCCATATAAGCGCTGGAAGTGATTCGCCGCTACCTGCTTGCCGTTGCCAGCCCCACACCAAAACCAACAAACGTAGCCCCACCCAGTTTATTGACTAACTGCCCACCTTTCTCGGAAGAAAGCCAGCCACGCGCGGATCTGGCGAGGCGCGCATACAGCAAGTGGATGGCGACAACCAGGGCGCTGTAAGTCACAACCAAAAGGGCGAACTGGCCGACAAATTCAGTCGAGTAATCAATAAATTGAGGAAAAACAGACAGGAAGAAGAATACGGCTTTCGGGTTTGTGAGTTGCAATGTCAGCCCCTCAAGAAACTGGAGTTTCCTGCTCCGAGCTGCCGTCGTCGCTTCCTCAATTTCGGTGACAGGAGACCGCCACAGTTTTACCCCCAGATAAATCAGGTAGGCGGCACCAATAAACTTCATGATGCTAAACGCCGTCGCCGACGTCGCCAGTACAATGCCCAGGCTTGTGGCTGAAATACCCGCAACAATGAACGTACCAAAGGCAATCCCCAGAATTCCTCCGAAGGCACCGGACACACCGAACCGAATGGCGTTGGTCAGTGTCAACATAACGCCTGGCCCCGGGCTGAGGACAGTCGCTATAGCGATAACAACAAACAGCAGATAACTACCCATCTAGACTCCTACGGATTGCAATCGACGATCCCAGGATCGTTCAAGTGCTTCAAACAGGCTATCCGTTGTCAGCGCAAGCAACCCGATCAGAATCGCCCCTTGCAGCACATACGCGGTATTGCCGTTCACCAGCCCGGCAATCACCGGATCGCCCAGGGTGCGGGCTCCAATGGTTGAGCCGATAGCGGCGGTCGCGATATTGATAGTAACAGAGGTTCGAATACCCGCGAGAATGACCCTTCCGGCCAGGGGCAGTTCTACTCGCACAAGGACCTGCACTGGCGACATACCCATACCCAGTGCGGCCTCCCGCACAGCCGGATTGATACCTTCCAGCCCCGCCAGGGTATTGCGCAGAATGGGCAGCAAGCCATATAGGACCAACGCAAGAAGGATCGGAGCCTCGCCGAAACCAAGCACTGGTACCGCCAACGCAAGTACAGCCACCGGCGGAAAGGTCTGGCCAATGGAGGCCACTTGCCCAACCAAGGGTAGGAAATCGCGGCCAAAAGGACGGGTAACAAAGATGCCGCCAGCCACCGCAACGAACGTACCCACGGCCGCCGATACGACGACCAGCATCAGGTGATTCTGAAGCAGGAATAAAAAGCTCTCCCGTTCATAGATCACCTGCTGCTTGCCCGGCTGCACCCAATTGAACAATGGCTCCAGCACCGGCATGCCGGCACTCAGCGCGAGCAGTAGTGAGGCCAAAAGAGTGGCAGGTAACCAGACACGCATTACACGCCTTCCTGGATAATGCGTTCACGGGTAATCACACCTGTCTCCTGCCCCTGCGCATTGAACACCGCGACCTGCCGCAAGTCCTGCCAGAGCATCATGGACAGAGCCAGGCGAACACTGTCTTCCTCCCTGAGTACATGCTCCCCAGGTTCCGACTGCCGCGGCTCGGTGTGATTGGCCATCAGGTCCCGCACAGGCCGCAGGCTCATCAGCTTCAGACCGCGGTCCTGCTTGCCAATCAGGTTTTCAACAAAGTTCGACGCTGGATACCGAAGGATATTCTCCGGCGTGTCATGCTGGATAATGCGCCCCTGATCCATCACGGCAATGCGGGTGGCCAGCTTCAGTGCTTCATCAATATCGTGGGTCACGAAAACAGTGGTTTTACGGACCTGTTTCTGGATCCGCAGCATTTCCAGTTGGAGGTTTTCCCGCGTTATCGCATCCAATGCACCGAAAGGTTCGTCCATCAACAGTATGTTGGGGTCCGCCGCCAATGCCCGCGCAACACCGACCCGTTGCGCTTGGCCGCCAGACAATTGCTGGGGGTATTTGTTGGCGTGGGCGCTGGGGTCGAGATCCAACAAGGTCATCAACTCGTCGACTCGAGCGTCGATCCGCTCCCTCGGCCAGTTCAACAGCCTGGGTACCATGGCGATGTTGCGCGCCACCGTCCAGTGAGGAAACAACCCCGTACCCTGGATCACATACCCCATGTTCAGCCGCAGCTGTTCCGGATTCATGGTGGTGATGTTCTCACCATCCACCAATATCTCGCCAGCGCTGTGGGGCAAAAGACGGTTTATCATGCGCAGCGTGGTCGATTTACCGCAGCCGGAACTGCCCACCAGCACGCAAACTTCACCGGTTTCGATGGTCAGGTTAACCCCATCCACTGCGATGGTATCGCCGAAACGCCGGGAGACATTTTTCAGTTCAATCATCCGACCAGTTCCTTCCCCTATCAGGCCGTTGCCGGTGTCGGCTTGAGACTGGCCGCCAGCATCGTGAGTAACGCGTCGGCAAGCAGCGCCAACGCAATCGTAGGCAAGGCGCCGAGCAACACCAGGTCCATAGCCGCCTGCCCCAGCCCCTGAAAGATAAAACCACCGAAACCACCCGCTCCGATGAGGGCGGCTACCGCCGTCAGGCCGATTGCCTGAATGGTTGTGATACGTACACCCTCGATCATCACCGGCAGCGCCAACGGCAGCTTGAGCTGATAAAACACCTGGTGTTCATTCATACCCATACCCCGCGCCGCATCGGCCAGGCTTTCGGGAACTTCGGTAATGGCCACAAAGGTGTTGCGCACCATCGGCAGCAAACTGTAAGCGATCAACGCCAGCAGCGCTGGCGCCCAACCAATCCCACGAATGCCAAGATCCTGCAGAAACGGGAGCGCTGACGAGAGCGCACTGAGTGGCGCAATCAGCAAACCAAACACCGCAAGGCTTGGAATGGTTTGCAGAAAACTGACGGCGCCCAGAAGAGGACGCTGCCAGGCGGGACTGCGGATCATTTTAAGCGCCAGGGCGAACGCCAGGCCGGCACTGATGGTAACCGCGCCCAAAGCCAGGGCCAGGTGCGTCCAGAGCGCTTGCTGGAACTTGTCGGGGCGAGCGTTGAACTCCCGCACCAGCGACAGACTCTCCAGGCCCTCGCCACGGAGAAAGACAAGCCAGCTTCCACCGACAAAGACCAGCAGCATCAACTGCAACCAACGCCGGGCTTCGAGCCGGCCAAGGGTCTCAATCAACATCAGCGAAAGCAGGAACAGAAGAGACCAGAACCCTGCCCCGACCGACGAACGGGCGTAGGGCGGCCCCTCGGGCAGATGGAGGGCGGCAAACACATCCAGCAACAGCGGCATCGTTGCCAGTGAAAGCC
The DNA here is from genome assembly GCA_913057975.1 of uncultured Marinobacter sp. GTDB lineage: Bacteria > Pseudomonadota > Gammaproteobacteria > Pseudomonadales > Oleiphilaceae > Marinobacter. Next base: position 50,810 of record CAJXOQ010000005.1, read on the forward strand.
CAATCAGACCGAGCAGGAGCTCATAGCGACGACGTAACGGCAATGTGGACAGCACAATGGTCGCCAACAGAATCCCCGTAACCAGCCCTGCCCCTGTCCATCCCACGGCCGAAAGTAGGCCATGGCCGGTGCCCGGAACAATACGGTTGGGTTGGATAGTACCAAGGTCCAGCAACCAGACCAGTGCCAGGGCCACTCCCCCAAGCACTGGAATGACTCGGTTTGGGCGCAAAGTCTCGGTGATCGCCAAATCTTAGTCCTGAGCCAGGGAATCCAGATAGTCCCGGGCAACTGCTTCGGCAGGCACACCATTCACCGCAACCTGACCATTCAGACGCTGAAGGGTTTCCAGGTCCAGTGACTCAAAGACCGGCGCAAGAACTTCGCGGATGTTCGGATACGTTTCCAGCACCTCCGCGCGCACGATAGGCGCGGGCTGATAGACCGGCTGGACACCCAATGTGTCCTCCATCACCTTCAGATCGAGTGCGTTCAGACCACCATCAGTGCCGTAGGTCATGGCGCCATTCACATCGTTGTCGGTCAGGGCCGCAGCCCGGAGCGTCGCAGCAGTGTTGCCGCCGGACAGGATCAGCAACTGATCAGACCCCAGTTTGAAACCGTACGCTTCCTGGAACGCCGGCAACGCGCTGGCAGATTCGACAAACTCGGAACTGGCTGCAAACTTGAAGGCGCCGCCGCCATTGATATAGGAAGCCAGATCTTCAAGCGTGTTCAAGCCGTTCTCACGTGCCAGATCGCCCCGCACACTCATGGCCCAGGTATTGTTGGCTTTCGCCGGTGTTAGCCAGACAATGTTATGTGCCTTCTTATCAAGGCTGGCAGCCTGCTCGTAGGCCTTGGCGGCATCTTTCCAGATGTCCCGGTCTGCCTGATCATGGAAGAAAGCGGCATTGCCGGTGTACTCCGGGTACAGATCTATCTCGCCGGCCTTGATAGCATTGCGAACGATGCTGGTCGCGCCGAGCTGCAGGCGGTTCTCAACCGGAATGTCGGCTTCTTCAAGGGTTTGCAGGATCATCTGGCCCAACACAGCGCCTTCCGTATCGATCTTGGACGACACCACTACTGGATCAGCAGCCATAGCCGGCCCGGCGATCAGAGCAAGGGTAAAAGCCGCTGCGCGGTAAAAAGGAAAGATAGCGGGCACGGTTATTCCTCTCATTGGTTGGCCTTTCTTTGATTATCAAGCCGCAACAACACCCTAAGACGGGTTTCCGGCTGCAGTTATCAGTCTATTGCAGGCAACTACGAAGACAAGGTTAATTTGGTCTTTCGCCGCATAATAGCGGCGGCTAGCCCTCTAATATCGCCGGCTCCGGCTTCTTATTTCGAAGAAGTCCCGATCTCCCGTGTAAGACTTGAAGCAGAAACTTCCTTGCAGCCACCAACATTCTGCCCCGCCCACAAAGGGGAAAAGTCACCGCGCCCCTCAGCTTCGGCTTTCGCACGTAATGGTGCAATGGCGGATGATGCCAGGGGGAAAGCAGGAGCTTTGGAACTCATCGGCCCCAATTCACGCATTATTCGGTTCACAATACCCCGGGCGGCGCCACCGCTGAACACATTAGTCAGTGCGGTAACACGGCTGGCCTCTGATTTCAGGGCGGCGCGATGCACTGCTTTGGTTTGAGCTTCGGGGCACAACAAATACGCGGTGCCAATCTGCGCTCCGGCCGCCCCAAGCGCCATTGCAGCCTGTACGCCTTTGCAGTCTGCAATGCCGCCAGCGGCGATAACGGGGATTTCCACCGCGTCTACCATTTGTGGAATCAGGGCAAAGGTGCCAACCTGAGTGCTGACATCCCGCGACAGAAAAAACCCACGATGGCCGCCCGCTTCAAGCCCTTGCGCGATAATGGCATCGACGCCCTGCGCCTCCAGCCAGAGCGCTTCGTCCACGGTTGTGGCGGTCGACAGTATCTTCCCGCCCCACCCTCTTATACGCGCCATCAACTCTTGTGCTGGCAAGCCAAAATGAAAACTCACCACCGGCGGCTTGAAGTCCGCCAGCACATCCGCTGCCTCTGAGCTGAAAGGGGCCCTTCCTGCTTGTGCGGATACATCGTTGGAATCAATACCCAGCTCGTCAAAATATGGCGAGAGAGCCTTGCGCCAATGACGCTCTGCATCGGCGTCTGGCTCTGGCGGGGTGTGACAGAAAAAATTGACGTTGTAGGGCTTACTGGTCTGGCTTGTCAGTGCTTCCAACTCTTTTCGCAGTGCTTCAGAGCTAAGCATGGCACAGGGCAACGAGCCCAGCCCTCCTGCATTGGACACCGCTACAGCCAGTTCATGCCCCTGCACACCGGCCATTGGCGCCTGGATGACAGGCAGATCAATTCCCAGCACATTCTGGATGGTCATTTTTTACCTCTAGATTCTTAATTGGTGGAGAGTCGCTCCCAAAGCTCATGGGCAACCACCCCCAGAGCGCCTTCCCGACGACGTACCAGATGAAGCTGTGAACGGCGGATCGGGTAACCTTTCAGATCAAGCGTTACCAGTTCGCCGGCCTCCAATTCACGGGCAATCAAGTGCTCCGGCAGACCGCCCCATCCCATCCTGGCCAGCACAATTTCTTTTTTAGCGGCAAAATCCGACACCGTCCACCGTAGGCTCTCCGGAACCACGTCCCGGCTCTGGTCATATTGCCCCTGCCCGGTACCCGCCACCACAACCTGGACGTACGGGCGCATTTCAGCATTGCTCAGCCGCTTGCGACTGCTTGCCGGACCATAGCCGGGATGGGCTACCGGGATGATATTCACGGCGGTGTAGGGCGAAGCATGAACTGCCTCTGTGGAAAGACCATCCATTGTGGCGATGATAAAATCAACCTCGCCCGCCATGAGTCGTTCTGCACTACCACCCATGGCATCCGACATCAGCCGGATATCCGTGGCTGGGTATGCCTCCTTGAGCTCACCAATCACTGACAGGAGATTACCCAACGGACAAGTGGCGGATACCGACAGCCGCACCTCCGCTTCCTGGCTGGCCGACAACTTGCCGGCCAACTCCTTCAGGGCCTGTACCTGGTCCAGTACACCCCGTGCCTGGCGGTAATAGGCCTTACCGGCTGGGGTAAGCACCGGGCGGTAACTCTCCCGGGACAGCAGGGTTAGCCCGGTTTCCTCTTCCAGGCTTTTGATAGCCTGGCTCAAAGCGGGCTGGGATTTGTAGAGCACCTCAGACGCTTTGCGAAAGCTGCCTTGCGTCACGATGGCATCCAGTACACGCAATTGCTCCAGCTTCATCAACGCCTCTTGTTTCTTCAACCAAAGATGATTCTATTAAATTATCATTATCATAATAACTCAATATTATTTTATTCTTATTGCAGGCAGTAATCTCCTCTGTGTCCAAGCCCAGTGCTTATCACACAAAGGAGATCTACCCATGAAACTGTATTTCAAACCCGGCGCCTGCTCACTGGCGACACACATTGTACTTAGAGAACTGGGTATTGATTTCACCCTTGAGCCCGTTGATACCCAAACCCAGCGCACCGAGTCCGGTATCGACTATAAAACCGTCAACCCCAAAGGTTATGTGCCGGCGCTGGATACCGGCAGAGCGGTACTGACCGAAGGCGCTGCGATCCTTCAATACCTGGCGGAATCAACCACATTGATACCCGACGTAGGCACCCTTGAGCGAGCCCGTTTGCAGGAGCACCTGAACTACATTGCATCGGAGCTGCACAAGGCCTTTGGTCCCTTCTTCAAAGCCAGCGCAACGGACGAACAACGTGCCCAGGCACTTAAGACCATCCCCCGCCATTTCGACTACCTGGAGTCTCTGCTCGACGATGGTCGAGCCTATCTGGTGGGCGACACCTTCACCGTTGCTGACGCCTACCTTTTTGTAGTGTGCAGTTGGGCTGCCGTGCCCGGGATCGATCTCAAGGATTGGCCGTTCCTGAACACCCTCTGGAATCGCATTGCGGCCCGGCCGAGCGTTAAAGCCGCAATGTCGTCGGAAGGACTGGTCGCACAATGAACTCACCCATGCCTTACGAAGCCATCCCGGTCCTGCTCGAAACCTATTTTGAAGGACTGCACAAGGCCGACAGCGCCATGCCTGTCTCTTATACACATCTGACGCTGCCGACGAATAGAGAGGT